>NZ_BAAHYZ010000010.1:0-176501 GCF_054657295.1 Desulfocastanea catecholica
ATGTGACGAAATTCAAAATAGAAGATCTGACATCAGGCTTCAGAATGGTTAGAAAGAGTACTGCCGCACAGTACATCTATCTTTTGCCAAACACCTTTTCGTATCCAACCACCCTGACTATGTCCTATCTGCGTAGTGGTAGAAGTATCAAATACCTGCCCATTGAATCTAAAAAAAGAGTGGGTAAAAGCAAAATACGCCTTGTCGAAGATGGGATTCGCTTTTTCCTGATAATTTCAAAAATTGCCACACTCTATTCACCGTTTCGTATTTTTCTACCTATAAGTGTTTTGCTTTTCTGGGTTGGGTTGGGATATTACTGTTTTGCCTTTGTTACAGAAGGGCGGTTTACCAATATGTCGGCCCTGCTTATTACGACGTCGATTGTCATCTTTATGATAGGCTTGGTTTCAGAGCAGATATCTCAGCTGCGTTATGAGAGAGTTAAATAAGCCATGTCTACTACCATTTTTGTGAACGATGTTCAAAATTATACTTGGCATCAAAACGCAGTTTTTCAAAATAGTATTGGTGGTGATACTGATAGGAAGGAAATAATATCAACGGGTAGTAGTTACATTATTTAGGGGTGGAAAGAGGTAAAATAATAGAAACAACTCCAAGAGTCGCCACGTAGCAGATGAGAATGACATGTGAAGAGATGGCTAAAATTAAACTCTCAGATGCTGTATATCCTAATATTCCAAGAGCAACAACCCAACTTGCCTCATGGTTACCAGCACCAGCAATGCCTTGTAAAGGAAGAAGTTGTAAAGGGAGCTGAACTGCAACAAGAAACCAAATATCAACAAAAGACAAGCTTATTTTCAAGGCATGAACCACACAGAACAGTGTTGCTCCTGTCCAAAACCAGATGATTAGGCTGATAACAGTTTCTAAGAAATTTGGTGTTTGGGGTGATTCTGAGAGCAATAAAAAGCTAAATTTGGCAGGGAAGTAGTGATTTTTTATTTTAATTAAATACACACCAATATATGGAAAAAGCAAAAGGAATAGGGCAAAAGCCAAAAAGATCGCTCGATATATGGCATCAATCTGTAGTGTTGAGAAAAAAGATGTAAAAGTGAGCAAGATACCTAAACTAAATAAATCAAGTATTCTGGCTCGGATGAGAATTCTGGTGCCCTGTGTAAGTGAAATTTTTCCGTACAAATTGAGTAAAAACGGAAGTGTTAGGTCACCACTTCTGAAAGGAAGAAAATAAGAGTTGAACCCGTGAAAGCTAGTGATTTTTATGCACTCTGGGAAAAAAGGCAATTTTTTTTTCAGGTAAATGTGTATCCGATAAGCTCTAGCCAAATAATTACAACCATAACATGCAATACCCATTAAAATCCAAGTGCGATCCGTACTGAATAATATGTCTATTGTTGTTTTCTTATTTCGGTAGAAGATAATTACAACAACAGTAACTAATGCTGCTGTAAATCCAATAGAAAGCCATTTGTTTCGTAAAAACTTCATCAATAATAAGTTAATTAATTCATCAATAGCGAGTATCCTATTGATAGGAAATAGACGTGCTGTCTTCTAGAAACTTCTTGCAGAGATGGATCTGCCACGGAAAGCAAGAGACTGTTTGTGACTTTTCAATTGTCATGAATTCCAGTAATAAGTTTTTAAATTTCTCTTTACCCCAAAATGAAAGATGAGCAGGATTTTTACCTAAATGCTTTACATGACTGCCCATAAATAGTGCTCCATAATGAAAATAGGGTTCATTAGGCACCGATACTATCAAATTGCCTTTTGGCTTCAAAACCCTAACTATTTCCCTCAGTAATAAACGAGGGTTTTCTACATGCTCAAGGAGTTCTGTGGCAATGATAAAATCAATGGTTGAGTCGCCAATTGGTAATATTTCACCTTTTGCCTGTATACAAGTTAGATGAGGAAATGAATTTCTCGCATAGAGAAGATCGTCCAAGTTGAGATCACAGCCAATAACTGATTTTATACATTTACGATTCATGAGCTGGTTAGTGAGATGTCCTTCTCCGCAACCTATATCAAGTCCCTGTTTATTAGGTGCTTGTATTTCAAGTAGCAAAGATGTGATGCAATCAGCGAATCTTTTTCCAATAAAACGAACAATAATATTTGAACTTTTATAAACAATGTGGTGATGATCTTGCTTCATTGTTGACATTTCTTTATTAAACATTGTGTAATTAATTATTAGCAATTTAGGATGAAATTTTCTCAGAAACTACTTTAGTTCCTTGTTGGCTTCCATATCAAACCACATAGCAAAGAGTGTAAATTGACTGCATGCCGAAAAGGAAAACATCGTTGTCAACAGTGTTGTGGGTGGAAAATAACCTCCAGTGAGCTTAAGAATAAATGCACGTGCACAGAGTATTAAAGTGGCAGTACCGAAGAATAACCCAAGAAAATAGAAAAAAACGAGCGGATGAAAATCTCTAATTACATATTTCTGAAACATTCTAGCCCAGAAACCTTTTAAAAGAATCCAAGGAATAGTAAAAATGACTTTACGAATTTTAATTCCAGATACTTCCCCTACTTTGTAGACTGGCCGGGTAGATATATCTCTAACTCTGAAGTTTGAAATATTGAGCTTAATCAGAAGATCATTAGGCATGCCATAGCGTGGATAGATTGATTCCAAATCAATGGCTTTGAGAGCCGGTAAGGAAATGGCAGTATAGCCGCTTTGGGAATCTGCAATATGCCAGTAGCCTGATGCGATTTTGGTGAGGAGAGAGAGAAAAGAGTTACCAAGATATCGATGGTGTGGGATCATCTTCCAGGATTCTCCGCGAAAAAGTCGGTTCCCTTTAGTGTAATCGCAATTATCATTACAAACGGGGCCCAAAATGCGCTCCAAGTCGTTTGGGTCCATCTGGAAATCAGCAGCCATTACTGCTGTAACATCGATCTGGTTATCTCTTGCCCACTTATACCCCGTTGCAATAGCGGCCCCGACTCCTTGATTCTCTTTATGCTGAATATAAACAATTTTTTCATTGCTCTCTGCTATTTTCTTCACCACACCTGCGGTGTTATCTTGGCTCATATCATCAACGATCACAAGATAATCGACATAGGCCGGCATGGTATTAATCACTTTATCAATAAGCTTTTCTTCGTTATAGGCGGGGATGACAACAGCTATTACTTTATCAAGAAACATGAATGTAAGACCTTATGGTTGGTAGAGAATTTAGCGAAAATTTGTTAAAATCTGTTGCATGTCGATTATAGTTTTTAAGAACCATATTCATATTTACGAACGATATCATTAATGAATGCTGTAAGCAAGTAAGTCTTGAACAAAATTTTCGATGATAATTGCGGCGGGTAAAATTTTAACATTTAAAACAATTATCTGATCTGAAATTTATTCTTATAAATTTCAAAATTGTTTTGAATAAAAATTATCATTTTATCATCTACTATCAGTGGCGCTTGAGTGTCGCTTATTAAGTTTTCTATAGAACTTTTAGTTTTTTCAATCCCTGTCATTCGAAAAAAAGCAGTTAATACTTTTAAGGCTTTTTCAGAATCTCTATTTAAATAATAATTTTTAGACATTCTTAGATATACTTGTGGATCATTGGGTTTCTTAGCGACATATATGTTATAAAATAAATTCGCTTTGTTGTGATAGCCTGCTAGACTGAGAGATTCTGCTATGTTCAATAATGAGTATAGATTGTCTGGATTGCTCCTGTAATTTTCTCTACTTAGACTAAGCGATTGTATATAATCTCCAGTATGTAGAAGACAAGCAGATTTTTGGGTTTTGAACGTGGTTGGAGTAAGACTATCGTCAATCGCCTGAATTGCTTTATCCCATTTGCCTTCCTTCATATACGTTTCTATTAGGAAATGATTAGCTAACATAAATTTAGGATCTTTATCTGTTGCCAGCTTAAAAAAATGTCGAGCTCTTTCATAATTTTGCAGATGAAAAAAAATTAGTCCAGCATTGGCTAATGTTGACGCTGTTTCTTCTTTTGGGCTATGCATAAATCCGTTTAATGCCATTGAATAATAATTCAAGGCCTTTTCAGGATTTTTCATTCCAATCACATATCCCATAGATTGCTTTGGTCGAGAATTTCCAGGCGCTTTATTCATTGCATCATACCATATTGTCTCACTATCGGACCAATCAAAATTTCTGGAATACGTAGCGAGGCTAGACATAAAAATGATGATGGTGATAAAAGATATGATAATTGTCGACATAAACACTTTTCTCAATCTAAAATGATCGTACAATCGGTACAGATAGAAAGCTACAGGAGGAAAAAGAAAAGCTGATGGTAGATAATTTCTATGTTCAAAAATCATTTCAAGAGGAATAATAGTTGATTCAATGCCGTGAGCGATGAAATAGAACACAATGCCAATTCTTATTAACAAGTTGATTCGTTTATAAAAAATGCATACACAGAAAGAAGAAACGCAAACAATCAAGTATAAAAAAGTCAGGGGGGGGGAAAATAATCCGGTGGATATAATTATTTCATGCTCAAGAGAAAGACGTTGAGGTAAGGGGTAAAATATAAGAGACAAATAATATAGTAAGATTTTTGGTTGTGTGAGAAGCCTCTCCGTAAGGGAAAAGGATCTTTTTTCATTCAGTTTCAGAAGATTAGAAAAAATGTCAGAGTAAGTAAAATAAAAGGTGATTAGGAGTATAAAAATTAAAAAAGCGAGTATAAATTCTTTTTTAAGAAGTATTTTATAGTCACCTTTTCTGAAAAGAAAATATTCTAATACCAGAATTAAAGGAAAAGTTATAAACCCATTTTCTTTAGAAAAGATAGCGCACATAAATGCTGTTATGCAACAAACAATATAACAAATTTTTTTCTTCCAAAATTCAGCAAGTCGGGCTTTGATAAAAAAGCCGAGCGACATAAATGAAAAAAGAGCGCATAGCGCAGCCATTCGCTGAACAATGTAGGTTACTGCCTGAGTCTGAATAGGATTAACTGTCCATAAAATAGTTGCTAGTGCAATAATAAAATTCTTTTCTCTTTCGGACATTTTTGTAAATGCTGGCGTCTTAAAAACAAGAACTAGCAACCACATTAGGGTCAGTGAAGTTGCTGCATGAACTGAAATATTCACAAAGTGATACCCAAAGACATTTTGCCCGCTTATTAAAGCATTAAGCGCAAATGTCAAGCAAGATAAAGGACGATAAAGCTTTTCTGGAGTGGATTGGTAGGAGAAAAAACTTCCTTTTATATTTTCTAATGAGAAGTTGCTGATTTGTATCTTTTCGTTATATTTTATACTATGGTAGTCATCAAATATCCAAGGAGTTTGGAACGTATTTGAGTATATTAAAAAAACGACTACAATAAGCATGATCCCTACTAACGTATATTTATATTTTGACATTGGTGCCATGGTTAAAGGACCTCGACTATCTGATTATACAGCCTTGTAGAAAATTTTAGCATCGTTTCATGAGACATAATTGTAAATATTAAAATATTGTGTGTACTCATTAAATGTGTTTATTTTTTAAGAGTTTCTCTATAGAAAAGTTAAAACAAGATGTGATAAATAATCTTTTTTAGCAACACCTTTTGGTTGGTGCCATTTTAGCAGATTGCTTCTTAGCAATGTTAATTTTTTAGATTTTAATCTTATACAAAGAATAATTCAAATTTGAAAAGAGTGGAATAAAATTATCTTTAGCCAGTTTAGCTGTAAGGTTTTGTCTGTCCAATGTAAGATTTTGCTGAAGCCATTGTAGAAATAGATCTGTTCGCAGCATGATGTGAGTAATTCCATGCTCTTTAAATCGTTTGGCTATCTCGGTTTCGCTCATACCGGGTTCCCCGAGCCAAGCTAACAGCCATTGACTCCTGATGTTATCCTCAAAAATATGGTTTGGTTGTATATAATAACCTCTGCGGCCCATGAAAATGCAGAGAATTTTTGCCGTCTCTGGTAAGGTGGTGTTGGCATACTGAATTACCTTATATTCTGGACGATATCTTGTCAGATATTCAACTCGAGTCACTTGGCCGCTGATATAACTAAACGGTTCGATCAAGTTAAACTGCTGGTGGATGTACTGTCCATTGTAGACCAACATTAGAATTATCGGCAAAAGTAAGAATGTTTTTTGTATGCACCGATTGGAAACAAGCCTGCTTAGTTGTTGCACCAAGTTGTGAAGGCCGAACATGGACAGGAGGACAAGAAAAGGTATGATTGGGACGAGGTAGCGAATTCTTAACGACCCTGTGTTGAAGGCAAAGAGAAAATAAAGAAAACAGAAAGAGAGAAGGAAGATTTTTTCAATTTGTTTATTATTGTCCTTTGTTGTTCCTTGCATAAAGGCAAAGAGCGGTAGCAGGAGGAGAAATGGATTGAGTCGTCCATCAAAATAGCGAGGATCATTGTCCTGGCCTTCAAAAAAAATCCGAACCGGTAATAACAATAATTGCCAGATGTTTTCCCTATATAGGACATACCTAGTAGAAAAAACACCATGAATATTTGTTTCCTCGCTAGATAAAAAGGTGTCAGCAATAGCCTGAGGGTTGAAAAAGCCATTGTATAATGGATATACCGGGTTACCGGTCCAGATCATATTCCTTATTAACCAAGGGGATACAGTCAGCAGAGCGCATACCATGAAGAGTAGAGCAGCTTGTATTGCTGGTGCCGCGACTCTTTGTTTGGAAGATATATTTCTCATGTAGAGAAAAGGAATAAAAAAGGTCAGTAAAAAAAATACAATTAAGCCGTTGTATTTTGTTCCAACAGCGAAACCACAACAAAAGCCGGCAAAAACCAGATAACGGGTACTGAAATCACTCTCTATCCACCTGAAAAGGAGAAGAATTGCTGCAGTTGTGAAGAAGACGAGACCCAGATCGACGTAGACAGTTATGGATAATTTAACAATTATCGGTATGCTCAAAAAAAAGAGTGCTCCAAGTAGGGCATAATGCGAAGGCAGACTTTTTTTGATGTAACGATATATCAAATACCCA
Source organism: Desulfocastanea catecholica (assembly GCF_054657295.1). Classification (NCBI taxonomy): domain Bacteria; kingdom Pseudomonadati; phylum Thermodesulfobacteriota; class Desulfobulbia; order Desulfobulbales; family Desulfobulbaceae; genus Desulfocastanea; species Desulfocastanea catecholica. The sequence continues at coordinate 7,020 of NZ_BAAHYZ010000010.1, forward strand.
GTGGCCAAGCCAAAAAACATGTGGATGTACTTGGGCAATATGTCACTACCTAGATACATAGCTCCCATATATAACAGATCGAGATTCATGGGATAATAAGAAAATTCCAGCTCAGGAATCTCATATATACCGCCATGTTCGAGATAAAGCCTTGGTACATAAAGGTGATGTGTTAGTGCGTCACGACTTATGGGTGGCACATAAGCAAGCAGTATTGTGGCTAAAGACAGGAGGATAAGTAGAACTGTCAAACCGTAGACAACATATGTCACACGAAAAGAAGGCTTAATTTTTAGCCGGTTGGGCAAGCTCATTGTTTGATCGCCTCAAGGATATCTGCCGGGATTGTGCCCTGATAGACCTTACCGTCGATCACGTAAGCGGGGGTTCCAGTTATACGTAATTTCATGCCCTGGCGTATATCATGAAGGAGAATATCACGGATTTTTGTGTTCCTGATAGCATCTGCCAATTCATCTGGGGTGAATCCGGTAGTTGAAGCAAGTGCCTTGGTATTAAATGGTTGTTTGCTTCGTCCCAATGCATAAAGGGCGTCATTCATTTCCCAAAATTTATTTTTAGCCGCAGCATAAATACCAATCATTGCCATTTTTCCTGAACCTATATGAAATGGTTCTGGAACAATTATGTTATTAAATTGGTGGTCCATTGGGTAATGATGATGAATCAGCTGAATCTTTCCAGGGTGGGCAACTATTACTTTACGCAGCAAAGTGTTCATCTTACTGCATTGAAAACACTGATAATCTGCATAAACATGAATGATTATTTCCGGATTTGCCGTACCAATCCAAGGGTGACCATCATCAGTCATTCCTGCAGGAATTGAAGCTGTGTTTGGAGAAAAAGAATAATGCCAGTAGTGAGGAAGATAGAACTTAATGCCAATAAAAACTCCAAAAAGAAACAGAATGGAAAGTTTGAGTTTTCGAGAGTTAATAATATAATTTAACCCATTTCTTAGCCCAATAAGTAAAGAATCTGTACAGAAACGACGCAGGATGATCCAACTATATACTAACAAAGAAATACTGATAGCGTAACTGACAAGACAGAGAATACAATATGACTTAATTTTTGATGTGGATATATATCCGAAATAAACGGCAGTACCTGAATATAGCAATGCCAGAAGATATAGTACGTACCAGAGTTTTTTTGAGTCGTTTACCATTTTAAAAGCATTGAGAAAAATAACCAAAAATAACAAGTATGCGAAAAAACCCCAGTATGCAAGTGGCAATCCAAGCAGCAGGGACCAAGGGCTTTGTGAAACCGTGTCGCAGTTTATAGCCTTAGAGAGGGCGCAAAAACTGTTGAAAGAGATTTCTGTGTAGTTTTGATAATGTGAATAAGCGAGATAAGATGTGTCAACCAGCCCCAAGATTAGCAGGAGGAAAACAGGAGTGCTGTAAAAAAAATATGGAAGTCTTCTTGTAGACATTGAACTACTTGTCAAATTCATGGTTGTGTATTGGAACATGTGTTCTCATTTTGGCGACAGTACGTTCTGCAGTTTCGGTGATGATTGGCATAATCAAATCAATATCAACTGGGACGGCTGAATAATCGGTTTTTAAACTTTCCAAATTATGGTGAAAAGAAACTATGCCTTGCAGGTTAAGGAGTTGCAACGTATATTTTTGCACACCAATGGTGTCGTCATTTAGTAATCTGTTTTCAATCAAGCTGCAGAGTATTCTCGTATCATTAGGGAAATGTTGTATTGCTCTTTTAAGAAACCATTCACCTTGGCTATGATGTCCAGCTCTACTTAACGCTACACCAGTGTTATAAAAATAGCGCTCCTTGTTGACAAAAGTCTTATGCATGGCCTGATAGCTGCTGACAGCGGCATCCTTTGGTCGATCAAGCCATAGAAGAATCAACGTCCTCAAGTTGAAAAAACGGCTTTGCTGGTCATTTTGGATTATGGCTATATTGATTTGTTCTAAAGCCTGGGAAAATTTTCCCTGCAGGACAAGTGATTCTGCAAAATCATAACGGGAAGTAATAAAGTCAGGGTTAAGTTGCAGAGATTTGTTGAAATATTCAATAGCCAAGTCAAGCAAGCCGTAATTTCGATAGACTTTGCCTATATTGCCGACAATTGCCGCTTTAAATGAAATACGAGGGCTTTCGCGATCAAGAGCTTTATGTAGCAGTGCGACAGAGATTTGCAAATTTTCCGGAGTTTTTTCCTTTTGCCAACCATAGATTTCACCAAGTTTGGCATACGGTCTGGCGTTATATGGCGCTTTGGTCAGTGCGTCTGACCAGAGTGATTCTTCAGTCGCCCATACGGCATTGCGACTGTATGTACCAAATCCGATCACAATCAGAATAAATGGAATCGCCGTTAATAATGTAAAATATATTATCCTTCTTGTGCGAGCGTAGACTTTAAGTGCATGCCATATTCCAGCGGATATGGGGAGAAAGAGAAAAAAAGATGGCAGATAATTGCGATGTTCAAAAATCAGTTCTAACGGGATTATGGTTGATTCTATAAGATGATTGACGAAAAAAAACAGAATTGCAAAAGAGAGTAAAGGATTCTTCCGGTAACGCAGGATTGCCAAAAGGAGCAGTGCTGTTATGAACAGGATAGCGGCTAATGTTGTCCAAGGGTGGAACAGTGAGTTCGCCAAGGGAATACTATGATCTATCGATAATCTCGCCGGATTCGGAAAGAGAAGCAGGGAGAGATAAAAGAGAAGAATGACTGGTTGAGTCAGCAGTCGCTCATAAATGGAAAAAGGTCTGCTTCCAACTGAGCCAAAAAAATTCTGAAAGTAGTTTTGGTCAAAAGCATAGTATAGTGCAGCCAAGAAAAAGAAGAGATTGGCAATGACGAGTCCAACAAAGAAAATATTTGAAATGCGATTTTTTTTATAGAAAAAGAGCACTTCCACCAAAAGCAGGCTGGGAATCAAAGTAACCGCATTTTCTTTACAACCCAAAGCTAGCATAAACGAAATACTACATAAAAAAGTATGGATGATGCATTGTTGCACTTTGTCCGTCTGACGAGCGCGTATGTAACTATAAATTGCCAAGATAAAGAACATAGCCGCAAACGAAGCCATCCGTTGGACTATATATGTGACGGCTTGGGTTTGGATAGGATGTATTGCCCAGAGGATTGTGCTAAGTAACGCAATGGCATAAGCGTCTTTTTCTGTGAATGTATCTCGTTTAAAAGAAGATAAGAGTAGCCAGATGCATTTGAAAATGAAAAAAGTGGTAATAAAATGAACGAACAGATTGACAAGATGATACCCGAAAGGGTCAGCTTGTCCAAAGTACCAGTTTAAGGCAAAAGAGAGATTGGCAATTGGACGGTACAGCTTTCCCTCAGCAAAGGGATAGGCAAAGAATGTTTGCCAGAGAGTCGATGGGTATAGGTCGGTAATATGAAGCAGGTAATTGGCGGTAATATTAGGGGGATCGTCTAACTGCCAGGGGACATTAAAAGTATTAGCGTAACAAAGAAATATAATCGTTGCTAAAAATGGGATTATCCTTGATGATGAGTTGAGCTTATTAGAATTCGTCAATTTCTGCAGTTATTAATTATGAGAAAATTAGTGGTCCTCTATCAGGAGTTATACTATCAAAGAAAGAGGAAAATCAATCCTTCTTTCTTTGATAGTGATGGTCGTGCAAGCAAATTATTGTGCAAGGACCTTTTGGTAAACACCATTTAGCCATCCATTACCGTCTGAATTTACTGGGACTGCTGTCATGTAATCAGTGGGGCAACGTCCCGAAACATCGGTTACGGTAATTGTGATAGCAACATTAGGGGAAGTTGCAGCTATAGTAAAGGTATTCTCATCTGGTAGAAAAGCGGAATTCCAAACATCATAAGTAGCATCGCTTATGGCTGTATGAGTTGGTATCGCGAAGTAATCAGCAATAGATGCAGCAATATTATTACCATCAGATTCCGCTGCTGAACAAAAAGCTTTGTTCCTATAATTAATAAAGTTAGGAATAGCAATAGCAGCTAAAATACCGATGATCGCGATAACAATCATAAGCTCGATCAGGGTGAAGCCTTTTTCGTCGCGATTAATTCTCAGTTTTTTCATTTTTTTCTCCTTAAAAAAATTGTTGGGTTGAACGCCTCTTTTGGAACATCTACTTCAAATCTGGGAACATCTACTTCAAGCCTGGCATTGTTCTATCAAAATCAATGCCAGATGTCAAATCGAGCGAACAGATATTTTTTGTTATTATATTGCAATTATTTATATGATAAGATCTGGTGGATGGGCAAGGGAAAGCTTAATGTGACGCTAGATTTCTCCTGTGCAAAGTGACAAAATTAAGTCGTTGATTGACAAAAAATGTCACCTTCACTCTGGTGAAGGGCACAAGCTTGTTCTCTATGAAAAAACAGAGAGTATGGGTAACTGACCAGTATGAATTTTAAATTTCAGTTTATTTCAGGGGAATGACACAAGGACGCAGAGATGCTCTTTAGTCGATTAAAACTGCGGATTGCCGGGACACTTGCAGTCTTGCTCACTGTTGCCGTTCTGCTCAGCAGTCTCGTTATTATCGCCTTTTGGCAGAAAGCTGTGTTTCGATCCGAGTTGGAACATGAACGAGCGGTTTAGTCAGCTGCCCTCCCAGAAAATAGTAATGCCCAGCCTCCAAGCCGGTTCGAATCCCAGGAAAAACTTTAGCTTCTCTGTAGCGCTACCGGCAGACGTTGTGCTGGCGTGGTCCTTTCCGGTGGTGCGCATTGGCTGCAGACTGATATGCCGGACTTAACGGCAAATGCTATACTTTTAGCCAAAGTAACGACGGTGTCGCAGACGAAAATTATACGGCTTGAAGGTGATCGCTAATGAATTCTCTCATTGAAGAAAAAGTATCTGCTTATCACCGAACCTTTACATTCCTGTTGTCTGCGAAAAGCCGAGAGCTGTGGTAGTCGTTATCGCCCTGGATGCAAGCACTGCCGTTATCTTCAAAAAAACGTCATGCAATATTTGTCTATTTGCCGGTCAACGTGATATTGTTAACGGTAGTCGGTTTTCATCGCTTGATCACCTTACCGTTAAACCAATCCAGAAAAGATCGGCTTGTCCTTTTCCTATCAAGATCCCGATGTGTTGTTTTTTTCTGGGGAATCCGGCATTGGAAATGCGCTGGTGGCACGGGGGTGCACAGCTATTCAGAGCGCAGTGAAAGAAAGGAAAATATCCCGCTCTTATGTTATGATTTCATAAGATATAATAACCGGTTTGCCGCCAGCATAAAGGCGGTAGCGCCTGGGGCGATGGAAACGATATTCAACTATTCCTGGCCGGGCAATGTGCGCGAACTAGAGAATGTTATGCAGTGGGGCGTGGTGTTAACGAGTAGTGAGATGATCGAACGTGAGCATCTGCCCGCACATTTGGGTACCATGGACCGGCGTTTTGATGCCAACGTGCAGGTCATGGACGAGCTGTCCCTGAAAGTGGCACAAAAGACTATGGAAGAAAAATTGATTGCCCAGGCGATGCGCCGCTTCCAGGGCAATACAAGCCAGGCGGCCAGGGATTTGCAGATTAGTTATCCTTCTATGCTGAGTAAGTTAAAAGAGTATGGGGTTGAGTGAACACTATTAAAATATTTAATAGTGAGAAATGTTTTAATAGTGGCTTGCCGTTTATGGCGTTGAAACATGTCTTTTCTAGTTGAGAAAAATTTCATTAATTTTGTTTAAAAACAAATAGTTGGATATAGATTATTTTTAAGTAATTATATGGTTCGTAATTTGCTAGCCAGTACAGGTAGTCACAGAGGCAGCTATTTCCTCTGATATATTATGGCAGGCACAAAAAAGCCAGTGCACTCTGGAGATGTAACATTGAGGAGTAATTCTACATGGCAGTATTAAGAAATAATAGGGGAGTCTCACTCGTTGAAGTGTTAACGGTGGTTGGGATCATAGGTATTTTGAGCGCCGTTGCCATTCCGAATATGTTTTCCTGGCTGTCAAATAAAGGATTACAAAGCGCTGGGCGGGATTTGTATTCGAATATGCGTAAGGCCCAATCGACAGCAATCAAGAATAACAGGAACTGCGCGGTTTCTTTTGATGATGACAAAGGCTATATGGTTTATGTCGATACAGATAAAAGTTTTTCCCATAACGGCGTAGAACAGATAATCGCGCAAGTGCTTTGGTCGCAATATAGAAATGTTCAATTTGTTGGTGTTAATTTTGCCGATAATGATGACGGAGATCCAACTATTGCATTTCGACCAAATCTTTTACCAGATGTTAAGCCACCCAGTTTTCCCAATGGAACAGTGACATTGAAAAATTCCGTACCCAGACAACTTGAATTAAAAGTTAGTAGAAGCGGGAATATTTCCTTAGAATAATTTAATTTATTTTTCACTGAAGATAGAATTTGTGACAACCATGAAAAATACTGAAAGTGGATTTACACTCATTGAATTAATGACAGCCATGGCCATGGCAGGAATAGTTATAGGCGTAATATATGCAGCCTACAATATTCAGACAAAAATTTACACAGAACAGGGCAAGGCTGCAGAAATGCAACAGAATATCAGGGCGGGAATGGCTTACCTACGGAGTGAAACTCTTATGGCCGGATACGATCCTGAGGACGCTACGGATGCTTCTTGTGGTGCCGGGGGAGTTCCCGGTATCCATACCGCCACAGCAACAACATTTGGTTTCACCATGGACCTAGATGAAAACGGGAAATGTGATGGCACCAGTGAAAATGTGACGTATTCAATTTACACAGATGCAGATGGAGTGAACAAACTTGGCCGAAAAGCCCCGACACTTAATGACCCTGTTGCTGAACATATAGACGGAATTAATTTTGTCTATATGTTCCCGTCTCCAACAGCCCCCACTTCATCACCTACCGCAGCTCAACTTGATGATATAGTAGCCGTGCAAGTTTCGCTACTGGCGCGTGCGAGCACGCCGGACCGGAAAACTCCCCGCACAACCTCTTTTGCTGTACCAATGCCGGATGACTCGGGCTCACCAACTGGCACAGCTGTGACCTGGGGGCCTTTTACTGATAGCATCAGTCGACGTTTACTGACTACAACGATCAACTGCCGTAACATGGGGCTATAATAATGAAATATTTCAATGACAATAATGGATTTTCACTTTTGGAAGTCGTCATTGCCCTGGCTATATTTTCCTTAGGTATTGTTGGACTCTATGCCGTGCAAACCCGAACAATTGGCCAGAATTATACTGCAAGTCGTATAACGACAGCTGTCACCTGGGCATCGGAAAAGATCGAAGATTTGATTTCTCTTCCATATGCTGATGTTAAAGATAGTGTTGGCACTGGTGAAACCTCACCTGATGGCGTTTACACTGTGACCTGGGATGTGTCTGCTGACAATGTCCCACTGCCCAACACAAAGACCATAAAAATGGTCGTTACCAGCCATCGGGCAGGTACGGGAAGTCTGGTTGAATTGGAATACATCAAATACAAGTTTCACTAGGTGGTAATATGGAATTTAAGAAAATTTCAGATGAAGAGGATGGATTTGTTTTAGTTGTTGCTTTGATGGTTATGGTGATCCTTTCTCTTATAGGTATAGCCGGCCTTAATACCTCCATATTCGAAGAACAGATCGCCGGCAATGAATGGAATGCTAAACGGTCTTTTTACAAAGCAGATGGTGGAATTTCGACTGGAGTTGAATTGCTCGAACAGAATTTCAACTGCCCCATCGGGTTCAAAAAAACTGATCCCGTCGAAGGTACTATATTAGTTAGAAATATGAAGTTTTCATCTAATCCGCCAATGAGTGTTGACTCTATCAAAACCAAGCTCAACGACCCTGTCAATAAGTACGATGCTGCCTATCCATCTGATACCAATGTTGCTCTTCCAACGCTGGATGTCGGGTATCTCTATTTTGGCGGTCAAACTAAGGTATTGCCGGGCGGCGCTTTGCAGATGGCTGCAGGTTATGAAGGAAAGGGCAAGGCTTCCGCGCAGGGTGGCGTCGCCACATTTGTTAATGTTTATTCACAGTTTCTGGGACCGAGGGGTAGCGAAGCGATCATTCTGTCTGGCTGGCGTCATCTCATCGGTACGGAAGGAAGCTGTATTTATTAGATCATTCCGGTGTGGTTGAAGTTATTCTCGTAGGATTTTTATAAAAAAGGAGTTCAGGAATGTCTGACCAGGAGTCGCAGGGTTGCACAATCTTCTTTAAAGGTGAGTTTATGTATCGATACATTTCTTCTATAAGGTTCGCGATCTTGTTAGCTGTATTGACACTGGTCCTTTCGGTTGGGAATACTGCCGGTGCAGTCGACGGTGTTTGTGATGCAGGTACCGGGATCCCGCCGTTTCTCCCTCCCGATGGAGACCCTAATTTGCTGTTGATCATCGACAACTCGGCCAGTATGTATGATCTGGCCTATGTGAATAATAGCGACTACTGCTATGATGGTAATGATGATGTTGGTGGCGAAAAATACGATCCGACTTATGGGTATACCGGGTATTTCGAGAGTGATTCCTGGTATGCCTACGAAGGTGCCCAGTTTGTAACCAAGACAGATGCCGAGGCAAAGTCATTGTGTGACGTGGCTACCAATCGTAAGACTGTAGATGGAACTGTAGATGGTGCAAACAATATTTGTCTCAAAGCCACTGAGAAGACCTTTGACTCGCTCGTCGCCAAAGGGAATTTTCTCAACTGGGTGGCGGCCTCCAAATTAGATATTGAAAAAAAGGTTCTCACGGGTGGCAAGTATGAGAACGGGAAACTGATCATGGAATCCCGTGGTTGCTTGGAGCGGCGCTTTATTAAAAAAACTGCTTTTGATGTTGGGGGTGGTTATTTTACCCTGGCAGTTCGACCGCCTACTTCCGAAGAGGAGGGATCAGCCACTCGTATAGAACTATTCCCGGTAACGGAAAAGGGATATAACCATGCCGCCTGTCAGCAGGCCGTTGATGAAATGCGAACAGGTGACCCCGCATTAGGTACATTGAAAGGCTATATTGACGAATGCATGGGGTACACCCCTGGGGGTAATACTCCGGAGACGGCTTCAGAGTCGGCATTTAATCACTCGGTACAGAATTGTTGGTATCTGGCAAAACATGGGGTGTGGGAACCGGGGGAGGGCTCGGTCAGCCGTATCATGAACGATTGTGCGAATGTTTATAAAGCTGTTTTACCTGCGAGTATCGAGCCGGATCATAGTGGTTACGTTTGCTTTGGCGACTACACTAGACCCGTGACTGATCTACTTTCTGTGCGTGGTTATGTGGGGCGCTGTTGGGATCCAGTTGGTGAAGGATCTCCTTTAGTTTGTGTGGATCGAGTCTGCAAGAATGAGAAGGCAACTGGTAATCCGAGGTGCGATATTGATGGCTTTGTCTATCAATGTGACGGTATATATGATAAAAAGACAGATACGTGTGATACTACTTGGGTAAGGATTAAAGATTGCACCGGTGGTGGAGTAGTGGGTGATGTTGGCTGGACGAACGATCAATGTGTTGACCAGGGGTTACGTGACTACTGCGGATCGATTGATTTTCCCGAAGTGGTTGACCCCAGTGATCAGGTAGATGGTTCGGGTGATGCAACAGGCGAATTCTGGAACCTGCCCGCGATGATGGTTGATTCCGGTGTTTCTGGACAATTAGGACAACCGTTGGCTGTCCTGGTCGGATCGATAGCTCAAGATACCGCCCCTACGGGGTTGATTCAAGAAAATGCTGCCTATCTGCGAATCGGGGTTATGGAACTTAACCGGGATGGCGCAAAAAGCGAGTGTCTTCCGGAAGAAGACCCATATGTCACCTATGACTGTGAGGATCCCACTACTCGAGACGGTGGTAGAATAATTACCGACATTGACCAGGGAACGGATCATACAGCGAAGCTGGTTGAGGATATCAACAACATTGTCGCCGATACGTGGACGCCCTTGGCCGAGGCCATGTACAATGCCCTTGGCTATTATCGCCAGGATAGCGAGATGCGACTTGATGGTTCTGATTTTATTGTCGGTCCTGATCCTGTCATCGACTGGTGCCAGTTTAACAATATCCTGCTAATCACCGATGGAACTTCCACTGCCGATCAGAATAGAGCGATGGAAGATTTCGTCGAAACCACATATAACTACGTCGATTATGAAGGTCGAACCGAGATTCTCCATGGCAGCACTTACCTGGCAGATCTGGCCTATTATGGACAACACGACATTTGGAAGGACAGCGTCGTCGCGGACGATAATTTTAACCAGCCTATTAAAACCTCTGTTGTCGCCCTTCGTGGCTCTGCTGAGGCCGTCACACTGATGACAGAGACCGCCGAAAATGGCGGTACCGTGCCCTACCTGGCAGATGACATTAGCCAGCTGGGTACTAAGCTAGGCGAAGCTTTTGCCAACATGCGAATTGGAGCTTCAGCCGGTTCCGCCGCCTCGGTGATTTCTTCTTCCCGCAGTGGCGAGGGTGCCATCTACCAGGCAATCTTCTGGCAAAAATTGGTGCGTCAGGGTACCCCCCTCGGCTGGGACCAGGAAAAGACATATGATTTCACGATTGAATGGGTGGGTGACGTGCATGGGCTATTTATTGACGATAACGGCTTTATGTATGAAGATAGCAATAAAAACAGGGCTCTGGATCTGGAACCTGATGATAAGAGAGTTTTCGTGTATTACGATACCGATCAGGAAGAAACAAGGGCCTGCAGTGAAGCTCCGATATTGATCGCTGGGGCGAGCAGCTGTGGTGATAGTAACGGTGGAAAAAGTCTGCAAAATATTGACTACCTCTGGTCTGCCAACGACACTCTTTCCAGTCTGGAGGACGTAAAAACAAACAGAAGTGAAACTAATTTCATATCAGATGATTCGAAGCGATATATTTTTACCTGGAGCGATGGTTTGAACGGAACTAAGGATGGAATTGTCAACAGCTCCGAGGTGGTTCCTTTCGTGGCTGCTAATGATGACACCGCGACCTGCGGAGGAACCTCCGGCGGTTTGAGCGCTTTGTGCAATGAGTTCAATGCAGACAGCCCTGCTGTGGTGGACGATATCATTAATTGGATCCGTGGCGATGACAGTGTTGCAGATTATCGCAGCAGACAGAGTATACGGGAGGAAAATGACTCCACTGTAGCATTCACCTGGCGGCTTGGCGATATCATCCATTCTACCCCCCAAACGGTTGCCGCTCCGGCAGAGAATTATCATCTGCTGTACAATGATGCCTCGTATGCTACGTTTGCTGATAAGTACAAAACCCGCCGTCACATGGTTTATTTTGGCGCCAATGATGGTATGCTGCATGCGGTTAATGCGGGTTTTTACAGCGACACGCTGAAGAAATTTTGCCTTTCCAAGGTCAACACAGACGGCAGTTGTCCAGTTAACGATAGTGGACCGAAACTTGGTACGGAAATGTGGGCCTACGTCCCGTATAATCTGCACCCCCATCTTAAGTGTCTTACTGATCCGGAATATGAACATAAATACTTTGTCGACCTCAAGCCCCGAATATTTGATGTGCAGATTTTCACCGAAGATCCTGTTCATCCTGGAGGCTGGGGTACCATCTTGGTTGGTGGACTTGGTTTTGGTGGTGCGGAGGCCACCTCGACATATAATGATCCAAATAATAACACAATTACACAACCTTATATTTCATCCTATTTCATCTTCGATATTACCGATCCCGAAAAACCACCGGTACTACTTGGCGAAATGACCCAGGAATTCTATGCTGGAATATATAAATGGGCCGATCTCGGCTATTCGACGGTCATGCCCACCATGGTTGTTCAGAAAAATGAAACGACGAACACGAGTAACTGGTATTTGGTGTTTGGCAGCGGCCCACAGGGGGATTATGGGCTGCAAGGCGTGAGTGACCAGCCAGCCAAGGTAAGTGTACTGGACCTCAAAGATATGGTCAGTAATAACAAGGCCATGCGAATTTCCAAGGATTTGAGTACGGGAAATGCTTATTCATGGACAAAACCATTAGGTGCGTCGAATGGTTTTGTGTCCGATATGATTACCATCGATTTTGACATCAATCCGGCTAACAACGGCACGTATATTTCAGATGCGGTCTATTTCGGCACGGTGGAGGGCAATTTTTCCGATGTCAATACCGATTGGAATGGAGGGGGACAGCTCTTTCGAATGGTAATGAACGGCAGTGGGCATGAAATAGGTGTAGACAACGCTACTACACCTGGTTTTTGGGAAATAAAGCCCCTGCTTGATCTCAGTGGTGTGGGCGGCACCCCCACTGTACCTGGTAATCCAATTCAACCGATAACTGCCGCCCCTTCCGTCGGCACTGATGGTTATAATTATTGGATCTATTTTGGCACAGGTCGTTTTTTTGATGCAAAGGATAAAATCGACTCAACCCAACAAAGTTTCTATGGTATCAAAGAGCCAATGGAAATAACACCTGCTACAAGTACAGTGGATACTATAAAAAAACTCACTTGGGACACTGTAACGGTTAGTCAAAGTTCTGGATCTAAAGGGTTGTGGCGGGCTGATGAAATCCTGGTGAAGGATAGTGCTATTAATGATACCAGCATTTCCGAATTGGCATGTAGTGATGTTAACAATACTTGTCTTCCATCTGGTGTCACAACGTTTACCGAACTGGAAAATTATATTGCCGGTGACAAATTAAATTACGGCAATAGCAGCTGCACTGAAGGCAAAAATTGTGCCGATGGTTGGTACATTAATTTCTTTCCCGATTATGAGAATAGAGAAAGAAATCTTGGTCAAGCCACCTTGCTCGGCGGTCTAGTGACTTTCACCACTTACCAACCGTCAGATGATCTCTGCTTAGGGGAGGGCAATTCTTTTCTGTATGCCCCTTATTACAAGACGGGCACACCATGGCATGAGAATGTATTTGGAGAAAATGGACGTAGTGGGGATTACGTCCTAGATAAAATAGGACTTGGTCTCGGTATGACCACAACTCCGAGCCTCTTCGTTGGTAGCGGCACTGATGCCAAGGGGAAAGTCAAAGCATTTATTCAGACAAGTACCGGTGAAATAGTTGAGATCACACAGGAAAATCTTCCAGTGAAGCAATTTGCTACAGGTCGAGATAAGTGGAAGGAATACCAACGACCTTAAATATAAATCTGAAAACCAAAGACAGGGGGAAACAACGCCTCCTGTCTTTGGTTGCAGCATATTTTGTCCATGAGTTGTCGGGGCCATCTTTTACCGCGCTTGGGCAAATTTTTGGTAGAGATATTGCCTCGCTTGGTAGAGCCGGTACCCGGATTATGAGAAAATTACCTGATAATGCCAGATTGAATTCCCTGATTGAGGAGATCAGAAAAGAGCTCTCCGAATTGGCAAAAAGACAAGCCTGGCCGGATATGTCCCCGGATGTATTTCGCTATGGACTATGTTATTGATATGTATTGCCAGAGTATTTTATCCAGCCGTCTAAATGATAACCATCTGGATCATGATGTGTCCAATGGATGACACCGCCTTCCGTGTTCCACTCATATTCTCCGTAAAACTCTACAGTATCATTTATATTTAAGCTGGGAACTCTTGGTGCAATATCTATATTGTGTGATATGAGTACCGTTTGTTTTGGACTTACTCGCAAAATAAACCTTTGGTGTCGGTCTCCCTCAAGATCATCGGGCAAAAGTCTTGTAACAACACCTTCCCCTTGAACCTGGATATCACTCAGATGATTATCATAAGCTGCTTGGAGGATTTGGACAAAATCTAGCGGGGGGGCTTGAGGCTGGGCTGTAACTCCAGCTAAAATTGCGGTAATGGTCAATAAAAGACTGCTGTTCATCTACCTTCGATTCTCCATGAGTGAGTTTTTGCAAATTGTGATTGCTTTCCGTAGGTAGCCGGAACCTTTTTTCAGCTTTCATTTTGTTATCGTAACTGTGTCCTGTTTTGTTATGTCACTGATGTCTACTCAATTCAGGCCGCATTGGCAAGATGATATTTTGCCAGGAAATGAAGAGCCAGGATGACCATATCACACCCTCTGTTGCAAAGATTATTTCTTCAGATAAAGTCTTCTCAGCTTTTCGAGGTATACACTACCTTTGAGATTGGTGGTAAAGGAAAGGACTTTAAGCAGATAAACGACGTTGAGAACAGTTACGTGGTGGCGGATGATATAGAGGTTGGATTTAAAAACAAGCTGCCTTTGTGGCTGTTTGGCTTTATGTATTAGCGATTGGCGCTATGCTGGCCTCCATGGTAATTTCGCCAAGGAGGTTTTAACCGTAAAACCTGTGGGGTATTGAGCGTGTCACTTCCTCATCGCTACCATCCCCCATGCCACGAACAGCCAGACTAGACGCTCCCGGAACCTTGCATCATGTAGAACCTTTAATTTGCATGCCCCTGGGATAGGTTATGCGGTCGTCAGGGGAGAGAAGATTGCAGAAGATAAGAATTTAAACTTAGTTATTTAAGAGCGTCCCCGCCATAATGCTCTAATGCTCTGGCCTTGACAAATTGGCTCCTCTTGTTTAAACTGCGTATAAACATCAAGCACAACTGAAACGTACTATATAACAATGGGTGATCAACATGACCGAAGCAATGCTGAATATCAAACAGTGGGGAAACAATCTTGGTGTTCGCCTGCCTGTAGCAGTGGCAAAGGCTGCACATTTACATGTCGATCAGCGTGTCCGCATTTCGGTGGAAGACGGGACTATCGTTATTCGGCCCATTGAGGATGTTGCTCTGACCCTGGAACAACGCCTGACCAGGTTTGACCCAGCTAAACATGGAGGCGAGGTAATGCAGAGTCAGGTTGTTGGGGCCGAGAAATGGGAGTGATGGGACGCAAAAACGCCAAAGACATAGACGGCCCGTGGGTGCCGGATCGACAGGATATTATCTGGATTGATTGCAATCCCCAGGCAGGACAGGAAATGCGTGATGTACACCCTTTTCTTGTGCTTTCTCCGCGCAATTTCAACAACAAAACATCGCTGGTTATCGGTTTACCTATGACCACAGCGGAATACAATACCGATAACCCCTTTGCTCTTGCTGTTGGTCAAGTTAAGGGTCGCAACAACGAGGGGAAAACCAGCTTCGTGCTCTGCCATCAGCCAAAGTCATTCGACTGGCGTGTGCGCAAGGCTAAGCCGCATCCACTTAAAAAGCTCCTCAAGGCACATTTCACTGAGGTATGTGAGCGGCTGAATCAAATCATCAAATTAAATTAACAAAGGTCAAAAACACACAAACATAGGGAAGGAAGGGGACGCTCTTAAGTAACTGGCGTGTAATTTTTGAGTTCATCAATGGTGACGCATAGATAGTCGATTATGACGACTCCTCATTAGGAGATATCATATAGGAACGAGAGCAATGAAAAGACAACCAACTCACCCTGGAAAAATCTTAAAGGAAGATTATTTAAAACCATTATCCATCACCATTCAGGACATGGCTTCCGGATTGGGTGTTTCGCGTAAAACTTTATCAAAAATCATTAATCAACATGGAGCCGTGACGCCTGACATGGCCTTACGGTTGTCCAGGGCATTTAATACTACTCCTGAATTATGGTTGAACCTCCAACAAAGCTATGAATTATGGCATGCTGCCCATGACTCAACAACATGGAAAAAAGTTAAGCCCGTCTTGCCTGCCATTATGGACTCACATGCATAGGATTGTATGCTTATGCATTTCAAATAGAGAGTGTTGGAATCTTCTACACCCGGTCGCCAGTGCCTCATCGCCAGCGCCAGAAGTCTGGTTTGCTTTTGGGCTGCCAGGGAATTGGGCATGTCTTTGTCGGAATTGGCCCGAACTTTTAATATGAGTGCCCCTGGGATAGGTTATGCGGTCATCAGGGGAGAGAAGATTGCAAAAGATAAGAATTGATATGACCGGACATCGCGATAGCGAAGATGCCAGGCACGTAAACCTCGAATTCATCTGCATCGGTCATTGGCCAAAAGCCCATTTGTCAAGCCCGTCCCCACTCACACCGTGAATGTAGACGAACAAGGCTGATGACATAGAATATCAGGGATTTACATTTGATTGTCGTTGCCGACTTTGGAGAGCACCGGTCAAGTGACTCTGTTTACCGCCGGTGAATCTGAGACCATTGCCGCCTTTGCCAATGTCTCGGGAGGGACTGTACAGTCCGGTGCCAAGTCTTGTAATCAATTAAGCAGAGTCGGCGACAACGCTCAACGACAACAGAAGGGAAGGTCGGATGTTGATTTTTTATTGATTAATCTCTATCCCAGATAGTCTGGACATGCGGGTAATCAATTATCTTATTATCGCGGGTAACAAGAGGTAAACCCATAGTCATTGCCGTGGCTGTAATAATCCTGTCTGCTGGATCAGGATGGAAGTGGCCTGGCAAAGTTACAGATCGCAAGCTAATGGTATTATCCACTGGTACAAAACGAACAAAAGGCAAACCTTCAGTTTTACGGACCCAATCTCGAACATCAATTGTAAGTTCCAGTCGCCCCTTATCAACTAAAAGCGCTATCTCCCATGTCGATATGCTTGAAATAACGATACCATTTTCATCAACTGCTCTTGATATGGCCTTGGTCGCACTCGTTGAAAGATTTTCAGGGTTGCTTATCCACCAAAGCCATATATGAGTGTCTAACACAATCACTTCAGGACGTCCCAATCATCTTGACCGACGGGTTTTAGTGGATCATCAAAGCGACGAACTGAATTGCGCAATTCCTCCAGAACTGACTGGGGTTGTTTCTGAAATGGAATTATTTTAAGTACCGGCTTGGCGCGGTCTGTAATTATTAACTCCTGACCCGTCTCTTGTACTTGGCGGAAAAACTTAAGAGCCTTGAGTTTGAAACATGACTTCGATACGATATTTTCCATGATTTCTCCTTACTTTAACTACAACATATGCACCATGTGACTATTGTATGGTGGTCATATGGTGCCGTCAAGCATAAAACTAGTTATTTAAGAGCGTCCCCGCCATAGAATTCCGATGTTGATTTTTTATTGCTTATCCATGGGTAACGATATAGCGTACCATTTGACATTCAATGACATCTGATAACATTTTTCACACTACCTATCAAGGGGGCGGCAATGAGTCAAATTACTGCGAGATTACCCGATGAGCTGGTTGCTTTATTAGATGAAGCGGCTTTTCGATTGCGTCGGACCCGGGCTGACATCGTTCGGCAGGCAATAGAATATTATCTGGATGACTTTGAGGATATCGCCCGCGCGATTGAGGTGTTGCGGGACCCCGCGGATGTTGTGCTGGATTGGGAGGTTGTTAAGCGTGAGCTTCTGCATCAGGATTAAGCAGAGCGCGGTAAAGGCTTTGCAGAAGATGCCAAAGGAAGATCGGCTGCGCATAATTACAGCCATCGACCTGCTTAAAGATAATCCTGCCGCCGGAGGCGTGTTGAAGGGCGAATTCTCAGGATTACGCCGTATACGCATCGGCAACTATCGTGTGGTATTCGAGGTGCACGATCAAGAATTAGTTGTGCTGGTTATTCGAATCGGTCATCGTCGCGATGTTTATCGCTGACATATTCCGAGATTTACGACGATAGCCTCCGATATTTACGTTGAAGATTTCCAAGCTTAAAAAACTTCTTTATCTCTTGTCAACCGGGGTGCTGTTTAATAAGCGAGATGAATTATGAGAAAGAAACTGCCGATAGGGGTGCAAACCTTTGCCAAGATTCGTGAGACGGATTATTACTACGTTGACAAAACAGCTTTTGCTCTCACTTTGATTGAAAATGGGAGTTACTACTTTCTCTCCCGTCCTCGTCGCTTTGGCAAGAGCCTGTTCCTCGACACCCTGAAAGAGCTGTTTGAGGGCAACGAGCTGCTCTTTCGGGGGCTGTACTGCCATGACAAATGGGACTGGATACGTAAGTATCCGGTTATCAGGATCAGCTTTGGCGGCGGGGTCGTCGGCGACCGAGGCGAACTTGGTGATATCCTGCATCAGCAATTATGCTACCACGAAGGGCGCTTTGGCCTCAAGCCACAGTTCTCTGATGCCCGTAGCCGCTTTCTTGACTTGATCCGACGGGTATATGAACAGACCGGTCAACGGGTGGTGATCCTGGTTGATGAATACGACAAACCGATCCTGGATCGAATCGAAGAACCGGATGCAGCATATGCAATCAGTGAAGGGCTGAAAGATTTTTATTCCGTAATCAAAGATTCTGATGCGCATATTCGTTTTGCTTTCCTGGCCGGGGTCAGCAAATTTTCTAAAGTAAGCCTGTTTTCCGGCCTGAATAATCTGCACGATATAACACTGGATGCTCGTTACAGCGCTCTTTGTGGTTATACCGATCATGATGTAGATACTGAATTTGCTCCGGAATTGGATGGTCTTGACCGTATTCAGGTCAGGCAGTGGTACAACGGATACAACTGGTTGGGGGATGCCGTCTATAATCCTTTTGATCTTTTATTGTTGTTTGATCATCGGCAGTTTCGGCCCTATTGGTTTGAGACGGGAACGCCGACTTTTTTGATCAAGTTGCTTGCGGAACGGCAGCAGTTTACCCCGGATCTGGCACGCATCATGGCTCCTGAGTCGTTGCTTTCGACCTTTGAATTGGGAAATATTCCTGTGGAGGCGCTGCTTTTTCAGACCGGCTACTTGACTATTCATTCTGCTCGGTATCTTCCGGGGCGGTTGGAATTGACGCTGTGTTATCCGAATAAAGAGGTGCAAGCCAGTTTGAATGATAGCCTGCTCCAGGTATTATCCCTGGATGCGATGGTGCCTGCACATAATGTCAGCAAACTTTATGATATCCTGGTGGCTAACGACCTGCCCGCCTTGCGGGATCTGTTCCACAGCTTCTTTGCCTCCATCCCCCATGACTGGTACCGCAAGAACCAGCTGGCCGGGTACGAAGGGTACTACGCCAGCATCTTCTACAGCTATTTTGCCTCCCTTGGGCTTGACATTACTCTGGAGGACAGCACCAACAAGGGCCGGATAGACATGGCCGTTCGTTTTCATGGCCATATTTACCTGTTTGAGTTTAAAGTGGTGGAAATGGTACCGAAAGGCCGTGCGTTGCAGCAAGTCAAGGATAAAGGTTATGCCGAAAAATACCGTCACCACGGTGAACCAATCCATTTGATCGGCGTCGAGTTTAGCCGCGATACCCGCAATATTGAAGGGTTTGAGATCGAGGATGTGTAAATTTTAATTTTTACCGCCGGCTATTTTTTCCGATTCATATTTTAGAGGTCGGAGTCGGGCAACCAGCTTGACACTCTTTCCTCCAGGCGCGTTACCATTACTAAGGCCGTGGTAGTTGGATTTTTCTGCATGGTGTTTCACCAACTGCTATGAGGATTATTCGAAGATCGGTGTGAGCTTCGCCAGCACTTCATCCACTATCTCTGCCGGGACGCTTTCCAACTTACGTCCAAAGCGCGAACCTGAATCAAGGGCGCGGGGCTGGTCACATCGGACGACACCAGTTGTGTTGGTACCTGCCCCCGTCAAAGATACGGTAAAGCCTGCGGTGCGAGCGAAGTTGCCACCGCTGGTAATCGGTAGCACAACCGGTGTTTTCGTCAGCCGATTAAAAGCGGAGGCAGACACAACCAGCACAGGTCGCGTTTCCTGTTGCAAGCAACCTTTGAAAACAATCCGCTCTAACCCGTCATCTATAGAACCTGCATCCCCTGTAGGCTGTGTGTCAGATTGGGGACAGCGTAAACTTACAAGAGGCAGGTGACAAGTAAAGTTGAATGATTATGTCCAGTTAGCAAGCTTCAGGCCCGGAATTCTGCCGAAATGTTTTTGATTGTTTGTGATCAAAGTGAGATTGTGAGTCAGAGATATTGCGGCAATAATAAGGTCCATGTCGGCAAGGCGTAATCCCTGGAGTTCCAGGCCGGCCTTTAATTTTCCAAAAACCTCCACGGTTTCCTGACCCGGTGATAAAAGGATAAATGAGTTTTCTATGGTCTTGAGCTTGGCGAGATTTGCATCAATATTCTGTGATTTATATGCCCCATAATAGAGTTCCATCATTGTAATAATGCTAAGATGCAAGATGGAGTTAAGGTTGAGCCTAAGGTTTGACGCTACTCTTTCATGCCCCTTCAAGGCGTAAATTACCGTGTCGGTATCAAGAAGAAACACTATAGGCCTCCTTGCAAACGTTCGCTGTTTTCATGATGATTCCTGATTTCGGCAATAATCTCATCGGCTGTCCGTTGGTCATCCCAGGAACCGGATAGTTGCAAAAGCACCTCAGCTGGAGTTCGTGAAGAAGAGGCTGTTTTTTTTACAGAGAGATGTGTTTTGATCAGAAAGATTATTTCTTGGCTTATTGACCTGTTTTCGTTGAGGGCCAGTTTTTTTAGTTTATCATACAGATCATCGTCAATACCTTTGACTTGCAAATTTGCCATGATGTCCTCCTCTGCTCCCTTGGGTGCAGGCATATTTTCTTAGCTTATCTCTTCTGTCAATCATGGATGAACAGAACACCTCTTGTCATGAAAAAATATTTCTTTTTCATGATACAGTCAAGGTTTTTCAGGTTATACTGACAAAGCACTGACTTTATCTCTTGTTTTTGACCATAACACTCCCTCCTTGTTCAGGTTTGGCAGTATATCCAACCAGGGTTGGAGGGCACTGGGTTGGCATCCTCGAAAAGAAATTTTCATACTGAGGCTCCTTCTGCGTTTATCTCACCAGCAGGGAAAACAGTCACGTCTTGCTAAACGTTACCCAAGCTCTTTTCCCTTGACTTTCTCGCCATTTTTTTTATATATATGCGCTGTAAATGAATAACGGTTCAGTATGCTATGCATAGGTTTGCAGTGGCGTAAGCTTTATCAATATAAAATTTTTAAAAAGAGGAATTCTATGTCTAAATTAGTTGCACCTCATGGTGGAAAAGGTTTGGTATGTGCTTTACTCGAAGGCGCAGCACGTGAAGCAGAGCTCAAAAAAGCCGCCGGACTCAAGCAGATTGAGATTTCTGCCCGGGCCAAAGGCGATCTGATCATGCTGGGCATCGGTGGTTTTTCTCCGCTGTCCGGTTTCATGGGCAAAGCTGACTGGAAAGGCGTTTGTGAGAACTTTCAGCTGGCCGACGGCACCTTCTGGCCGGTACCCATCACCCTCGACGTTACCACCGAAGAAGCCGCCGCTATTAAAGAAGGTGACGAGATTGCTTTGGTTCGCAAAGGCGAGACCTTCGCAACCATGAAAGTGACCGAGAAATACGCCATGACCGCTGAAGACAAGAAGTGGGAATGTGAAAAAGTTTTCATGGGTGAAGGCGAAGAGTCTGTCGGTGGTAAATTCTGGGAAGTCGCTCCTGAAGATCATCCCGGCGTTATCATGGTAATGGCCCAAAAAGACGTTAACCTCGCTGGTCCGGTTAAAGTTCTCTCCGAGGGCGAATATCCTAAAGAATACCCAGGCGTTTACCTCAAGCCTGCAGAGACCCGCGCCATGTTCGACGAGCGTGGATGGGCCAACGTTGCCGCCCTGCAGCTGCGTAACCCGATGCATCGCTCCCATGAGTATCTGGCCAAGATCGCCGTTGAAGTCTGTGACGGTGTGTTGATCCACTCACTCATCGGTAACCTCAAGCCAGGTGACATTCCTGCCGAGACCCGTATCCAGGCAATCGACATCCTCATCGAGAATTATTTCGTCAAGCAACACGTTATCAATGCCGGCTACCCGCTGGATATGCGTTATGCCGGACCTCGCGAGGGACTCCTCCACGCCACCTTCCGTCAGAACTATGGCGTCAACAACATGCTTATTGGTCGTGACCATGCCGGCGTTGGTGACTTCTACGGTCTCTTCGAGGCTCAGGAAATCTTTGATCGTATCCCCACCACCGGTGATGCCGCAAAAGATCTGCAGTGCCGCCCGATGAAGATTGACTGGACCTTCTATTGCTACAAGTGTGACGGTATGGCTTCCCTGCGTACCTGTCCGCATACCAAGGATGACCGTGTTATCCTTTCCGGTACCAAACTGCGTAAGGCTCTTTCCGATGGCGCCGAGATCGTACCGCATTTTGGCCGTGACGAGGTTCTTGATCACCTGAAGATTTACTACGGTAGTCTGAAAGAGAAAGTTGAAGTCAAAATGCAGGGTGCTGCCTCCGGCGACAAAATGTAATTTTTGATTTTCAATTGCTTTATTGGGAGATATCACCTTAGCGTGATATCTCCTTTTTTTTTCTCGTTCCCATGCTCCAGCGTGGGAATGTACAGCGTTGGAATGCTTGGTGATGTAATGCTTGGTGATGTATGACGCTGGAGCGTCCAGTGTTCGTTACCACGCTGGAGCGTGGGAACGATGGGGCCTCTTGAGCGACTGGGGGATGTATGACGCTGGAGCATGGGAACGATGGGGGGCTATTTGAACGATTTGCACGATTTGAGGGTGTTATGCACGAATTACAGGTTGGACTGGGGGATCGAAGTTATCCGATCATCATTGACAAAGGGTGTCTGCAGCGGGTAGGCGACGACCTGCGCCGGCGCAAGATCGCCAAGCGTTACGGGGTGGTGGCTGATGACCTGATTGCCGACCTCTATGGCAACGAACTGATGGCCGGCCTGCAGACGGCCGGCATCGAGGCTGAGCTGCTCACCTTCCCCCATGGCGAGGCGAACAAAACCTTGCAGACCATCGGCGATCTTGCCGGGAAGCTGGCGAGGCTCGGTTTTGATCGCACCGACGCCCTGATTGGTCTTGGCGGCGGGGTTACCGGCGACATCACCGGCTTTCTCGCCTCTGCCTATATGCGCGGCATTCCCTTTGTGCAGATTCCAACGACACTGCTGGCCCAGGTCGACAGTTCCGTCGGCGGCAAGACCGGGGTGGATATTCCCGAGGGGAAAAATCTTATCGGCGCCTTCTACCAGCCGAAGGCGGTCTATATCGATATCTCCGTGCTGCGCACCTTGCCGCGAGAAGAATTACTGGGCGGCTTGGCCGAGGTTATCAAGTACGGCGTTATTTGCGATAAGGCTTTCTTTCACTTTCTGCGCGATAACCACCAGGGAATAGTCGATCTTGATGCGGCACTGATCAAGAAGACCATCCACACCTGCTGCCGGATCAAGGCGGAGGTGGTTTCCGCGGATGAGCGGGAAGGGGGGAGCAGAAGGATTCTCAACTACGGCCACACCATTGGCCATGCGGTGGAGGGCGCCTCGGATTACAGCATTATCCACGGCCTTGCCGTGTCCATTGGTATGGTTGCCGCGGCTCGGCTGGCGGTACTCAATGGGCTTCTTGCCGAAGAAGCTTGCCGGGCGATTATCAGTATTCTGCAGTTGTATAAGCTGCCGGTTGAGGTGCCGAAAAATCTTGATCGGTCGCGGATCAAGCGCTATCTTCTCACTGATAAAAAGACGGTCGGCGGGAAGGTTTTTTATGTGCTGCCGACGGAAATCGGCAAGACGGTTATTACCGATAAGGTGACTGAGCTTCAGGTTGATGAGGTTTTAGATCGAACAACAACAAATATTATTTGATAAGCTATGCCAATCTACGAATTTTACTGCGACCAGTGCAACGTGATTTTTAATTTTTACTCGTCCAGGGTAAACACCACGAAGATTCCATCCTGCCCAAAATGCGGCAAAAAGGAACTGGCCAAGCAGATCTCGCCCTTTGCCACCATCGGCAAGTCCAGGGATGAGGGCGGTGACGATCAGTTGGCCGGGCTCGATGAATCGAAAATGGAGCATGCTTTTGCCTCACTCATGCGTGAAGCCGAACATATCAACGAAGATGATCCAAAACAGATGGCCAGTCTGATGCGAAAGTTCACCTCGCAGACCGGCATTCATCTCGGCGATTCCATGGAGGAGGCGATTTCGAGGATGGAAGCCGGTGAAGATCCCGAGCAGGTCGAAAAAGACATGGGTGACGTGCTGAACGAAGATGATTTCAGTCTCGAATCGATGAAGAAGAGTGTCTTGCGCCAGCGAAGTCAGCCGACGCACGATGAAAAACTCTATGATTTATAGTAAACGTCCACCAGGACCGAATCTAATCTGCTTCGTCAGTGAACCGTGCCGGTCCCGTCTTCCTCAAAGAGATGCAGAAGTTTATGCTCTTCGTTCTTTTGTTTGAGGATTTCCCTGGCTTCATCTTCGGTAATGCCCAGCGATTGCGCCAGCTCGCCGATGTCATAACAGGCCTGTCCGTCCGGGGTATAGTGGGTTGGCTTTAGCTGCGGAAAGGATGCGGTTGTTGCGATGGTCGAGGCTTCGAGCAGCAGCTGACGAATTTCCGGCGGCCCATAGAGCATCAGCCACTCCACCGCCTCTGCCCATAATTTACTGTCGACACTGTCGTGGGTCAGCACCTTCATGGCACTTTCCAGATCCCAGAGATCTTTTGCTTGCATTGCTATTTTCTCCTGCAATAATAACTGCCGTTTATGCTATGATATGTCTCCATTGAGTCTACTATAATAATCTTAGATGGTGTCTACAATAACGCTTTCACCAATGAAAGCATAATGCGCGGAGGTTACCATGAACCGCTTCGATGGCGGGTTGTTTCTGGAGAATATTGAATGGTTTGATGAGTCCGGCAAGGAGCTGGTCCACCGTCTGCCGCAACAGGGCTCGGGCGAGATCAAATTCGGCGCCCAGTTGACCGTTCGCGAGAGTCAGGCTGCGGTGCTTTTTTATAAGGGCAAGGCCTGTGACTGCTTCGGACCGGGGCGATATACCTTAAGAACCGGTAACCTGCCCCTGCTCACCAAACTCCTGTCCATTCCCTGGCGGGGCGATAGCCCGTTACGGGCGGAAGTGTATATGGTGAACCTGAAATATTTTCCCAACCTGAAATGGGGGACACAGAATCCGGTGGCCTTCCGGGATAATGAACTGGGCCTTATCCGCCTGCGCGCCCATGGCATGTATAATTTTCAGGTGGTGCAGCCGGTATTGTTTATCAATTCCCTCGTCGGCACCATGGGCAGAATGGACACCGACGGCATCGCCGACTACCTGAAAATGGTCATTGTCTCCCGGTTCAATGACTACCTGGGCCAGACCCTTGATTCCATCTTCGACCTGCCCGGCACCTTTGACACACTGTCCGATGAGCTGCAGACACGCCTGGCCGACGATTTTGCCCATTTTGGTCTTCGGCTCAGTCAGCTGTATATCACCTCCATCACCCCGCCGGACGAGGTGCAGAGCGCCATTGACGACAAAAGCCGCATGGGGCTGATTTCCGACATGGATAAATTTCTCCAGCTGAAAGCGGCCATGGCCATGGAAAAAGCCGCCACCGCGCAGGGCGAAGCCGGGGCCGGGCTGGGCATGGGCATGGGGCTGATGCTGCCGGGTTTGTTTACCGGGGGCAAGATGGTGGCAGCCCAGGCCGGCGGTCAACCGATGGCCGTTCCGGTGATACAATGTCCGGACTGCACCAGTGATATTGCCGCTGATGCGCGTTTTTGTCCCTTGTGCGGGCATCAGCAGCTGCAGCTGGTCAGATGCAATACCTGCGGCAAGAATCTGACCCCGAAGGCCAGATTTTGTTCCCAGTGCGGCGAGCCTACCGATCGCCGGCCACAACCGAAACGCTGCCCCGGCTGTAACGCGGAAAATCTGCCGGATTCGATGTATTGCAATGAATGCGGTGCGCGATTGCCGGCGTCTGGCGTGAAGTAGTTTTGGTGGTCTTGGATGGATGTGACGATAGAACAGAGCTGCCCTTCCTGCGGTGCGTCAATAGTTCTCCGCGAGGATGACCGGCTGATAGAGTGTGCCTTTTGCGGGGTGCATAATTACCGCATTGCCGGGGCGGCCAGTCGGTATATGCTGCCCGCGGCGCTGCCCGCCGGGGTTGAGGAAAAGCAGCTTATCTATGTGCCGTATCTGCGCTTCAAGGGGTCGATTTTTTATGTCCGCGATAAAGAGGTGCAGCATAAGATCGTCGATACTACCCGGCTTGGACTGGACAGCACGCTCTTTCCCGCCTCGCTCGGCCTGCGGCCCCAGGCGATGCGCATCCGACCTGTCGTCTCCGCTACGCCGGGGCGTTTTCTTTTACAATCGATTGCCAGCAAAACCGTCTTTGCCCAGGCCGCCATGGTCATCGATCTTTTTCAGGGGCGGGGCGATCGGCGCACCCACCATCAGGCCTTTATCGGCGAGACGCTCAGCCGCATCTATCAACCGTGTTATGTGCAGGATGAGCAGCTGCACGATGCGGTGACCAGGCGGGTGGTCGGGCAGCGCGCCCATGTGGATAAACTTCTGCAGCAAACATGCGCGAGCAAGGTTGCCTGGGAACCGCAGTGTATCACCACGCTTTGTCCCGGCTGCGGCGGACTGCTGGACGGCGAACGCGACAGCCTGGTTCTGCAGTGCACCAATTGCCAATCGCTGTGGCAGGAGCAGCAGCAGAAATTTGTTCCGCTGCCATGGCAGGTGGTCGCCTCGGAAGAACGCCGGGCCCGCTATCTGCCGTTCTGGCGCATTACCTTTTCTGCACCGGGCAGCGGCTTGAAAAGTTTTGGCGACTATCTGCGCTTTACCAACCAGCCGCTGATCGTCCTGGAAAAATATGACCGGCAGCCGCTGGCCTTCTGGATCCCGGCATTTAAGCTTAATCCCAAGGCGTTTCTGCAGCTGGCCGGCCAGCTCACCGTCGCCCAGATGCGCATTGCTGAAGGGCAAAGCAGGCCGGTGCGCAACCCCTATCCGGTGACGCTGGAGCAGGCCGAGGCGGTGCAGGCCATAAAAACCGTGCTGGCCTCTACAACGCTCAGCAAGGAAAAGAGATTTCCCTTGCTGCCGAAGCTTTTGCTGGAGAAATGCCGGGGTGAACTTGTCTATCTGCCCTTTGTCGGCCAGACCCACGATCTGGTGCAGGAACACACCCGTGCCACGCTGCAGACGGCGGCACTGCGTTATGGCCGGGCGTTATAGCCGGTTCTTGTTCAATTAACAACCAAGAGATGTCTATGTCGCAACATGTAAAATATATGCAGGTAGCCTTGCAGCAGGCCCGTATCGCCCTGGTCGCCGGAGATTTTCCGGTCGGCTGTGTCGTCGTCTACCAGGAGGAAATTGTCGCTACTGGCAGGCGCTATAACAGCCACGGTCAGGTCAACGAAATGGATCACGCGGAAATGGTCGCCTTGCGCGCCCTGCTCGACAGCGGCCAACAAAGAGATCTGGGTCAGGTAACCCTCTATTCGACCATGGAGCCCTGTTTGATGTGTTTTGCCACCCTGGTGGTTAACGGTGTGCGCAGAATTGTCTATAGTTATGAGGATGCCATGGGCGGCGGGACCAATCTGCCGCTGCACCTCCTGTCGCCTCTTTATCGCGATATCGAGGTGGAAATCACCGGTGGACTCTTGCGGCAGCAGGGGCTTGATCTGTTCAAGGAATTTTTTGCCAATCCGGACAACGACTATCTGCAGGATAGTTTGTTGGCATCGTATACCCTGAACCAGTAGGTAATTAGAGGTAACAGATGAAAAACGTAGCGAGAACCGTCGGTTTCAAGCCGGGGGAGCGGAACATATTTTTCCATATATTAACGGCATGCAATCTCTCCTGCCGCCATTGTTATATCAACAAAAAACAGCACGGGACCGAGCAGTTAAGCAAGGAACAGATGGTCCAGTGGATGACTCTTTTTGCCGATGCGGACAAAAAATCCAATATGATATTTCTCGGCGGCGAGCCGACCTTGCATCCTGATCTGCCCTTTGCCATCGAAAAGGCCAAGGAGCTCGGGTACTTCGTCACCGTTGACTCCAACGGCTATCTGTTTCATGACCTGCTGCACAAAACGACCCCGGACCTGCTCGATTTCCTGAGCTTCAGCCTTGATGGGCCGGACAGTGAGACCAACGATCCCATCCGGGGTGAGGGGGTGTTTGATATCTGTACGGCCAACATTGCCCGGGCGGTCAGTGCCGGATTTCATGTCAGTGTCATCTACACCGTGAGCAGAAAGAACCTGCATGCCCTTCATCGCATGGTCCCGCTGCTGGAGAAGCTGCAGGTGAAAAAGTTTTTTATCCAGGTGCTAGGTTTGCGGGGGAAATCGGCACGGGCGGACAGCGAGGAGGTGTCTCGGGTGAGCCGGGAACAATGGCTCGATACCGTGCCGGAGGTTGCCCGTCTGGCGGCGGAAAAGGGCATTCATGTCACCTATCCCAAGGTGTTTCTTTCCGCCGACGAGAAGTTTGAATGCGCCGGGGTAGTGGCCGAGAACTATTTTATCTTCCCCAACGGACGTGTCTATCAATGCCCTCTCTGCGAAGATCACCCGATCAACGCCTATATGATAGAGAATAACCGTCTGGTTAAAAACGAGGGTCTGCGTGAGGATAGTTTTTTCAAGCTGAATATCGCCGAGGGCTGTGTCATGAATAAACTGCTGCAACCGGACACCATCGAATATGACGATAAGGGAGTGCCGCTGTATCGCATTTCCTGCTGTTTATTGAAGCAGGAGATCGGCTGATTTATGAAGCGCTACGATTTTTCCGGTTAAACAGGGCACTGAGGAAGATCCCGGCCTCGTAGAGGAGGAAAAGCGGAAAGGCCATCAAAATGGTTGCCATGAAGTCGCCGGCGGTCAACAGAAAGGAAAGGACGACAATGGCCATGTAGAAATACACGCGTTTCTTGCGGAAATAGGCAGCCTGGACGAAATTGGCCTTGGCGGCCATGACCATGAGAAAGGGAATCTGGAAAGAGAGACCAAAAGCGAGAATTGTCCGGGCGACAAAGGTGAGATACAGGCCGAGCTTGGGCAGGGGCTCCAGCCCGTCACCGGCGTAACTCATAAAATAGACCAGCATTTTCGGCAGGACGACGAAAAAGGCAAAGCAGGCCCCGCCGCTAAACAGCAAGGTGCCCCAGAAGACGATGGTGACGGCGAGTTTTTTTTCATTTTTGCGCAGGCCCGGGGCGACAAAGATCCACAGCTGGTAGAGGGTCACCGGCATGCTGGCGATAATACCGATCAGCAGGGCAAGTTTAATATAGGCGAGAAAGGCCTCGGGAAGGTTGGTGTAGACAAGTTTATACACCAGGGGGCTGGCGGCAAAGAGCGGGGAGATAAACAGCGCCGCGATCTGTTCGGCAAAGATATAGGCGACGGCGGTACAGGCGATAACACTGACAAAGACAGTAATCAGCCGCCGGCGCAGTTCCAGATGATGCGGCCTGAAAAATGCGAGACTCCTCTCAATGACCGGAAGAGTGCTTTGCAGTTGGTGTTTTGCCATTGTCGTCGATACCGTCTACCGATCGTCCTGCTGTTGACGGGGTTCAGGCGGTTTCTGTACAGTATCGCCGGTACCCTCCGGCGCGGAGACTTCGGGGGTGTCGGCAGTATCGGCCGCGGCTGTTGTATCGGCTGCATCAGGTGCGGATGCGTGTGCACCGCTGGTCCTCTTGAGCAGCTCTTGGTAGGCCATCTTGGCATTTTCCTCCGGTGGATACACGCCGGTGGCGTCAATGGTCTCGTCTCGTTTATTCTGCGGCAGCTCGAGGAGATTGTTTTTCAACGATTTTGACGCATCTTCCAGATTCTCCCTGATCTCATCCAGAGGGTTTCCTTCCTCGGTAAAGGATGCTTTGAGGCCTTCGGCGGTCTTTTTCAACTCCACGAGACCCTTGGCCATGGACCGGGCCAGGTCGGGAAGCTTGTCCGGGCCGACGACGATGAGGGCGAGGGCCAGAATAAGGATCATTTCAGGCAAACCAATGCCAAACATAACTGTATCCTCTGTAAATGTAGGTAACTGCGACTTCCGATACGCTGCCAATGTAAGGTATTTAGCCGGTGGTGTCAATGTCGGAAGAGCTGTACTCCTTCTGATGAATAACCTAATAATCCAGATAACATACTGATTATGCATCCATTATTCACCTAATTGTCGTCATGGAGAGAGGTTCATTTGATTGATTGACAAGAGCCTGCCACTTGGCTATACTCAGCGGTTTGTCTTGTGCGGATATGCGGTGATTTTTCTTAGTACCTTGGAGATTCGTCAAGGTGCTTATTTCGACTTAATTCCCGTCGATCGGGTTAGAATATAAACGTCTGTGAGGAGATGATAAATGTCCAGTGTTGTGGTTGTTGGAACTCAATGGGGAGATGAAGGTAAGGGGAAAATAGTCGACCTGCTTACCAGATACGCCGACTTTGTCGTGCGTTTTCAGGGTGGAAACAATGCCGGACATACCCTTGTCGTTGAAGGGAAAAAATTTGTCTTTCATATAATACCTTCAGGCATCCTCTATAGTGACAAGATGTGCATGATCGGCAATGGGGTTATCATTGATCCCGGTGTCCTCATCAGTGAAATCGATCAACTGCAGAAAAAAGGTCTGAGCGTCAGCCCGGCTCGGTTGATGATCAGTGAAAGAGCCCATCTCATCATGCCCTACCACGCGAGTCTGGACCAGGCCAAAGAGGCAGCCCTCACCGAAAACAATAAAATTGGCACGACCGGGCGCGGCATCGGCCCCTGCTATATGGACAAGGTCGGCAGAACCGGCATAAAGGCCGGAGATCTGCTCGATGATGCACTTTTTCGCGAGAAACTGAAAGTCGAGGTGGAGGAAAAAAACTTCCTGTTAACGAAAAAATACCATGCCCCGCCGCTGCAATACGAGGAAATTTACCGACTCTTTCAGGGCTATGCGGAAAAATTAACCCCATTCTACGGCAACGTATCAGTTGAGTTGGACAAGGCAAGAAAGAATAACCAAAATATTCTTTTTGAAGGCGCCCAGGGAACGCAGCTGGATATTGATCATGGCACCTATCCCTTTGTGACCTCTTCAAATACCATCGCCGGTAATGCCTGTAATGGATCCGGCTTTGGTCCAGCCTATATCGATGCCGTGGTCGGCATCATGAAAGCCTACACGACCCGTGTTGGCGCCGGCCCGTTTCCAACCGAATTATCTGATGCAACTGGCGAACAGCTGCAGGTAAAAGGATGCGAGTTCGGCGCGACTACCGGAAGACGTCGGCGATGCGGCTGGCTAGACGGGGTGGTGGCAAACGATGCCGCCAGGCTGAACGGCCTGACCGGCCTGGCTATCACCAAGCTCGATGTACTGAGCGGCCAGAAAAACATTAAGTTTGCCACCTCCTATACCCTGGAGGGGAAAACGGTTTCGGCAATGCCGGCAAATATTACCCAGGCGGGTGCCGTTGTGCCCGTCTATGAAAGTCTTGAAGGATGGCAGGAAGACATCGAAAATGTGCGGGAATACGATGATCTGCCCATCCAGGCAAAAGAGTATATTCGGCGTATCGAAGATTTTACCGGGGTACCGGCAAATATTGTTTCGGTAGGCCCGGACAGAGAGGAAACGCTGTTGTTGGCGAATCCTTTTGACAAGTGATAACCACAGTGCCGGACGGTCGGAATATACACTCCTGCCGCCGTGCATTGGATACTAGAAAAGGTTGGTACTACATGGCTAGAATTACATGTGAAGATTGTTTGGAAAAGGTTGGCGACGATAATCGGTTCAACCTTATTCATCTTGCGGTGGATCGCATTAAACAGCACCGGCAGGGCGAACCGTTTCTCGTGCAGGGAAAAAATCAAGAAATAGTCATGACCCTGAGAGAGATAGCCGCCGGGAAGGTCACCTTCGACAACATCAAGGAACTGCCGGACCACTTGGGTGAAACCGGAAGCGAAAGTGGCGCTGTCGACAAGACGTCCACGGTACTTTCCTGATAACGCACAGGTAACCCAACTTTTTACGAGTTTATTACAGTCTTAAAAAACGATTATGAGTGAAGATTATTACAAAATCTTATCCGTCGGCAGGAACGCTACCCCTGGTGAGATAAAGAAGGCCTATCGCAAGCAGGCGATGAAATATCATCCCGACCGAAATCCGGACGATAAAGAGGCGGAGGAGAAGTTCAAATCCTGCACCGAAGCCTACGAGGTCTTAAGTGATGAGAACAAGAGACAGATCTACGACACCTACGGTCACGATGGGTTAAAGAACAGCGGCTACCGGGGACCTGGTAATGCCGAGGATATCTTTTCCAGTTTCGGCGATATCTTTGGTGATCTGTTCGGTTTTGGCGGCGGCAACCGGGCCCGGGCACGACGGGATGGCCCTATATCCGGCAATGACCTCCGTTATGATGTGGAAATTTCCTTCATGGAAGCGGTACACGGTGTTTCCAAGGAGGTGCAGCTGACCCGAAGGGACACCTGCTGGACCTGTGAAGGGAGCGGCAGTCGACCGGGCCATAAAAAAGCAACCTGCCCCACCTGTAATGGCCAGGGCCAGGTTATCCGCTCGCAGGGCTTTTTCCAGATGAGTTCGACCTGTCCGCAATGTCATGGGGAAGGCACTATCGTCACTGACCCCTGCAATGACTGCCACGGAACCGGGCTGGTCGAGAAAACGAAAAAGGTCTCCTTGAAGATCCCCGCCGGTGTCGACACCGGCGCCCGGATGCGTCTGCGCGGGGAAGGTGAGGGTGGCCGTCGCGGCGGTGCGGCAGGGGATTTGTACGTGGTTGTTCATGTTCAGGAACACGAGTTTTTCAAGCGCGACGGTGACACCATCTTCTGCCGCTATCCCATATCGATGGCCAAGGCCGCCCTGGGCACGACAGTGGAGATTCCCACCATACACGGCAAGAAAAAACTTGATATCCCGGCCGGCAGTCAATCCGGCCATCTCTTCACCCTGCGCAAAGAAGGGGCGCCAAGTCTGCGCGGCCATGGCCGGGGCGATATGATCGTCGAGCTGCAGGTGCAGACCCCAACCAATCTCTGTGAAGAACAGAAAAAAGTCTTACGGGATTTTGACACGCTGTGTGAGAAGCATGGGCAGCACGCGGAAGAGGAAGGGTTCTTCAAGAAATTATTCAATGAAGTGTTAGGTAAAAACTAATTTCGGTACACTGGAATTTACACATGACAAAACAAGACAAAGCCGCTTTTTCACACTTTGATGACCAGGGCCATGCCAGAATGGTTGATGTCAGTGAAAAACTGGAAACTGTTCGGGTCGCCGAGGCGGGCGGGAATATAAGCATGTCCGCCGAGGCATATCAACTGGTAAAAAGCGGTTCCATGGCCAAAGGGGATGTTCTGGGGATTGCCCGGGTCGCAGGGGTCATGGCGGCAAAAAAAGTTGATGAACTTATCCCCCTTGCTCATCCGCTTATGATAACTAAAGTGACTATCGATTTTTCCCTGCTGGACGACGATAGCTCTATTGATATTTTTGCAACAGTTGGTATAAGCGGCAAGACCGGCGTGGAAATGGAGGCCTTGACCGCCGTGTCCATCGCCGCCTTGACCATATATGACATGTGTAAAGCCGTCGACAAATCGATGGTTATCAGTAACATACGCCTGTTGAAAAAAACCGGCGGCAAGAGTGGAACCTATATCCGGAAGCAGTGATGCCCGGCGATATTTTTTTGATTGATGCGTAAATTGATACGTGTAATGAGGAGAGCGTGAATGGACAAAGAGAAACTCGAAATATTTCGTATGCAGCTGCTGGCGAAAAAAGAAGAAATTCTTAATGAGGCAGGGAAGACGCTGTCGGAAATGACCGACCAGACTTCGAATGTGCCTGATCCCAACGACAGAGCGACCATCGAGTCGGGAAGGAGTTTTGAGCTGAGGATTCGTGATCGTGAGCGTAAACTGGTCTCGAAAATCGAAGATGCAATTGCCAGAATCGACGACGGAAGTTACGGTATCTGCGAGGATTGCGGGGAAGAGATCGGCTTAAAACGGCTGGAAGCCCGTCCGGTGACCATGCTGTGCATCGATTGCAAGACTCTCCAGGAAACTCGAGAAAAATCAAAGGGACTGTAAAGGCGCATGCCGGAACTTCGAAGAGATCCTGTACTTGGCCGATGGATAATCATCTCCAAGGAGAGGCGGAAGCGACCGACTGATTTTCTCGTCGAACCAGTTCAGGGAAGCGGTGGATTCTGTCCTCTCTGTCCTGGTAACGAGTCTTTTACCCCACCTGAAGTGTATGCTTTCAGGTACAGGAACTCGGTGAGCAATGGACCCGACTGGCAGGTCAGGGTCGTCCCCAACAAGTATCCTGCTCTGGTCATTGAAGGGGATCTTGCCAAGGAAGGGGTCGGTCTGTATGATCGGATGAACGGCATCGGTGCCCATGAAGTCATTATCGAAACCCCGAGGCATGAGGAGAATTTCTCCGATTTCGCCCCCGAGCAGATGGCCCTCGTTTTCAAGGCGTATCAGGAAAGGACTATCGATCTCGCGAATGATAAAAGATTCAAGTACGTTATGGTGTTCAAAAACCATGGTCGCGCGGCAGGCGCCTCCCTTGAACACTCCCATTCGCAGTTGATTGCCTTGCCTATTCTACCGAGAATGATTGTTTCCGAACTCGCCGGCGCGCAATCGCATTACCAATATAAAGAGCGTTGTATCTTTTGTGATATTATCCGCCAGGAGATACAGCAGAAAGAGCGGGTTGTCTGTCAGAATGACCGATTTATCACCATTACCCCTTTTGCCCCCCGCACGCCTTTTGAGATGTGGATTTTACCCAAACGTCACTCTTCGGCCTATCATAACCAGAGTGATGCGGATATTCTGTCACTGGCGCAACTTTTTTCCGAGTCTTTGCGCAGATTGGGCAAATGCATCACCGATGTGCCGTATAATTTTGTCCTGCACACTGAACCGTTACGTTCAGGGGGGTTGGAATACTACCACTGGCATTTTGAAATCGTCCCCAAATTGACCTCCATTGCCGGTTTTGAGTGGGGCACCGGATTCTATATCAATCCTCTGCCCCCGGAAGAAGCTGCCGGCTACCTGCGAGAAGCGCTGGATATACCATCAGAAGGTGTAAACGATGAAAAAGATATTGCTGGTTGATGACGAAGAATCCATTCAGATCGTCTATCGGGAAGAATTCGAAGACGAGGGCTACCAGGTTTTTTCTGCCTTGAATGGCATCACTGCCCTGGAAAAATTCAAGGAAGAGGAACCGGATCTGGTTATCCTGGATATTCAGATGCCGGGCATGAACGGTGTAGAGGTTCTGCGTCAGATGAAAATGCTGAAGGCCTCTGTTCCGGTCATACTCAGCAGCGCCTATCAGGAGTTCAAGCGTGACCTGGGGACCTGGGCATCCGACGAATATATTGTCAAATCAGGAAATCTGGATGAGCTGAAAAAAGCAGTTCGACGACTGCTGGGGGAACAGTAGCGCAGAACCGGGCTCAGTGACGTAGAGCAACATGGTGTCTCTTTTGTCCTCCTGTGGCGGAAGTGCAGGGGACGTATAACATCTGACATTTTCATCCTATGAAAGATATCCAGAGTCAACAGGACAGCCGAAGAATAAATATCAAAAAGGTCGGCATCAAGACCGTCTCCTATCCCATCACTGTGCGTGACAAGGCGCAGAAACGCCAGCAGACGGTCGCTACTGCCAATATGTATGTCAATCTGCCCCATAAGTTCAAGGGCACGCATATGAGTAGGTTTGTTGAAATCCTCAATGAATTCCACGGTGCAATCGATCTGAAAAGTTTTCGCATCATTCTTCAGAAAATGAAGGATCGGCTGGAAGCGGAAGCGGCGCACCTGGAAATCGAATTCCCCTATTTTCTCAAAAAAATCAGGAACGGCACTTCCAGAAACCTTGGCCACTATAAGTGTTCCATGCACGGCAGTCTGGAAAAGGAAGATGAACTGACCCTCAGTGTCGAGGTGCCGATAAGTCTGCCTATTGTCGAGAAAAGCATCCACCGTTTACCCGGTTCCATGGGGAGATGGGGCAAAGCGGACGTCAGCGTCCGCTTTCGTCAGTTTTTCTGGATTGAAGATATTATTCTCCTCATCGAAGAAACGGTGGAAGAGGAGCTGAATGACCTGATAGTAAAGGATCGTACCGTTCTGTCCGTGGAATCGCTGGCCAGGCGGGTCGGGGCGTGTCTCGAAGGGATTGAAGCGATCAACTGGTATTCGGTCACCGTGCATAATTTTGGTGATGAGTGTTCGACCTTTGCAACTCTGGAATCCTGCGAGGAGCCTGTCGGATAATAAGCTCGACGTAAAGAAAAATCCCGCTTTGTCGGGTCAGTCAAACCGTCAGGTATCCTACTTATTAATTTTTTACTCTATAATATCCTCATGCGTGATCTACTCTTTGAAATAGGAACTGAAGAAATTCCGGCGGGCTTTCTTGAACCGGCACTTGCCCAGCTCGAGACGCGGTTTGTCCGAAAGGCCGCAGAGCTTAAAATCGATCACGGTGCGGTCAGCGTTCTGGGTACGCCGAGAAGGCTAGCCCTGATAGTTCGTGATGTCGCCGAAAAGCAGCAGGATATTCGCGAGGAGCTGCTCGGTCCTTCGAAAAAGGCCGCCTTTGATGCGGATGGTAAAATGACCAGGGCGGCCGTCGGCTTTGCCAGGTCGAAAGGTGTCGAGGTCGATGCATTAACGGTCGTCGACACCCCGAAAGGGGAGTACCTTATGCTGGTGCGGGAAGTGCAGGGCGAGGACACGCAGCGCCTGCTTCCCGAAGTGTTACACTCGCTCATTGTTGAGCTCTCTTTTCCGAAATCGATGCGCTGGGGCAGTAACCAGCACACCTTTGCCCGGCCTATCCAGTGGCTGGTCGCCCTTTTCGGTACGGAAATCCTGCCCATCGAGCATGAAGGTATCGTGTCGGCAAACCTGACCCGCGGCCACAGATTCCTGGCGAAAGAACAATTTGCCATAGAAAGCGCCGCTACCTATGAAGCGCAGCTAGCGGAAAAATTTGTTCTTGTCGATCCTGCCAGGAGACGGGCGGAAGTCGTTGCCGCCATTAAACAGGCAGTCGGCGAATCCCCCGAGCTGGTCGGCGGCAGGGTGGCAATTGATGAAGAGCTGGTCGATACGGTGAACAACCTGGTCGAGACACCTTTTGGTGTCTGCGGCATCTTCGATGCAAAATTCCTCCAGCTCCCCGCCGAGGTACTCATTACCTCAATGCGGGTGAATCAAAAGTATTTTCCGGTGGTCAACGAAAAAGAAGAGCTGCTCCCCGGTTTCGTCGCCGTGAACAACACCCGGGTCAACGATACGGCTATAACCCGCAAGGGACATCAGCGGGTTTTGCGGGCCCGACTGGAAGACGCCCTGTTCTTTTTTGACAGTGACCGGCAAACCCGCCTGGAAAGCCGTATCGACAAGCTGCAGGGCATTATTTTCCAGGCCAAACTGGGCACCATGCTCGAGAAAAATGAGCGAATCGTCAAGCTGGTACGCATCCTTGCGGAAAAGGTCGATCCGTCGCTTATCGACGATGGATGTCGGGCGGCCCTGCTGTGCAAGACCGATCTTTTGTCGGATATGGTCGGCGAGTTTCCTTCCCTGCAGGGCATAATGGGCGGCGCCTATGCGCTGCACGATGGTGAAAAACCAAGTGTTGCCACCGCCATCAAGGAGCATTACATGCCGAAAAGGGCCGAGAGTGCTATTCCCTCCACCGATATGGGCGCCCTGGTGGCCCTGGCTGACCGGTTTGATACGCTGGCCGGCTGTTTCGGCATTGGCCAGGTGCCGACCGGGACGGCAGACCCTTTTGGACTTCGGCGCATCTCGCTGGCCATCCTGCATATCATTGAACAAAAGAACTATACACTCTCTCTTCGCGAGATTGTCCACAAGGCGCTTGCCCTGTATGGCGGTAAAGTTGCCGGCGGAAATGAGACAGTCGAGGCCGTCCTGCAGTTTATTAAAGGGCGGTTTTCCAACGACTGTATCAGCCGAGGATTTGCCGCCGAGGCGGTTGACGCCGCTGTTTCCGTGCATTTTGATAATGTCAATGAGTGTTTGCAGAGAATCGAGGCCATCGTCAAGATCAGTCTGGAGCCGGCCTTCAAGATTCTGGCCGCTTCCTACAAGCGCATCAGAAACATCATCAAGGATAATCAACAGACCAGCGTCGCTCCGGATCTGTTTGAGCAGAAGGCGGAGGAAAATCTCTACGCACTCTTTCTGGACGTGAGCAGAGAAATGGCGCAACATATTGCGGTGAGTGATTATACCAAGGCACTCGAGGCAATGCTGCAGATGAAGGAGCCCGTCGACACCTTTTTCGACGAAGTCATGGTCATGGCCGAGAATCCGGCTATCAGGCAGAACCGACTCAATCTTCTCACGGCTCTGGGCGATCTTATTTTGCAGATTGGTGATATCTCGAAACTACAGGAAAACTAGCAAGTAGCAAAGCAAAGAGTGGCAGGCACAAAAAAGGCGGGGTGTTCATGTAACATGAACACCCCGCCTTTTTTTATTCATGAAACGGCTCGAGATTGTTACTTTTTCGGATGACAGGCCGCACACTTGTCGATTTTCTTTTCTTTCAGCGCGGGATCTTTTGCCGCCATTGCTTTATGACATTCCAGGCAGTTGCCGTGTCCGGCACCTTTCAGCTCGTCGAGCTTGAGTTTGTCTTTCATTTTACCGCCGAGAACTTCAGGGTTGTGACATGTCTCACATTTCTGGATTTCCATACCTTCGGTGTACGGTACCGCCTTGCCGTCAGCCATGCCATGATGACATTCAGCACATTCGAAGGCATCCTGGTGCATCTTGTGTGGAAATTGAGCGGGTTTCGGCTTGGCGCTTTTGCTGTCGACGATAGTAATATCGGCAGGTCCCGCGTCGGCGGCAAAAGAAGAAATAAGCGAACCGCATAAGACGAACATTGACACGACACTACAGACAAGCAATTTTTTCAGCATCATAAGTCTCCTTTTATAAAAATTTAATAAGTTGTCGTACTTTCCTGCTTCATCTTTGTTCCACTCTATATACAGCTTTTGCTTAAATTTGTCAAACCCGATAACGCACGGGAAAGACAGAGGAATACCACACTGTGGCGCAGAAAGTGATTAACTGGAACCATAGCTGTGCAGCCCGGAAAGGAGGAAGTTCACGCCGTAATAGGTGAAGAGGACGGAGACAAAGCCAAATATGGCCAAATAGGCGATTGTTTTTCCGGACCAGCCTCGGGTATAGCGGGCATGCAGGATGATTGCATAAAAGAACCAGGTGATTAGTGACCAGGTTTCCTTTGGATCCCAGCTCCAGTAGGTGCCCCAGGCGGAGTTGGCCCAGATAGCCCCGGTAACAATGCCGGCTGTCAGCCAGATAAAGCCGAACACCATGACTCTATGAGTGATATCGTCAATGATCGCTAAAGGAGGGAAGCGACTGGAGAACGATGTCGAGGTCTCACCTGGTTCAGATGACAGGTTTTTCAGTAAATACATGATCCCCAGGGCGGCTGCCACGGCGAAGGCCGCATAGCCGACAAAGCAGGTAACAACATGGGCAATGAGCCAGTTGGATTGCAGGGCCGGGACCAGAGGGCTGATGGATTTGCTGATTTCCGTGGAAAAAGACGCGTAGGCCATGGCCAGAAAAGCAAAAGGAACGGCAAAGGCGCCAATGATCTTCGTTTTAAATTTCCACTCTATCAGGAGATAGAGAAGGATAATGGTCCAGGAAAAAAAGACCACCGATTCATACATATTGGTCAGCGGGGCGTGGCCGATGCCCATCTGGTAGGACTCGATCCAGCGCAATCCGAGACCTGCCGTTTGCACAAGCCAGGCCAAGGCCGTAAATGCAGTGGCCACGCCACCAAGTTTTGGGGCTTTAAAGACCAGTATTGCAACGTACAATACTGTTGAGAACATATAGGTGAAGGTAGTAATACCAAGTAGTTGAGAACTATCCATGCTTTATACTCCGTTTGATTCCCTGAGCTGAGAGTTGTAAAAGAGAGTGAATTCCATACATCGCCATCTTATCGTTGTACCGCCTGCTCAATATGATTTTTCAGTTGTGCAAAATTTTTCGCAAAGGCCATTTTGTTTTTGTTGGCCGAGCCGGACAGCCAGAGTTGCGGAACAGATGAGCCATTGTTCTTGTACAGCCATATTCTCTGGTGGGACATGAAAAAGGCCATATACAGACCAAGTAGCATAATGCCGCAGCCGATGTAGACGACCCAGACGCCCGGGTCCTTCGCTACCTGCAAACCGGTGGCATACATCTGTTTGGCGGACAGAGTATATTCCTTTGTTCCGCTGGTGAACGTTGCCTGCTCGTTGTCTTTCAGCCATTCGACAGAGGGGGGATTTTCACCGGATTTAAACCACACTTTTGCGCGAACCACCCTTTGACCGACGGCTTCAGCGTTGATGATGCCGAACTTCAGGTCTTTATCTTCCCAGGCCATCTGCTTTTGAAAGGGGATGGTGAAATGTTGCGCATCGCCGGAGGTATTTTCAGTAATGTTGACGATGAAATCCTGATACCCTTGATAGCTTGATTGATAGAAGGTTATGCCTTTGTAGGTGAGAGGATCATTCACCTCGATGTCTCGGTTTAACACCTCCTGTCCGTCCTCGAGCACAGTAAGGCTGCTTCTATACACCTTCGGCATGCCGTTATCGTAAAATTCGATGACAAAGGAGTTATTGCGCACCTCAAAGCCAAGATCCAGGGTGCCACCATTTTTGTAGGCAAAAACCTTTTGTGTGGAGCCCATTTCCGGAATCATGACACTTCCCTTGAAACCTAAAAAGTGCCCGATAATGGCGCCGACAAAAATGAGCAGGATAGAAAAATGAACAATATAGACACCGGCACGGCTCCATTTCCCTTTCTGGCTGAAAAAGAGTTCATTGCTGCCGAATTTTTTGGAGCTTGCCGTCCAGCCATTTTCCTTGAGTAGACCGGCAAGGTGAATGTGGTCGAGTTTATCGGTAGCAAACTCCCACTTCTGGCAGTTGGGCATCTTTTCAATCCGCTCGGGAGAGACGGTCAGGTTATCGGCAGTTATTATTTTCCATACCGAGGGGAAGCGTTCCAGGCTGCAGATAATGAGGTTGGTGCTGAGTATCCCGAGCAGGCCGAGAAACCACCAGGAGTAGTACATTTCCGGGATGTCGAGGACCTGGAAAAACTGCGCGGTTTTCGCTCCATAATTTTTGACATAAAAGGCGGCGGACTCACCTTGGGGGATGATGGTGCCGATGATTGAGGTGAGAGCAATGGCGCACAGAGTGAAGATCGCCAGTTTCACGGAAGCGAAAAAATTCCAGATTTGAGTAAGTAGTGTCATTGAATTAATTTTGTAATGAGAATTATTGTTGATTAAGGATTTTTACAATAGCTTATGCAAAATTGCAATGAGAGAGCGATTAGGAGATAAGTACTTGGCAGATGGTCAAAACAGCAACAACAATAAACCTCATTGTTCAATTTAACCAGATAATTCGTATTTTGAAAGGTACCACAATAGTCTCTATAATTTTTAGTGCAAGTAGTACACTTCGGTCGCTCATCAAAAATCCAGGCAATATGTAAGGTTCGTCCGTGCCCGGTTCAAGAAAAATGGTCGATGGGACAAGGAAGTGGTGGGAAATACCTTGCCTAAAATTTTAAAAGCGGGTAAAAAGTCAGATTCTTAACCATCGTTTACCAGCACACAATTCATGCATTTCTCCATTTGACCGGCCGGAAGGCAGGCGAATGGGATATAAGGAGAAAAAAATGGCCAAAGTATGTGAAGTATGTGGAAAAGGACCAATGGTTGGCAACAATGTCTCCCACGCCCACAACAAGACAAGAAGGCGCTGGCTGCCAAACTTGAAAATGGTGCGCATGGCCACCACCGGTGGCAACACGAAGAAAACGAAGGTATGTACTCGTTGCATTCGGTCCGGAGCAGTTGTAAAAGCTGCCTGAAATTCTATCATTATGAGTGATGTGAGGCGAGAGGATGTCATCCTGCTCGCCTTTTTCTATTTGAGCTTCCGGGGTACGCTATGAGTGAAGAAAAGGTAACATTTCTTAGTTATGAAGAGGCCGCGAAACTGGTTGGGGCGATTCAGGAGGAAGAAGATATTGAGCAGGCCAACAAAAGAATTCTGACCGTCTACAGCAAGGACGATAGAGAATTGTGCTGGTTTGACTTTGCCGAGGTGACGGCTGCTGTTGGTGAAGTTGAGGCGGGTGACAGAAAAGCCGCCGTGCAGAATTATATCCTCAAGCATATACCGGATTGGGTCCACGAATTGTAATTCGACTTTCTACGAGTATATCAACTTTGATGGCGTCGTAAAAACTCATCCTCTGACTGGTTCATCCTCTGACTGGTTGTTTTATACCATCTCCTCCAGCCATTTGCGCAACGGCAGCGGGAAGATTGCGCATCGGGAAGAGAGAGGGGTGCAGTATTTATTGACGATCTCCCGGCCTTGCTGGAATATGGAGACTGGTCGGTCGGAAGAGACGACAACGACTATAGTCTGGTGATGTTGCGCCGTAAAACGCAGCGCGGAATTATACCGTGCCCCGCGTGCCCTATTTTCATTTTCTACCCGGTGACCGTCGAGCAGACAGGCAAAACCATGCAGATGCAGGTCGGAGCGGATATGCAGTGCCCCATCTACTTTTGACAGGCCGGCCGCAAGCCGCAGGATGTTTGGCTCCTGCAGGTTCACCGGCGGGGTCAGCATCTGCCCGGCGGTTGGCGTTGGTTCAGGGGCCAGATCAATGACAAAGGTGCAGCCGAACATCTTATCTTCCGCATTGTGGACAAGTGCGGCAATAATTTTAAATATCCCTGTTCTGACCGAAGGATCGATGTCGTAATCCAGCAGCGTCTCTTCAACCTCAAACAGCTTCGCCCGGTGGGTATCGGAGCTGTATCTGCCATCCTGAAAACTGCAGACAATCTCATCCTTGACAAAGAGAAAACCGAGTTTGCCCTGGAAATCCGCAGTAATATGAAATGGTTTTATATCTTTTTCGGCAATCCCCAGAATATTTGTCCCATCAGAGATAAGCGTTCGCCGGGAATGTTCCACCGCCAAGAGGAGTTTGCGGACATGTTTGAAATTGTTCAGCGGCGGTTGTTCCGAACTCTGAAATCGTGCCAGAAAATTGATATCTTTAAGAAATCTCGGTTCGATAAAGGTTAAGGAGCCGTGCGGCCGTACGCCCTCTTCATTGGTTTTTGAAATGCCCAGCAGGGCATTGAGTATCGGGTAAATATGTACCTGAACGTCAAGTCCCAGAACGAGCCCGGCCATATCGACGATGCAATCATGGACGGCGTGCAGCGAGTATTCGCGGAGAAAGCTGCCGGAAATGCCTGTGTAGAGATTGCTGTCGTTGGCCATATCGTGGGATAATCGCAGCACGGCATGCTCCAGCCAGCATCGCGTCGGACAAAGAGAGCACATGTTTGGATGGTGCTCGGTAAACCACATTTGATAGTAGACCGAAGTGGAACTGCCGCCGTTGGAAATAAGTCCATCCAGGAGAAGGTCGGCCTGGGGTTCAATGTGATTATATTCAAGATAAGGACTCTGCCTGTCGATTGGCGTGCACCAG
This sequence comes from Desulfocastanea catecholica, assembly GCF_054657295.1. Lineage (NCBI taxonomy): Bacteria > Pseudomonadati > Thermodesulfobacteriota > Desulfobulbia > Desulfobulbales > Desulfobulbaceae > Desulfocastanea > Desulfocastanea catecholica. Next base: position 50,589 of record NZ_BAAHYZ010000010.1, read on the forward strand.
TCATCGTTGTCGAGATAAAGAGTTTTCAGCTTCGGCTCGTAATCGCGCAGCAGATTCTGTGGATCACAGATAGACAGCTCATCTGTTTGTTTTAACGCAAAAATGACCGCTGAGCGACTGGTCCCGGAAAATAAAGTCAAACCATCTCGTAAGCCGCTCAAAGTTTCACTTATGCATCGGTTAACGAAATAATTCCCCTGCACCATGGTCCCCCTGTCTTCATAAAGAAAGGACATTCAATAGCTTGTGTCATCCATTTCTGCGCTATTCTACCATAACTGGAGCTTTTTTACTCATTTTTAGGGTACTCGCGGCAGGTGGCGGCAAGATGAACACAGATACGGCAGGGCCGGTGGCTGGATGTTGTCGCGAGGATTGGTGCTGCCCCGGAAGATCTAGCGGCGACTTCCGGGGCAGCAGGTCCAGGTATTTTACAGGACAGTCAGTTAGCGATGGAATCGATCATTGAATCGATCATTGGATCGGTATTTATTGTTAAAGGGGTGGCGCTCAGGCTGTTGATACCGCGGCGATTTGCCACAGACGGTCGAGACAACCCGCTTTGACCCATAATGTCCTTTCTGGATGGTAACAACTTTCCGACAGTTGTCTCTGTCGTACCGATAATGTTTTCTCGGCGGATCCCTGAATACCGGTCGAACTCGCCTGTCATACCGATGATTGTCATACCTGTAGTTATCATACCGGTAGTTGTTATACCTGTGGTTGTCATAAACCTGGCTGTGGACAAGCACCTGCGAATGTTGCGGCATTGCCCCGTGCTGTCTCTCTAACTGAGTGCCGACCAGCAATCCGACAACTCCTCCGACAGTGGCACCAACGATTGTCGATTCAGCATTACGGCCGACAGCCTGGCCGACAATTGCGCCGGTGCCGCCCCCGAGGATAAGGCCGCCGACCTGTTTGTCACCGGCCTGAACATTGGTCAGTGAGAGTGCAAAAAGAGCTATCATCGCTACTGTCATGTTTACTGGTTTCATAACTGTCCTCCATTGATTGAGTGAGTACATCTGCCTGCTGTTACCTTATTTGTACGCTCAATCTATCGCTTTCCCAAGAGGACATATGCAGATGTCGGTGGAGATGTCGGGCGGGAAAGCTACCCGACATCCAGGAGCCTGCTGGGGAATTTACGGAAATTGCAGTGAGAAGAACAGGAGGGGGGGACAGGGTAATGCCAAGCGGAGGTGTCCTACTCGATGATTTTAAAGGTGGCTGTGGCACTGTCCCACTGGTAAGCCGATCCCATCCATATTTCTTCGATGAGATCGATGTCGATGTCCAGGCCGGTTATCTCACTGTATTGATCGTAAACCGCGAGAATCTCATCATCGCTGATGATATTGTCCTTGTCGCTATCGGCCCAGTGATGCCGACCGAGGATAATTGTATTTTGGCCCTGAATGGTTGATTCGGTTTTGCTGCTGATGGCCGCCGTGCCGCTGAAATGGACGATCTCCTCCTCTTTGCCGGCGACAGTGATGACATACGCATAGAGTGCCGTCTGGTCAATTTTTTTAAGCCATCTTATTTGGTTGTTTTTCAGGCCACCGGCAGGTAAGGTCGGCGAGATAGCCTGAACGGCTGCGCTTTCGGGAATGGTTTCTTTAATGATCAGGGCGTTCGCCGTATCCGGTGCCCCGGTAACTTTGATGATCACCGGAAAGGGTTGTCCGCTGATACAGTGGCTCGGCACGATACGTTCAGCGGCAAACGGGGCTAAACAGGGGGCGCGCAGAAAATACCAGGTGAAAATCAGGGCAAGGCAGAGGATTGTCGCTGCAAGAAGGAACAGTATGTGCTTCTTCTGCAACCCTGATGGTGTTGCTGCAGAAGGCTCGACTGACTGTACGTGCTCCAGGGAGGTCGTTTCATTTGCAGATCCCTCTTCCTCGACGTCTTCGGTGATTTTTTCCAGAAGGTCTTCAAGCTGAACATTCAGAGCCTCGGCAAGTCTCAAACCGTTGTCTCTCTTGATACTCGGATAGCGGCGATTTTCCCATCTCGAGATCGTGTCGGTGGTTACCTCGACTGCTGTCGCCAGGTACAATTGGGTGAGGCCCTGCTGTTCACGCAGCATTTTGATTTTTGCCCCATCAATTTTCACCATGCTCATTGGGCCGATAAGTGAATTGTCAGTCATCTGTCTTTTTATGATTGTGGTAAGTTGCGGATTTGTTTCATCTGGTTATACCAATTTCCTCCGCCCCATTAAAGAACAAATTCCTGCAGTTGCTCCTGCTTATGCGCTATGTGCTGATAGACATCGCTCGACGTGCCCCTATGTCGGCTTTTCTTGTCTGTGAAACGATGTATTTTACAGCCAGAAATCAGTGAAAAGCTCAAAAAAAATGCGGGGGGCGAGATGAAGACACTAGTGGTGCTGTTCTGTCTATTTATGGTAAGCGGATTTGCCGTGGGAAGTGTGCTGGCGGCAAGCGGGAAATGTACCGTCGTAAAGGTAGATGGAACACAGATGGTAATTGAGTGTAAGAAGGAAACCAGAGGCTTTAGCACGGGAAATCAAATAAAAATAAAGTCGGACAGTCAAAAAGCCGACCGGAATAAATAGCAATCCGTTTCACCTCCGAGCCGCAAACGTTTGCATAGAGAGCTACCAGTCGAACCGCACAAAGTTATCGAGAGGCTCGGATTTGACCACGCGGATCTTGACGAGGGTATTCGGCGCAAGAGTTTTGTTGCCCGGCGTGGGAAGATCTACATCCATAAGAATGTCGGTGAGCAGCAGGTTGACCCGCTTCGGCCCGGACTGAATAACCAGGGCGTCGAGATATTGACCCTGACGATCGGCGAGGAATTTGAGCAGCCAGTATCGTTGTCTCTGGTGGCGGACGTTGTTGGCGGTCGTCAATGTGCGGGTCAGTACAGAGGTGAAATCCTTACACATTTCCTCAGTGAAGCACGGTTCCTTTCTTCGGACGACACTATTCAACTGATGCTGCATAACAAGATCCAGTAAGCGCCTGATAGGGGAGGTGACCGTTGAGTAATGCGATACGCCCAAACCACTGTGGGGTTTTGCGGTAGTCGACAGCTCGCCCCTCGACATGTTTTTTCGTTGCAGGGTATTCTGGAAGAGATCGTCATCTTCACCGTGGACGATCCTCTTCTGCAGCATCGGCTGAGACCTATAAATACCGGGAACCATGCGGTCGGCGACATATTTTGCCGCCTCGCTGTTGGCGAGAATCATCATTTCCGAAACAATAGTCCTCGCCGGGGTGTCGCTTTTGGCAAGACTGACGTGGACTTTGCCGTGATGATCGATGAAAATATTGACATCGGGAAAGGGAAGAAGAAGGGCGCCGCCGGCCAGGCGCCTGGTCCGCAGCTTTTGGCGAAGCATATCCAGCAGGCGAATTTCCCGATCAGTCGTCAGCATCTTGTCGACCTCATCGTAGGTGAGTCGTCTTTTTACCCGAATGATCGATGGGTTGATCCGCACCCGCAAAACTTCGGCCTCGGCTGAGAGGAGGATCATAAAGCTGAAGGCGGCTCTGGTCTCATCCTGGATAAGGCTGCAGATCCCCTGGGAAAGATGCCGGGGAAGCATCGGCACCTGACCTTCCGGAAAATATATGGACGTACCGCGCCGCATGGCTTCGGCAAACAGCTGATCTCCAGGACGAACATAATGCGCGACGTCGGAAATATGGATGCCGACCAGGTAGTTGCCATCCTGTTCCTCGATAGTCAGGGCGTCGTCAAAATCAAGGGTGGTCGGGCCATCGATGGTAATCGGCGAAAGATGGGTCAGATCCAGTCGCCCCGGGTCATTGAACAGTTCACTTTGTCCGCGCTGGAGAATGAATTCAGCCTGTTGTCTGGCGGCAAGAGAAAAATTGACCGCCAGTTCATTACGCAGCAGGGGGATATTCTCGTTGGCCCCCCAGAGTCCGGCCTTGACGAGCAGGTGAAAGGGGTCATGAAGTTTATGCAGGCCGGCGGATTGGAGGATGTTTCTGGCGATATCCGCATCAGTGGCCTCGTTGCCGAAAAGATAGAAGTCACGGATAATCGACAAAAGCTCCATCTGGATGGCATCGAGATGGACGGGGGAGGAAGGTGCTTCGATAATCCGGCCGACGGCCCTGGCGCCTTCGCGGACCAGTTCGGCTCGTTTTGCTTCCTTTGCCAGCTGACGCTGCAGCTGCTCGACCTTTTCCGGACTATTGACCTGGATCCTGCCTTCCTTGTATTTAAAAAACAGTTTGTCCTCAAAAACACATCGCAGGAATGCAGCAACCGTATCGTCGGTGGCTTCCGAGCCGAAGATGAGTTCGGCGAGAAAGGTCGGACTAAAAGACGTCGCACCATCTTCGGCGGTCAGCTCCCAAATTTCTGCAAGATCAATAAGGGCCATGAGGGCGCTGCGTTTTTCGGTCGTGTCTTTCAGATGTCTGGTGATGGCTTCCCTGCTCAGTTCTGTCGGATGACTTTCAGTCGAACAGTGGATAACACGTGATTCCGGCAGGTTAAGCTCACGGCCATTCTGGTTGATAAGGCGCAGCCGTTTCGGCTGGCTTTCTATAACCAAAGCACAGATGAACTTGCCGTTATCGAGGTATTCTATCAGTTTTCCCGTAACAATCATTTAATCACAAGGTGTTCAATATCTGTTTTGCTTTTCTATTACCGGACTTTCCGGTGCCACAGCAAAATAGTGTAAGCAATATATTCACGGCGTATTATAATTTCAAATTCGTTGGTTTGTCTATTGCAAATGGACAAACGTCACACAGTATAGTGTGGAATGTTATTTTGCCTACACTTATTATTGTCCTTATGAAATTATTATTATTTTTAAAACGCTATGGATCTTTTTGAGAAGCCGGTCAAATCCGGCATGGTGGCAATAGTAGGGCCGCCGAATGCCGGAAAATCAACATTGATGAACCATCTTCTCGGCCAGAAGATTTCAATTGTTACTGCCAAGCCCCAGACGACCCGGAATCGCATTGTCGGGATAGTCAATGATGCAGACTACCAGGTCGTTTTTCTGGATACACCGGGACTGCATAAATCCCGTGAGCCAATGAACGTGGAGATGGTCAAAGTGGCCATGGAAAGTCTGACGGAGGTTGATCTCGTGCTGTTCCTGGTCGATGTTTCTCTGCCGCTGCCGGAAAAGGTGCAGAGGGAAAAAGCGGCGGAGCATGCCGAGTATCTGCAGAGGATCAAATGCCCGGCGATCATGGTGCTGAATAAAATTGACCTGATCGACAGGAAGAAGGTTCTGCCGTTTATCGATTCCTATGCAAAACTCTATCCTTTTCATGCGGTGATTCCGGTATCCGCCCTGGGCGGTGACGGCCTGGACAGCCTGTTTGCCGAAATTCTTACCCTGCTGCCGATGGGACCACGATATTTCCCCGAGGATATTCCGACAGACGCCTCGGAGAGATTTTTATGTGCAGAGATCATCAGGGAAAAAGTCTTTCTGCTTACCGGCCAGGAAATCCCCTATTCCACAGCCGTGCTGATCGAATCTTTCAAGGAAGATGACCTCAAAAAACTGGTGACGATTCACGCGGCGATTGTCCTCGAAAAACAATCGCAGAAGGGAATCGTCATTGGCAAGGGCGGCAACAAACTGAAAAGCATCGGCATCGCAGCCAGAAAGGATATTGAAGCCCTCATCGGCGAGAAGGTCCTTCTCAAGTTGTGGGTGAAGGTGAAAAAGAACTGGTCGCAGGATGAACGGTTTCTCAGAGAACTCGGCTATTAAATGTCTATTCTTGGACAGACTCCCAGGAGCCTGTCCGATTATGCCCTTTCCACCGCCCCGTCACGGAGCGTTTTCTTTAAACTCATAAAAAAGATCAAGGCTCTTGAGAATGTTGTAGGCGGAGCGCAACTGGTTGTCGGTCTCCATTCGCTGTTCCAGTTTATCGGCTTCCCGAGCCTGCCCATTGTCCTTGTCCGGCTTCATGCCCGGCAGGTGGCGGGCAAGATCCACTTCTTTCAGCAGGCTTCTTTCGGGCTTGGTGTCTTCCGGGGGAAGGCAGGTGATGAATGGTATTTCAACATCCGGAGCGATGCCCAGGGCCTGGATGGAACGATCATCAGGGGTGTAGTATCTTGCCGTGGTCATGCGCAGCCCGGCTCCGTCCGGTAGAGGGATGATTGTTTGCACCGAGCCTTTACCGAAAGTCCGGGTTCCGACGATAATCGCCCGTTTATGGGCCTGCAGGGCCCCGGCGACGATCTCTGCAGCACTGGCCGAACCTTCATTGACCAGGACCACCAGAGGGTACATGTTTTTTTCGCCATTGGCGTGGGCGACATAGACGTTATTCTGGTCTTCTCGTCGGCCTTTGGTATAAACGATAGTTCCCTTGTCGAGAAAAATATCGGCAATGCTCACCGCCTGCTGGAGGAGTCCTCCGGGGTTATTGCGCAAATCGACAATGAGCCCGTTCAGCCGGTGGACACGTTGCAATTCCCGCAATCTGGCCTTGAAATCGCCGGTGGTATGGCTTTGGAAATTGGTAATTCTGGCGTAGGCAAAGCCGGGCGAAAGGAATTCCGCCTTAACCGACTGGATTGGAATCATTTCTCGCTTGAAGGTTATTTTCTTGAGATCTTCCCAGCCTTCCCGGTGAATGGCAATCGTCACCTCGGTACCCGGGGGACCACGAAGTTTTTTTATTGCCTCGTAGGGGCCCATGTTCTTTGTACTCACACCATCAATTTCAATAATAATATCATTGGCCTTGAGTCCTGCCTGATCGGCTGGAGTGTCGGCTATCGGACTGACCACGGTCAGCATGTCATTTTTAATGGTCACCTCGATACCAATCCCCGAGAATGATCCCCGTGTTTCTTCCTGCAGATCTTCGAAGCTCTCCGGCGGCATATAGGAAGAGTGCGGATCAAGGGAGAAAAGGAGACCGCGGATTGCACCGTTCAGCACTTCTTTCGTATCGATCTCTTCAACATAGTTCTCCTGGAGGATGCTTAACACATTGGAAAAAATCTCCAGCTGTTTATACGTTGTAATTCTATCCTCTTCCGATATTTCGGCAAAAACCGGAGAACAGGGGAAAAGAAGGAGAAAAAACAGGGTCCAGACCAGCCGGCGCAAGAGATAGGTAGATGAAAACATATAATTCCTCAACTCTATAAGATTATAGTACGTTACAGCTTGTCAGGTTTCAGCCATAGCAAGGGGTCCAGTGAATCATCACCGTGACGAATTTCAAAATAGAGTCCCTCGTCAAAAAGAGTCGCGGTGTCACCCATGATGCCAATGGTATCTTTTTTTCTGACCTTCTGGCCTTTTTTAACCAAAATTTTTTCGATCCTCGACGTTACCGTATAATATTGAAAACCATGATGCACTATAACTGTATTGCCGTAGCCGCGCAAATATCCTGAAAAAATTACTTCTCCATCGCTTACCGAGACGATTTTTGTGCCGTTGGCAGCCTGGATATCAATGCCTGCGGATGGACGTGATATACCGAGCTTGTCGGTTTTTTCCTGCTGAAAAAGGGTGATGATTCGGCCGGCAACCGGCGGAGGCAGGCGACCCTTGTCGATCAAAAACCGCTGTTCGCGTACAACATTTTTATTTTTCACCGAGACGATTGACTGGGCAAGACTCTCCGATGCCTCCTGCATTTCGATTACCGCCTGTTTATGCAGTTTCTCCTGGGTGCGCACCTGGCTGAGGAGGGTTTTCTTGTCGGCTTTGGTCTTTTGCAGCGCTTCTTTTTCCTGGACCGCCTGCTCGATAAAGTCGGCTAATACCGCCTTCTCCAGACCAAGAGCCGTCGTTACCCTGACCAGATCTTCTATGGTGGTCCGGTAGGCTTTGATAACATCCTGATCGTACTTGATCAGCACATCAAATGCATCCTGGAAGGTGAGCAGTTCGGAAAGTGTTCGGGTGGAAAAAGTGACATTGAGCAGACCGATGTCGCCCATGGTATAGTATGCGGTGATTCTTTTTTTCAGGTGCTCTTCCACCGTATTTTTTTCCAGACGGATGGTGTCGAGTGCAATTTGCTTCACGTCGATCATCACCTGCTGCTCGCGCATTTTTTTTTCCAGCGTATCCAGTTTTTCCTGCTGGGCAACAACCTTTTTGTCGAGAATTTCCAGTTCGCTAAAGATATTACGTTCGGTGGTCTGCGCTTCGGTGATCTTGTTTTCCTGCTGGAGAATGCCCTGCTGCAGGCGGTTGATCGACCCCCGGAATTTTGACAGTTTTGTCTCCGGGGTGTCGGTTGTCCGCTTATCCTGCCCAAAAAGCGGGGTGCTCAAGGTGACCATCAGGGCAGTGACCAGGATAAAAATAACGGGCAGAGAGAAGAGGTGCTTTGGTCCGGGTGATGAGATGCTTGCACGTATCCTCATAATCTGTCTTGTGTGGAAAGGAGACAAGGGGCTCAAATGCGCAAAAATTTCTGCATGGTTGAATAACTCCCCATGGTACACAGGAGTATGGAGACGCCGACAATGGTGAGACTGACGCTTGGCGGGAAAAAAGACAGTTCAAAGGCATTGAGAAATCCCGGCCCGGAAAATCGCAGTTTAATCCATTGGTACAGGAGATACAGCTGCGCGATACCAAAAGAGGATCCGAGGAGACCCTGGAGCAGACCTTCCAGTAAAAAAGGCGTTCGTATGTAATTATTGGTGGCTCCGACCAGCTTGAGCAGTTCGAGTTCCGCCTGTCTGCCGAGAATGGTCAGTCGAATGGTATAGGCGACCATGAAAATGGTGGTCATTATGAGCAGGGTGCCGCTGAGCAGGACGATGATCGACAGGAGTTTGGTGAAGTAATAAAATCTCTCAACCCAGTCCTGGCCATACTGTACTTTGATGGTGCCGGGAAGGCGGGCGAGATAGGCGGAAAACAGTTTTACCTGATTGAGGCTTCTCAGGTTTTTCATCGGCAGCACCTCGATGGAGGGCGGCAGAAAGTCCTGCGGCATTTCCTTTAAAACATCCTGATTTTTACCCAGCTGGTCGGCAAACCGCTGAAAGGCCTCGGCGCGAGAGACGAAGCGCACTTCTTCCACCTCATCAAAGGTGTTTATTTTATTGATCAATTGCTGCTGGAGTTCCGGGCCGGGTTCCTCTTCCAGGTAGACAATGAGGCTCAGGTCGTCGCCAAGCTTGTGGCCGAGGTTGAGCATATTGGTGTAAATAAGATAAAAGAAGGCGAAAATCAGTACGGAAAGACTGACAGTCAGCAGGGTCATCAGCTGTGACCCCCAGGTCATACGCAGATTTCTCCCCACCTGGCGGATGACGGTAAACCAGAAGCTCATGTGCTTGGCCCTCGTGTCACGCTGTGCAGTTGACCTTTCCGGAGTTCCATTACCCGGTGGGTGGTATGGCGATATATCGACTGGTCATGGGTGGCAATAACAATTGTTGCCCCGGCCTTGTTGCAATTGGTTAACAGTCGCATCACTCTTTCAGTCGTCGTCGCGTCTAGATTTCCGGTGGGTTCATCGACCAGGATCATTGTCGGGGAATTGGCGATGGCCCGTGCCAGGGTGATTCTTTGCTGTTCGCCGCGGGAAAGTTCCCCGGTGATGCTATCATGTTTGTCGGCAAGGTCGAGTTGCTCCAGCAAATTTCGCACCCGGTTTTTAATGATCTGCGGCTTTTTATAGGAGACCTCCATGGAAATGGCAATATTTTCGGCGGCCGTTCGGTCGGTCAGCAGCTTGAAGTCCTGGTAGGCTACGCCGATTTTTTGACGTAGTCTGGCTAGCTTAAAGCCTTTCAGGGTATGAATGGCCTGGCCGCCTATCTCGATCAGGCCATTGCTCGGCAATTCCATACTGCAGAGGAGTTTCAGTAAGGTGGTCTTACCGGCCCCACTCATGCCGATGATAAAAAACATCTCGCCGGTGTCTATGGAAACGGAGACATCCTTCAAGGCGACCACGTCGGGAGGATAATTTTTTGAAACTTTGATCATTTCGATCATCGTTGCGGTAGTGTCATGCAGAGGCTTGTTCATCGATTAGGCAATCGTAATAGTTGGCAATCTATTGAAAAAACTACATATGTACAGCACGGGGAAAAATTCTTACGGAGTTCCGGTAAACGGTCACGTCAAAGTTTTTCTCCATATCGGCCGGTTGTCAAACAAAGATAAATACTGCAAAAATATATAATATTCCATGGGTAAACGCAATGTCTCTCATGAAATGAGACTGTTTTAAGCACTTTGACGGGTTCCTGCGGTTTCAATTGCCATGCAGAATGTTTTCGATCCGCCTGGTCCGGCCTGAACAGTCAATTTACTCTTGCAACTTCCCCTGCAGTTGTTATTGTTGTCAGTTTCGCTATTGGAAGCGTCATTGGCATTACTGCAAACAAATCGCCTGAACATCGGCTGAACATTCGCCGAAAAGTCGATATCTTGGCGGCATTCGGACCAATTATCAAGGCCATCAGAAATATATGAAGGAGACGAACATGGATTACAGGGATACCCTTAATCTGCCTACCACCGGGTTCAAGATGAAGGCAAATCTCGCCCAGAAGGAACCGCTTATTCTCAAGCAATGGGAAAAAGAACAGCTGTACTTCAGGGTTCAGGAAAATGCCAAAGAGAAGCCGCTGTTTGTGCTCCATGATGGCCCGCCTTATGCCAATGGCAATATTCATCTAGGCACTGCCTTTAATAAAATCCTCAAAGATATCATTCTTCGCTCCAAGAGGATGGCCGGCTATAATGCACCATATATTCCCGGCTGGGACTGTCACGGGCTGCCCATTGAACATAATGTCGATCTGGAGCTCGGGGAAAAGAAAAAGACCATTCCCAAGTTGTCAAAGAGGAGTGCCTGCCGGAAATATGCCAGTAAATGGATTAAAATCCAGAAAGAGCAGTTCAAACGGTTGGGCGTGCTTGGTGACTGGGACAACCCGTACCTGACCATCAATTATGCCTATGAGGCGACCATCGCCAGGGAATTTAATACCTTTCTGCTCTCCGGTGCGGTCATTCGCAATCGTAAGCCGGTGTATTGGTGTTCAACCTGTACCACTGCCCTGGCCGAGGCCGAGGTTGAATACCATGACCACACCTCACCTTCTATCTATGTGAAATTCAAGGCAGGCAGTGCTCTAGGCGATATCGATCCTTCCCTTGCCGGCGACAAGGTGTATTTTGTCATCTGGACGACCACGCCCTGGACGCTGCCGGCGAACCTGGCCGTGGCGCTGCATCCCGAATTTGTCTATGCGGCGGTTGAGGTCGGCGGGGAGACGTGGGTTCTGGCTCGCGAGCTGGTCGATAAAGTAATGGCCGAGGTCGGCATTACTGATTTTACCATCAAGGGAACCTTTGGCGCGAAAGGTTTTGAAAACCGCACCTGCAGGCATCCTTTTATGGATCGCGATTCACTGCTGGTTCTGGCCGACTATGTCACGGCCGAGGCCGGTACCGGCTGCGTCCATACTGCTCCCGGCCATGGCGCCGATGATTTTCAAACCGGCTTGCGATACGGTCTGGACATTCTCTCTCCCGTCGATGGCGACGGCATGTATACAGCGGAAGCGGGTCCATATGCCGGGCAGCAGGTGCCGGCGGTGAACAAGGTGATAAATCGGGATATGGCCGATTCCGGTGCGCTGGTACATGAAGCGGCAATCAGACACAGTTATCCGCACTGCTGGCGATGTAAAAAGCCGGTTATGTACCGCGCCACCCCGCAATGGTTCATCTCCATGGAAAACAATGCGCTGCGTGAAAAGGCGCTCGAAGCTATCAAAACCGTCACCTGGACTCCCGCCTGGGGCATGCAGCGCATCTATTCGATGGTCGAAGGACGTCCGGATTGGTGTCTGTCCCGTCAGCGCAGCTGGGGTGTGCCGCTGACGGTTATCAGCTGTAAATCCTGTGGCGAGATCGTTAAAACCAAAGAACTTGTTGCAAGAATTGACGAACTTTTTCTAAAAGAAGGCGCCGACGCCTGGTTCAGCCACGAGGTGCAGGATTTCCTCGCCAAAGGGACGACCTGTGCGCAGTGCGGTTTAAGCGAATTTGTCAAAGAGGAAGATATTCTTGATGTCTGGTTCGACTCAGGGGTGAGCCACGCGGCGGTCTGTGAACAGCGGGAAGAGCTCACCTCACCCGCCGATCTCTATCTTGAGGGGAGTGATCAGCATCGCGGCTGGTTTCAGAGTTCTCTGCTCACCTCAGTAGGGACCAGGGGACGGGCGCCCTTTAAAGGTGTGTTGACCCATGGCTACGTCGTCGATGGCCAGGGCAAAAAAATGTCCAAATCGGTCGGCAATGTTGTCGTGCCCTCCGAGGTCATTGAAAAATATGGCGCGGAAATCCTTCGCCTCTGGGTCGCCAGTGAAGATTACCGCGATGATGTCAAGGTCTCCGATGAAATTCTGCGGCAGATCTCCGATTCCTATCGTAAAATCCGCAACACCATCCGGTATTTTCTTGGCAATCTGCATGATTTCCAACCGCAGCGGGATAGTGTCCCGGTAGCCGACCTGCCAGAGCTTGATCGCTGGGCCTTGGTTAAATTCGAGGAATTGAAGTCGAAGGTGACCAAGAGCTATGAGAAATATGAATTTCATGCCATTTATCATGGTTTGAATTATTTCTGCGGCACGACCATGAGTTCCTTTTATCTGGATATCTTGAAAGATCGTCTTTACACCGCAGGAACGAATTCCCCGCTCAGGCGCTCCGCACAGACGGTGCTCTATAAAATTCTTGACGGCATGCTTCGATTGATGAGCCCCATTCTTTGTTTTACGGCAGCGGAAGCCTGGGATGAACTGCACGGTATTGCAGAAAAGGACCAGCTGGGCCCTGACACCGTCTATTTTGCCGAATTTCCACCGGAAGAAAAAATAGAATCCGATAATCAGATGATGGATAAATGGGCAAAGCTTATCAGGGTACGCTCAGAAATAACCAAAGCCCTGGAAATAGCCCGCCGGGAAAAAGTTATCGGCCATCCCCTGGAGGCGGAGGTATTGGTCAAAACAGAGGGGGAGCTGACGGATTTTTTGAGGAGTGAATGGGAGACCGTCAAGGAGATCTCGATCATTTCCGAGCTGTCCAGCCTGGGCGATGATACCGCCGAGGCCGGGATACGCTTTGTCAGCGAAGAGATCCCGGGCTTTGTCATCCAGGTGCAGCCGGCACCTGGGGAAAAATGTCTGCGATGCTGGTTGCGATCAACTACAGTCGGTGAAAACAAGGAGCATCCGGAGATCTGCAACAGGTGTTCTGCTGTCCTGACCAGCATGGCCGCACAGGTTTAAGGCAGCTGAGGTGGTTTATTTTGCGGTAATACTCCTGGTCGTTGTCGCTGATCAGGTGACCAAGATGCTGGTTGTCGACTCGCTGCATCTCTATGAATCAAGAGAAGTCATTGCCGGCTTCTTCAATCTGGTCTATGTCACCAACAAGGGTGCAGCATTCAGTATGCTCGCCGATGTAAATGCACCATGGCGGCACTATTTTTTCCTTGGTATCGGCTCGGCAGCGCTGGTGGGACTGACTGTCGCTTATTGGAAACTGCGGAAAATAACCAGCCTGTACAGCTGGGCGCTGGCCTTGATTGCCGGAGGAGCCGTCGGCAATCTGATAGACAGGGTACGGTTCGGTGCCGTGGTAGACTTTCTCGACTTTTATGTGGGCAACTATCACTGGCCGGCATTTAATATCGCCGACTCGGCCATATGTTGTGGCGTCGGCCTGTTTTTACTAATAAACATCTTTGAGACAAGAATTAAAGAATTGAGGAAAAGTTAATGAAAATTGCAGTCCTGTTTCCCGGTCAGGGATCACAGTATCTCGGCATGGGACAAGAATTTATCACCACCGATCCCGCCTGCGCATCACTTATGGCCATGGCCGAAACGGCCTGTGAGCTCAACCTCGGGGCTTTATGTGCCGAGGGACCTATGGAAGAGTTGACCAGAGCGGTTCATCTGCAGCCAGCGCTTACCATTACCGATCTTATCTGCTGGCAGGCGTTTCAGAATGTGCTCGGCGACGAGGTGAAAGTGAGTTGTTTTGCCGGGCACAGTCTGGGCGAATATCCGGCCCTTTGTGCCGCCGGGGTGATCAGCGCCGAAGACACCATGCGGCTTGTCAGCAAGAGAGGGGCGCTGATGGAACGGGAGGGCAAGATATATCCCGGCGGGATGCGTGCGGTTCTTGGGCTGGACATAAAGGCAATCGAAAAGTTTATCGGCAACTACAACGGCCCAGGTCATATCACTGCCGCCAATCATAATACGCCCGAGCAGATCGTTATCTCCGGCTCCCTGCCTGCGCTGGACGCGGTTGGTAAGGCCGCTGAGGCACTTGGCGGCAAAGTCATTCCCTTAAATGTCAGTGTGGCCAATCACAGCCCGCTGGTGGCCAATGCCGTTCCGGATTTCGCTGCTTTTATGGCGGACATTGAATTCAGACCACCTCAGGTACCGGTCTATTTTAATGTTACGGCGGCGAAGGAGACCGACACCGGGAAAATAAAAGACATAATGGCCGGACAGATAGCCTCGCGGGTACGCTGGTGCGAGATAATTCAAGCTATGCTGGCCGAAGGGGTCGATACATTTATTGAAGCCGGACCGAAAGCCGTATTGCGAGGGATGATACGAAAAATTGCCCCTAAAGGAACGGACGTGCTCTCGCTGCAATTTGACACCCCGGCCTCTCTGGCAGAATGTGCGGAGAAGATCAGGGTAGGCTGATTAAAGGCAAAATATATGAACGACGTGAAGAAAATTTGTTTGACCTGTAAATATTTCCGCCTGGAAAATATCGCTGCCGGCGTCTGTCGTGTCGATAAGGACACCGGAAAAAATTATCCGCCGAAAGAAACGAACGACACTTGTGGCAAGTGGCAGAATTGCGGCCAGCAATATTTCATTCGACTGGGCTGGATTAAGGCGAAGACGACGCAAGCAGATTCCTGAAGCTGCTTGTGCTTTTCGGTCCGGCTATTCCCTTACTTCACGGTGCAAAAGTGTTGCAAATACGCTCATGGCAGAAGTACCTGCAAAAAAGATTTTGTCCTCAGTTCCTGCTTCTCCTGGTTATCTGCATTCCCGTTACTGCATTTTCTTCCACCGGGGGGCCTGCCGCGTCCTGTTTTGCCACGGCCTGGCCTGCCGATGTCAGTGATCTTGCTCCAGATCCATCATTACATCGTGGAACATTGAAGAATGGCTTTCGATATGTCCTGAAGCGAAATAATGAGCCGGCGGAACGGGTGGCCGTCTACCTCGACGTGCAGGCCGGGTCTCTGCATGAAAAGGACAATCAGCGGGGGGTGGCCCATTTCCTCGAACATATGCTGTTCAACGGGTCGACACATTTTCCGCCGGGCAGTCTGGTTGAATATTTCCAGTCTCTTGGTATGAGTTTTGGCGGTGATACCAACGCCTTTACCTCGCATACCGAGACGGTCTACAATATTATTCTGCCGAGCGGGACCGAAAAAGATCTTGATTCCGCCCTGCTCGTCATGGCGGATTATGCCCGGGGCGCTTTACTCCTTGATTCTGAAATAGACAAGGAGCGGGGAGTGATCCTCGCTGAAAAACGGGCACGGGATTCCGCGGAATATCGATCTCAGGTCGCCACCAGTCGCTTTGCCTTTCGCGGAACGAGGTACCCTGAGAGGATGCCTATAGGTACCGAAGAAACAATCAAGAGTGCCGACCACGAACTGCTCAAGTCCTACTATGATGCATGGTACCGGCCGGAAAATATGATTCTGATCCTCGTCGGTGACATCGACCTGGAGTTGACAACCGGCCTTATCAAAAAACATTTTGCCGCGCTCACCGCCGCAGGTCCCAAACCGCCATGTCCAGATTTTGGTAAGCTGGAACTCAAAGGAGTAGAGACCTTTTACCACTATGAGCCGGAGCTCGGTAAAACCAATATCGCCATTCAGAACTTTTCCGATCTACCGCTGGAAAATGATTCGCTGTTGCTGGAAAAAAGCGAACTGCTTAAAATGATCGGCTCCATGGCCTTTAACTACCGGCTGCAACGGCTGCAGGAAGAAGCGAAGGTACCATTTGCAGAGGCAGGCTATTCTTCCGGAGATATTGCCCGGCGCATAGGTTACAGCTCTCTTTCCGCCCAGGTGGATGCACCTAACTGGAAGCAGACCTTGACCTCACTCGAACAGATTTTGCGCCAGGTGATAGAGTATGGGTTTACCGAAAGCGAACTCGAACGGGCCAAAAAAGAGCTTCTTGCCCAACTCGAGGCCAGAGTCCTGAAGGCGCCTTCGGAAGATTCCCGAACCATTGGTCGCAGGATTATCGATCATCTGAATCGAAATCGCGTTTACCAGTCGGCGACAGAGGAAAAGGACCTCTATGGACCTCTGGTCAACGCCGTCTCCCTGGCTGATGTGCAGGAGGATTTCAGAAAGAGATGGAGTCATGACAACCGCTTGATCTCTGTCACAGGAGATGTGCAGCTGGGTGAAAAAGGCACCGCGGACATTGCTGCAATATACCACAGCTCGACCCAGGTGGCGGTGGAAGCATCGGTCAGTGGCAGCGCACATGTCTTTCCCTATCTTCACCCACCTTCTGCCGCGAATACTCTTGTGCAACAGACCACTTTACCAGATATCGATGTGGAACAACTGGTCTTTGCCAACGGCCTGATCGTCAACCTGAAAAAAACACAATTTGAAGAGAGTACAATACGGCTCCGCGCCGATTTCGGTGGTGGCAAACAGCAGGAAAATATGCCGGGAATGGCCATGCTGGCCGAAGAGGTCGTCAACGAATCCGGCAGTGGCACGCTGCCGCAATCGGCGATCAATGCCTTGGTTGCCGGGAGCTCTATCACCCTGTCTTTTAGGATAGGGGAGTCGGCTTTCACCTGGGCGGGGACGACACTGAGCAAAGATTTTGAGCTGTTCAGCCAGCTTTTGTACACCCTGCTTGCCGATCCTGGGCTTCGGGAAAACGCTTATAATAAAGGAAAAGAAAACCTTGAGCTGATGTACCAGAAAATGAACCGACAGATAGAGGGTGCCGTACCGCTGCAGGTTCAGCCGTTTTTAGCGAACTATAACGCCCATATCGGATTACCGGCCTGGGAAGATGTGACCAAGGTCAACTTTGATGCCCTGGCGCGGTGGTCAAAGTCCTTTATCAGGCCAAAAGATCTGGAAATATCCGTGGTCGGGGATTTTAACAGGGACGAAGTGGTTGCCGTGCTGACGAAATATTTTTCAGGCATTGAGCTTACGCCTCCACCCATCCCGGTTTCGCCGGCAGTGCATTTTCCTGTTGGTGAAAAACTGGCCGTAACTGTCAATACCTCCGATGATAAATCGCTTATAACAGTTGCCTGGCCAACAGACGATTTCTGGGATATTCACAAAACAAGACGCCTGCAGCTGCTGTCCAGTATCTTCGGTGATCGGTTAAGGAAGATCATCAGAGAAAAATTGGCTGCCAGCTATTCTCCGCGGGTTTCAAGTTTTAACAGTAGAATCCATCAGGGCTTTGGCTATATAATTTCACAAATGGTGGTGGAACCGGGTGCGGAAGATATGGTCATCAAGGAAATATTCAAAATCAGTGATCAGTTAGCCAGAAAAGGCATAACCACGGAGGAACTCAATCGAGCTCGAGGGCCGCTGGTCACCTCGCTCATGGAACATACCCGGAGCAATCAGTACTGGTTGAATACCGTGCTCGCACTTGCGGCCAGATATCCTCAGCAACTGGACTGGGCGAGGACAATTATCAGCGACTATTCCACTATCAGTGAAGCTGAAATAAACGAACTGGCGAAAGAATACCTCAAGAACGACAAAGCTGCCGTGGCCAGGGTTGCCTCGGAAATTACCAGGTCACCCTGAGCAGACACTGCGCATAAACGCCGCGAGGATCATGGAGCAGCGGCAGCTCCTCCAGGTGGTTGCGAAAGGTCTTCTGGACGCGGATGACCATTGGATTGTGCGCAACCGAGGTGTCGGCTAAAAAAGCCAGACCCGTGGTGAAAAAGTTTAAGAAATGGGCTTTCATTGACACCGGCGGCTGTATATATTCCGTTGTGAACTCCTTCAGACCGGCATGTTCGGCGGCAGCGCCGATGGCATCCTCCAGGGATCCCAGTTTATCAACCAGACCGAGGGTCTGGGCGGTCTGGCCGTCATACACTCGCCCCTGGGCGAGTTCGGCAACCCTCGATTTTTCAAGATTTCTACCGCTAGCGACAATGTGCAGAAACTGCTCGTAATTGTAGACAATTGTCTGCTGGATGGCGCTTTTCAGCTGTTCCGGCAGCGGCTGGGTGACATCCAGGCCGGCGGCCAGAGGGGTGGTGCCGATGCCATCGCGATAGATCCCGAGCGAGGCCAGGGTCTTCTCAAAAGTGGGTATGGCCCCAAAGATGCCGATCGACCCGGTGATAGTCGCAGGGGATGCCCATATTTCGTCGGCGTCGGCGGCAATCCAGTAGCCACCGGATGCAGTGACACTGCCCATGGACACGACAATCGGTTTGCCGCTTTTTTTCAGTTCAAGGATTTCCTGGCGTATCACTTCGGAGGCAAAGGCCGAGCCGCCTCCTGAATTAATACGCAATACCAGTGCCTTCACCGCGCTGTCTTCACGCGCTTTTTTGATCAGATTTGCCAGCGAGTCGCCACCTATCATGCCGGGGGGCTGTTTGCCCGGCAGAATGATTCCTTCGGCAATGATCAGCCCGACTTTTGATGCCGGCGAGGTTTCTGGTGTATAGGAGGGGGTGATGGAATGCAGATACTCCGTGGAGGAGAGTAATTCCCGCGCCCCGGTCAGGGTCGGGGAGAGTGACGCGAGATAGGTGGTGATTTCCTGCCTGGTGGCAATCTGGTCCACCAGACCCGTCTCAAGCGCTAATTGCGCGGTGTTTCCTTGTGTGGCATACAGAGCTTTGTCGATATTGTCCGTGTAGTTCTGCACCGCCTGTACGGGAATATTGCGCTGTTTGGCTATTTCGTCGGTATAGACCTGCCAGAGCGCCGAGAGCCACAGTTCATTCTGCTGTTTATCGGCCGGGGACATGGAGTTGCGGGTAAACGGCTCAAGGGCTGATTTATAGGAGCCGATTTTAAAGACATTGTAATTAATTTTCAGCTTTTCAACAGCGTCGTTAAAGTAGAGTCGATAGGCGCCGATACCGTGAATATCCACTCCGCCCATTGGATTGACCAGGACCTTATCGGCATATGATGCGAGAAAGTACTGGGACTGGGTATAGTAGTCTTCCGCGGCAACCACTGTCTTGCCGGTCTTTTTGAAAGCATCGAGAGCTTGCCCAATGGTCTGCAGCTGATTCATGCCGCCACGGCCCATATCCTTGACATTAAGGACCAGTGCCACGATACGGGGGTCGCCAGTCGCCCCGTGTATGATATCCAGAATGTCCTGCAGTGCGGTCTCGGGCGCAGGGGCATCAATGGTCAAGGACTCTTGCAGGAGTTTTTCAAAGGTGCTCAACAGCTTTTTTTCTTCAACGATATCCCCGGCGATATCCAGCCTGAGGACGGTGCCGGAGGGGATTTTTGTTTCTCTATCCGGTAGAAGAGCAATAACTAAAATTATACCGACGAGCAACAACAAGAGATTGAAAATGAAATTTCTGATAAAGGTAAAAAATCTGCCGGCATATTTGAATATGTTCCAGACGGAGTGAAGGAGATCTTTCATGGTGTTTGGGATTTTTCGACGGTTAGAGGGAAAGGAGAAACACGAATTTCGCATAAGGATAACCATAACAGCGGCGAAGTACAACCGGTTATCCATGGTCTATTAGGTACCTCGGCTTATTTCCCATTCACCGCGGTTTGCATAAATGGCAGCATCAGCTGTCTGGGAACTTTTTTATCCCCGAGAAGCCTGGAGACGGAAAGACCAAGGAGGCGGACTTTTTGCCTGCCGGCATTGGTTGAGGCCAGCAGACCGGGCAGGAGAGGAAGAATATCATTGCTGGCATAGATTGGTGTGCGGACGGTCTGTGACCGTGTGATGGTGGTAAAATCGTGGTACCTGACTTTCAGGGTGAGGGTGTAGCCGCCGGTCTGTTTTTTCGACAGCGACTGTTCTACCTGTTCTGCCAGGTGGTGTAAAATATCGTTAATCTCTCTGCCGTCATCGGTGTCGAGAGACAGCGTTGTTTCACTGCCGATCGATTTACGCGTTCGAGCCGGTTCGACCGGGCGATCGTCAATACCACGCACAATATTGTAGAGAAAAGAGCCTGTTTTGCCAAAATGGAAGACGAGCTGTTCTTCGGCCTGTTGCCGGAGCTCATGACCGGTTCTGATGCCCAGGCTGAGCATCTTTTTTTCCGTGACTTTACCGACCCCGAAAAATTTTCGAATCGGCAGGGATGCGAGAAAATCGAGTGCTTGGGCCGGAGGAATTGTCGTCAGGCCATTTGGTTTATGGAAATCCGAGGCAACCTTGGCGAGAAATTTATTAAAAGATACCCCGGCGGAGGCAGTGAGCTGCAATTCCTGATAGATCTGCCCGCGAATCCTTTCCGCAAGGATGGTCGCTGAGGGATGATTGTGGCTGTTGGTTGTTACATCAAGAAAGGCCTCATCCAGGGACAACGGTTCGACAAGGTGGGTATAGCGATGAAAAATTGCCATCACCTGTGCGGAAATTTCGCGGTATCGGTCCATGCGCGGCCTCGTGAAAATAGCCTGTGGACAAAGTCGTGCCGCCTGCGAGCAGGGCATGGCGGAATGCACGCCAAAGCGGCGTGCTTCATAGGAGCAGGCCGCAACTACCCCTCTGCTTTGCGGCCTGCCGCCGACGATCACCGGCTTGCCTCTGAAGGCGGGCGTATCCTTTTGCTCAATAGAGGCAAAAAATGCATCCATGTCGATATGGACAATTTTTCTTTTACTGTACATAGTTTAATGATTTGAAAACATTGTCATAACAAAGAAGTATTGGTAGAGTATCGATCGGCGGAACAACGCTTTCTTGACTCGTGACCCTACCGCATTTTTCCAATAATTTACTATGGGCCTGACCACAGATACCATGAATAAAAAAGAGATTATCGCCTCGAGTATACTTTTTGAGGGGCTTCCCGCGCAACAAGTTGACGAGCTTGCCGGCATCGCCGTTGAGAAAACCTTTCAAAAGGGTGAAAATATCTTTTTTGAAGGGGATAAATGTGTCGGCTTTTATATGGTTGGCGAAGGCCGGGTAAAGATTTTCAAGGTCGCTTTTTCCGGGAAAGAACACATTTTGCACATTTTTGGCAAGGGAGAACCTTTCGGAGAGGTGCCTGTTTTTCATGGACAGCCTTTTCCGGCGACCGCGGAAGCCTTGGAAAAAACCACAACCATTTTTTTCCCGCGCGATAAATTTGTCCTGCTGGTGGAGGCGAATCCATCCATTGCCTTGAACATGCTCGCCGTTTTATCTATGAGATTGCGGATATTTGCCAGACAGATTGAAAATCTTTCCCTGAAAGAGGTGCCGGCGCGACTCGCCGGTTACCTGGATTATCTCAGTCACGAACAGGGCGACAGCGACGTGGTTGAGCTCGATATTTCTAAAGGGCAGCTCGCCAGTCTGCTTGGCACCATTCCAGAAACCTTGTCGAGGATTTTTGCCAAGATGAGTGAGGAAGGTCTTATTCAGGTAAACGGCAAAAAAATAAGCTTACTCGATAGAGAACGGCTGATAATGGCCAAGGAGTAGGCGGTCTTTCATGGTCCCGGCAAAGAGAGACTCACCATCCTCTGAGAAGTGGGCATAGTCATCGACTGCAAGGGGCGCCTTTGGTCGAGGATTATTGTCGCAACGGAGGAAACTGGGCGAGTATTGCGCTTACCATTTCGTTTACTCTGCGGGTAAGCTGCTCCGGGCTGCTGTGGGTGAACACCTCCCGGGTACCGATGCCTTTCCAGAAAAGGTGTCCGGTCCTGCTGTCATGGACATTGATCACCAGTTTACCCTGGTCATATTGCTGGATAAAACTTCCGGTATCAAAGCCTACTGCGCCATACCTGCCGTATCGACCGTAGCCGTAGCCAAAGTGCGTATGCAGATCATCGACCTGGATTCGGCTGGATACTTCATACATGTAGGACACCAGGAAATCCGGCTGGGCAGCCTGTCGAAATCCTTGTCTGGTAAAGACATCCTCGATAGCTGTCTTGAAACGTGACGCCAGCAGCTCATCGATATGGAAGCGCTCATCGTTTTGCTGCTGCAGTTCTTCATTCCAGTTGAAGGTGGTTGCTGCAGCAAAAGGATAGTTCCTGTCAAAATCCTGGCTGACCTGCACAGGTGCGCAGGCCATGAACAGGGGAAGCAGTCCCAGCAGGATGAACAATCGCCTCACCCCGGCAAACGTCAAGCAGGTCGGGATTCTTTTCAGTCCTCTTTTAAGAAGGAGATATCCCGGCAACGCAGGGTGTATGAAGCTTTTTGTATTCATAGGCCCCCCAGGCAACGGAAAATAAGATTGGCCTCTACTGTTCGGATTTCAGCACCGCCAAGAAAGCAGTCTGTGGAATATCGACGTTGCCAATGGTTTTCATTCGCTTCTTGCCTGCCTTCTGTTTTTCGAGCAGTTTTCTCTTCCGAGAGATATCGCCGCCGTAACATTTGGCGGTGACATCCTTTCTCAGCGCGGATATGGTTGTCCTGGCGATAATCGTTCCGCCTATCGCCGCCTGTATAGCAATTTTAAACATTTGTCTGGGAATTTCCAGTTTCAGCATTTCGCAGGCATGGAGGCCTCTGGCTCGGGCACTGCTTTTATGGACCAGCTGTGACAAGGCATCGACAATTTCCCCATTGACGAGAATGTCGAGTTTGACAAGATCGCTTTTCCGGTAGTCAAGCATGGCATAATCAAAAGAGCCATATCCCTGTGTCACCGATTTCAGCCGGTCGTAAAAGTCATAAATGACCTCTGCCAGCGGCAGCTCACATTGTAATTCTATTCGCCCGGGGGTGGGATAATGAAAGGTGGTCTTTTCCCCCCGTCGTTCCATACACAGGGTCATCACCGTGCCCATATATTTTTCGGGCATTAAAATGCTCGCCTTGATAAACGGTTCTTCGATTTTCTGAATGTGCGCCGGATTTGGGAAATGTGCCGGGTTGTCGACATGTTTGATAGTGCCGTCAGTGAGGTAGAATATATACTGTACCGAGGGAACCGTCAGGATAAGGGATATATCGAATTCACGTTCGAGGCGCTCCTGGATCACCTCAAGATGGAGGAGCCCGAGAAAGCCGCAGCGAAAACCAAAGCCGAGCGCGGCGGACGAGTCTTTTTCGAAGGTGAGTGCCGCGTCGTTGAGTTTCAGTTTTTCAAGTGCCGCCGCCAGATCTTCGTAGTCGTCGGTGCTGATCGGGTAGATCGATGAAAAAACAACCTGCTGCACTTCTCTAAAGCCGGGCAGGGGGGCAGCTGCCGGGCGATCGCACAGAGTGATGGTGTCACCCGGCCTGGTATCCTCAACGGTCTTGATGCCGGCCAGGATATAGCCGACCTGACCAGCCGAAAGCTGCTTTTGCGCTTCGCGTTTGAGCTTGAACAGGCCGACCTCATCGACCTTATACTCCTTGCCGCTGGACATAAAGCGCATGATGTCGCCCGGTTTAATAGTCCCATTGATAATTCTGACGGAGATAAGCGTCCCGCGGAAGGGGTCATAGTTGGCGTCAAAGATCAGGGCCTGCAGGGGACTCGTTGGATCGCCTTGAGGTGGCGGCAATTTCGTGACGATAGTTTCAAAGATCTCCTCGATACCGATACCATTTTTGGCGGAACAGAACTGTATCAGGTCAACGTCGAGGCCGAGATCCTCTTCTATCTGCAAAGCAACGCGTTCCGGTTCCGCGGAGGGCAGGTCAATTTTGTTGATAACCGGGATAATTTCCAGATCATTTTCCATGGCCAGGTAAAGATTCGCCAGTGTCTGCGCTTCGACGCCCTGGGCGGCATCAATAAGAAGCAGTGCTCCTTCGCAGGAACTGAGCGCGCGTGAAACCTCGTAGCTGAAATCGACATGTCCCGGGGTGTCGACGAGATTAAGATAATACTGCTTGCCGTCTTTGGCGGTATAGGGCAGACAGATCGTCTGGCTTTTGATAGTGATGCCTCTTTCCCGCTCAATGTCCATGTTATCGAGGAGCTGATCCTTGAATTCCCTGTCGGTGACCAGACCGCAAAATTGAATCATACGGTCGGCGAGGGTTGATTTGCCGTGATCTATGTGTGCGATTATGCTGAAATTTCTAATGTTATCCATGTTTTTGTATTGAGGTGGGCCGTGAAGAAGATTGCTTCCAGTGACAGGGGCTTTGTGCCCGAGGATATGTTATTTAGCATATCCCGCTGACTAATAAAATAGAATTTTCTACTTGTTACATTCAACTTAAGGTAAAGTGATAGGCAGCTGTCGCAAGGTTTCACTTGCGGTTCGCCAATATATGATTGCACTTTAATCCTGGTAGAGTAATATCATAGTCTTTCCAAATTTTCTGGGTATATCTTTCCGGAGAGAAAAATAAATGAACAAAAAGACAAGAATAGACTCCGATACTACAATAGATTCCATGGATGATGACCTTGACTCTGACCTTGATCCAAAAGGCAGGGGCATCGATGAAGCCTACGAAAACCCTCTGGTTTCGGTATCAGACGAGGAACACCTGCCGGCCCTCAGTAATCCGGCCCTGCATCGCTATCTGCAGGAAATCAGCCAGTATGAACTCTTGACTAGAGAGGAGACCGATGAACTGGCTGTGCGTTTTCGCGAGGAAGGTGACCAGGATGCGGCATACCGCCTGGTCAGTTCCAATCTTCGTCTGGTCGTCAAGGTAGCCATGGATTTTCAGAAATACTGGATGCAGAATTTTATGGACCTTATCCAGGAAGGTAATGTCGGCCTGGTCCAGGCCACGAAAAAATTTGATCCCTATCGCGGCGTCAAGTTTTCCTATTATGCCGCCTACTGGATCAGGGCCTACGTTCTGAAATTCATCATGGATAACTGGCGCCTGGTAAAAATAGGTACGACCCAGGCACAGCGCAAACTGTTTTTCAGTCTCAACAAGGAACGAAAGCTCCTCGAAGGACAGGGCTTTCAGGCTGAACCGAAATTGCTGGCAGAGCGTCTCAATGTCAAGGAACGTGAAGTCATTGAAATGGGCCAGCGTATGGATAACTGGGATGTCTCACTGGAGAGCCCGGTCCGTTCCGATTCCGAAGATGAACAGAAAAATTTCCTGCCCAGTAATGGGCCCGGCATTGAGTCGACAGTTGCCGGCAAGGAGATCAAGCTGAAGCTCAATGAGCTCCTGGATACCCTGAAGGTCAAGCTCAACGACAAGGAAAAAATGATCCTTGAAAAGCGTCTGCTGACCGATGAGCCACTGACTCTGCAGAACATTGCCGACCGGTTTGATATTTCCAGAGAACGTGTGCGGCAGATAGAAGTCAATCTTTTAAAGAAAATGAAGAAATATCTCGAGGCCGAAATGCCGGATATCGTCGATTATTTCGATGGAGAGAAGATCGTTATCAATTCTTCCTCCTGATAGATCACCACGCCCCCTCCGCGGGGTGTTTGTCCCATCTCCTTTTATAAAAAATTCAATATAACTCACCAATATGAAAGTACCTTTGCTTGATCTCCAGGCACAACTGGAGTACCTCGAAGATGATCTTATCGCCGCTGTTACCCGTGTCGTCAAATCTACCCGCTATATTCAGGGGCCCGAGGTTGAGGAATTTGAAAGAGAAATAGCCGCATACAGCGGAACCGGCTATGGCGTCGGCGTTACCAGCGGTACCGATGCCTTGTTGATATCCCTGATGAGTCTTGGCATAGGACCGGGAGATCTCGTCCTGACCACACCATATTCATTTTTTGCGACCATGGGGGTCATTCTCCGGCTTGGTGCAATACCTGTTTTTGCCGATATCGATCCAGACAGCTTTAATATCGATCCGGCCCGGATGGAAGAGCTGCTTGTCGCGGATACCGAACGGAAGATAAAGGCGGTCATTCCTGTGCATCTGTACGGTCAATGCGCGGAGATGTCGGCTATTATGGCGTTGGCAAAGCGTTATGAGCTTCCCGTCGTAGAAGATGCAGCCCAGGCCATTGGGGCTGAATATCCCATGGCGACAGCAGAAGCCGGCGGCTACCACAAGGCTGGATCAATTGGTATTGCCGGGTGTTTTTCCTTTTTCCCCAGCAAAAATCTGGGGGGAATCGGCGATGCCGGGATGGTCGTCACTCAGGATAAAGATTTTGCTGAAAAGCTTATCCTGATGCGAAATCACGGTGCCCACCCGAAATATTATCACAAGGTCGTCGGCGGCAATTTCCGTCTCGATCCGATTCAGGCAGCGGCTCTGCGCGTAAAATTGCCGTATTTGGAGCGATGGCATGGTCAGCGAGCGGAAAATGCCGGCCGATATGATCATTTTCTTTCGGAAGCAGGGCTTGTTGATGCCGGACGGGTTGTTTTGCCGAAAGCAGTCTATGCAGATACCTCCGGGGCAAAAGATGCAAGTGCCAATGTGCACATTTATAACCAGTACGTGTTGCGTGTTGAACGTAGAAATGAGTTGCGAGAGTGGCTGGGCAAAAATGATATCGGCTGCGAAGTGTATTACCCCGTTCCGCTGCATAAGCAGGAATGTCTTGGCGCACTGGGAGCCGGGGTGCATTGCCCGGAAGCGGAAAAGGCCGCTGATACAACCATAGCTTTACCAATCTATCCGGAACTGACCGAAGCGATGCAGGCCTATGTCGTGGAGAAAATCGTGCAGTTTTATGACCGACAGGGTAGCATGAGGATATAACTTTTTTCGCATTTTTCTTCATTGCAGCTCCTGCCTTAAGGACGATTTTCGACAGACTCCTGGTATCGTAGAGGAGGCTGGGAGCTGCGCTACGACCCTTTGAAAAATGCCCTGTAGCAATCCGGGGTGGTTTTGATAAAAAAGCAGCCATCTCTTTGCATGGTACCTCATCTGCCAATGACGTTAGCCAGGTTGAAGACAGTCATTTCCCGCCAAATCTTCTTTTTTATCCTTTTTCTCGGCTTGTCTGCCTGCTGGTGTACAGCTGGAGACGGAATCGCTCCGGATAGAAATATCCCGCTGATTCAGAGCGAACCCGGAGCTCCTGAATGGAAGATTCTTTGGGACAGGGCAAGAAATTTTACCCGGGAGGAAGATTACCCAGGCGCAGTTCAGGCCTATGCTGATTTGTTCAGAATAAAACCGAATATTGAGGAAGCCAATTGGGAATACTGTAAGGTTCTTTTGCAGGTCGAGGATTTTGCAACAGCCGCAAAGATCACCGGCTGGTTGCTGGATCAGGATCCTGACAAGAGCGAATATCTCCTGGCCGGAGGCGCTATTGCCGCGCACGCGAGAAATCATGCAACCGCCGTTCGTTATTATGGACGGGTTTTCGAAAAGGACCCACTCGGGGAAAATTCCGATACCGCTCTTCTCGGACTGGCAACCAGTCTGCGGAATCAGGGTAAGAAAGAACTCTCCTTTGCCCTTCTTGAGCAATTCAGCTTACGCCATCCGCAAAATACGACCATAGTCCATTACCTGGCCTTGGATGCGGTTGATCTTGGCAAGGATGAAAAAGCCAGGAAGCTCTATGCCAGACTGCTCGAAACCGGCGAGATAGACGATCGGATACTCTTCCAGGCTGCCCAGGTTTTTGCTGTGCCGGGCTTCGAAGAAAAGAGAAAGACTCTTCTGGTGCAATATCTGCAGCACCATCCAGACTATATGCCGTTTCGTCAGGAATTGGCACAATTTTACCTGCAGCGTGATGCCTTTGAAGCCGCGCTGGCAGAGCTTAGTTATCTGGCTGATAACAATGCAGATAATGAGAATTTTCTGCTCCAGGCGGCGACCATCTGTCAGCGGGACCTGAACAGACCGGACAAGGCACTGTTTTTTTACGAGAGGTACAGACAAAAGCATCCTGGAGACCTGAGGATTGAGCAGGAAATACGTGCGCTCCAATCGACCTTGGCGCATGATTTTCTGGCGATTGTGGAAAATGACGGGGCGGAACAACTGTGGAAGGATCTTGCTGCAATCACCCCCAATCGTTCGGCAATTTATCTTGAAATGGCTGACCTTCTCGAAAACAATGGGCAGACCAGGGAGCTGATCGAGGTCCTGACGATTATTCATGAAAATACATCCTCAGCAGATGATGTAGCGTTACGACTTGCCGATCAGTATTTCCAGAGAGAGGAATATGCAGAGACCCTGAAATATCTGAACACAGTGCGTCGTGCGGAAAATAAAACAAAATCATTCTATCGGCAGAAAGGTGAGGCAGAACGTCACACAGGCATGGAACTGGCGGCCCTTGCTTCCTATCAACAGTGCCTATTGCGTGATCCGCTCGATATGCACCTCAGAACAAGCGTCCTTGACCTGGCTGGGAAGATCGGTAATGTGCAGGTGATGAACGCCCTGTTTACTGGAGGCCTGCACCAAAGCGATGCGGCTCCACCCGTTGATTTTGTCTTCACTTATCTGGATCTGCTTGCCTATAATTATCTGTTTCAGGAATATGAGAAGATCATTTCCTGGGCGAATTTTCATTTCGAAGGTAAGCGGGATATCCTCGCCGGACTAGCTCTGCGTCAGGCATCAGTCCTGCGAAAAGAAGGAAAAAAAAGGCGAGCGGAACAACAGCTCCGGCAACTTTTCCACCAGGACGTTCTCGTCGAAGAGGTACTCTTTCAGCTGGCTGAAAATGCTGTGATTGATAAAAATACCGCAGCTGCGGCGAGCTGGTATCTGGCACTGCAGGAGCGTACCGGCCAGGTGGGCCCCGATTTTTCCCTGGATCCATCCGGAGGCCGAATGCTTCTGCTGAAAACAGAGATATTGCAGGCCGAAGGAAAATATGAAGCTGCCCAGGAACTCCTTGACCGGTACCTGCGTGGAGTGGAAAAAAGTATCGTTTCCAGAGAATTGCAGCCTGTACTGCATCGTCTGGAGAAGCAAAGTTGCCGGCTCAGTTTCTCTAGGGGGAAATTACCGCAGGCATGTACGCAGTGTGGAAGGTTGTTCGCTACAGAAAAATTTGACCCTGAAGTGTTGACACTGCAGGGCATTCTTCATCGAAAAGGGCAAGAATGCGAGGAAGGTAGAGATTCTGACAGCATGGTCAATATTGCCGGAAACCCGGTAGTCAGCAGACTGCTCGCTCTGGCAGGCAAAGAAATCGAGTATCTGGAATATGGTGCGGCCAAAAAACACCTGCGAACAGTGCTGAACGAATATCCATCCTCGGTCGCCGGCAGGGTACTTTGGGCGGAGCTGATGTTGACTGACGGGCAAGGGGATACAGCTGCGGCATCTTTTGCGCAGCTGGTCGAACAATTTCCCGAGGAAGCGTATTTTCATCAAAAACGTATTGAGGTGGAAGCACGCAGAGGAATGTACGGGCAGGGACTCGCCCTGATGATGCACAGATCAGATGAGACGAAAAATGTCGAAGAATTGGCGGCTGAACTCTCAGCGGGTGATAATACCGAAGAACTTCTTACTCTTGCCAGACTCCTGTGGGGGGACAAGCAGCAGGAAAAGGCCCTGCAGATTTACAGACAGTTGTTGGCTGAACCTGTTCTCGACCAGTTGAATGACACTTTCAGGCAAAAAGAGATAGATTATCCTCATGTCAGCCGCGAAAGCACCTTCTGGAACAAAATGGTGCATATGCTGCAATCTGAGCCAAAGGTTCTTGCCGAGCTGATGGAGCCACCGTTTTTGCTGGAAAACCGAGGCAAGGAAGTTGGCAGGATTGTCTCTGAATTCTACGAAGATTATAGTTGGCAGAAACTGATCACCACTGAATATATGGCTCGAAAAGCAACCTTCGATCGTAATTATTATTATGCCGAACAAAGTTATAAGCGGCTTTTAAAAGAAGATTCCTCGGAGGGAATGAGTGATCTTGCGACGATTTATGGTAAAATCGGTAAGTATCGTAAAGAAGCACAGGTGTATGAAACCATGAAAGACCGGGGAACCACTGCTCCGGGCCTGGAGGAGTCGATTGAAAGGACGAGCCTGCAGATCAGTCCGCAGAATATTTTTGATGCGGCATATGAGGAAAAAACCGGCAGAGACGGCAATATAGACCTGGCGAAAACGAGTTTTGGCACATCTTTCTGGGTAACACCCGATCTTGATAAAGATATCCGCTTTCTCTATGCCAACAATCAATTTGCCTCTGTGGATACCGACGCATCGACCCGGAGTAATTTACTCTACGCCCTCGCAACCTACGAATTCACCAAGGCATATGAATTGGTACTTGGTGCCGGAGTAGAAGAATTCAATGACCTGGACGATACAGGAATTCAGTATGAAGTCGCGCTGAAAGGGCAGCTCGATGATTTTGTCAGTGCCTATGTGCTTTTTGAAAAAAGACAGGTCTACGATACCATTGCCGCCATAAATGAGCAGATAACCTTCCAGGCAATCGAAACGGGGCTGAGTATCGAGACCCCCCTGGGATTGTCTTTCGGTGGGGATGTGCATCATCGTTACTACAGTGACAGTAACTCGCAGAACAGGTTTCATGGCTTTTCGTCGTATAGTCTTTTCGGTGAATCTGTCCAGCTGGCATTGCGCTATGACTATCAGTATCTGGATAACGAGGACCGGATCGGTTCCGCAACGGAGAATGGTGCGTACGCGGCTTCCGATGAAGTGCAGTACTGGAGCCCTTCGTCGTTCACCGAGCACCGCATGAGTCTGCATTTTCAGCACGATTTTCTGGGGTATGAACTCGGGTCGAAGAAAAGTATGAGTTACTATGCAATCGACAATGCTGTTGGTCTGGAAGATAACGAAAATGTCTCCTTTACCACCAAAATCGATATTTTCCTTGAAATGAGCCCGCATTTTCTATTAAAAGGCAACTTTACATTATCAAAAAGCGATGACTATGAAGAGACAGGAATGTCAATGTCTCTGCATTATCGCTGGTGATATATCCACGTTATCTGTATCTCCTGTAGAGAACTCGCGCGGTTGAGTGTCCTACAGGATTTTTTTATGGAGGTTTACATGATTGTAAGAATACCAATGTCCAAAACCGGCAACAAGAAATTACGCGAAGAATTGCAGCATCTGGAAAGAGTTGAACGGGGTGTGGTGGTGAAGGCCATTGAGGTCGCCAGGGAGCATGGTGATCTGAAGGAGAATGCGGAATATCATGCGGCAAAAGACCGGCAAGGCCACATTGAAGGGCGCATCCTTGAGCTTAAAGACAAATTATCCCGTGCGGAAGTAATCGATTGCCTGCAGGTCAGCACGAAAAGTATAGTTTTCGGAACCGTCGTGCAGCTGCTTGATCTTGATACGGACGAGGAAATTATCTATCAGCTGTTGGGACCGGAGGAGGCCGATGTGAAAAAAGGTTCAATTTCCGTTCTCTCGCCGCTCGGGCGAAGTATGCTCGGCAAGGAAGTGGGCGATGAGGTCCTGGCCGTTACCCCAGGTGGAACAAGAGAATTTGAAGTGATGGCCATCAACCCTTCTTCTTTTCCATAAGGGTGGAGGCATTGCCTGCCTGCGTCGTGTCTTTATGGCGTGTTCTCGACAGCTTTCTGCAGAATACCTGTCAAAAACATGGTCAGCAGCTGATCGGCAATTTCTTCTACGGTGTAATGCGTTTCCAGAGATGCATTCCAGACCCGTGAGACCTCGTCCAATGCCCCAAAATATGCCCTTTTGGCAATATCCGGTTTAATATCGGCTTTATATATGCCGGTTTCTTGACCTTTTTTGATAATATTTGCTATGATTCCGGTATATTCGCTAAATTTATTGTTTCGGTAATCTTTGATGACCTTGTTTGTTTGTCGAAGCTCGATCTGAATCACTTCAGCAAGATTCCTGTTTTTTTTCATGGCCATGAGGTGCTGGATGGTGAAAATTTCCAGCATTTTCTTGGGATCGTCTTCATTGCTGAGGAGCTTATCGGTTTTTTCGACAATTTTGCTTACTTCTTCTTCAAATACGGAAAGCAGAATATCGTATTTGTTGTTGAAATAGAGATAAATTGTTCCGTCAGCAACCTTGGCTTCTTTGGCAATATCGGATATCCTGGCAGTGAAAAATCCTTTTTTTGCAAAGACTTTCGTTGCCGCCGAAATGATTTTTGTATGTTTATTTTCTGCTTTCATTGCAAAAATGAAAAGATCGAAAGTAACAAAATAATGAAAAGAATTTATGAATGACTATTCATTCATGTAATATTTAGCTTCCCTTTTGTCAACGATCAATCCAAAAGACAGGGATGAACGAACTATTTTCTCGTTGTACAAAGACGTGTTACAAGAGATTACAATACAAAACTGACTGGAGTAGCCTATGAAAATTCTTGTTGTTGGTTCAGGCGGGCGGGAACATGCGCTTGTGTGGAAAATCAAGCAAAGTAAAAAAACAGAAAAAATTTACTGCGCCCCAGGCAATGCAGGTATAAGCCGAATAGCTGATTGTGTGGATATTGCAGTGACCGATGTTAAAAAATTAGTCAAATTTGCCAAGAAAGAAAACATCGATTTAACGGTGGTTGGCCCGGAGTCCTCACTGGTAGCCGGTATTGTCGATGCCTTTGAAAACGAGGGACTGAGAATCTTCGGCCCTTCCATGAAGGCTGCGGAACTCGAAGGCAGCAAGGTCTTTTCCAAAGAGTTTTTGAAAAAATATAACATTCCCACCGCTTCGTTTGAGGTGTTTGATAACAGCGAGAAAGCAAAAAAATACATCGACTCCCAGGGGGCACCGATTGTTGTCAAAGCAGACGGTCTTGCGGCGGGAAAGGGAGTGATAGTTGCGAAAACCGTTGACGAAGCAAAACAGGCCGTCGATCTCATTATGGCCGACAAGGCTTTCGGCAGTGCCGGCGACAAGATCATCATTGAATTTTGCCTGAAAGGTGAAGAGGCCTCGTTTATTGCCTTTACCGATGGCAAGACCGTATTGCCTCTGCCTACATCACAGGATCACAAAGCGATATTTGACAAGGATGAGGGGCCGAATACCGGGGGAATGGGCGCATATTCTCCGGCCCCGGTGGTCACCGATGACATCGCCGATTTTGTCATGAACAAGGTCATGCTGCCGACTGTCAGAGGGCTGGAGGCCGAGGGGCGACCGTATAAGGGAATGCTCTATGCCGGGTTGATGATTGATGGAGAAACCATTAACGTACTGGAATTTAATTGCCGTTTTGGTGATCCTGAAGCGCAGCCGCTGCTGATGCGGCTCAAAAGCGATATCATCGATATCTTTGAAGCGGCGATCGACGGGAAATTGGATCGGGTTGAGATGAAAATTGATCCACGACCGACTGTCTGCGTTGTTATGGCCTCGGGCGGATATCCGGGACCATATGAAAATGGCAAGGTTATCAAAGGATTGACCAAGGCCTCAGAATGTCAAGATGTTGAGGTGTTTCATGCCGGCACCGCCAGGAAAGGCGGTCGGATAGTCACCAATGGTGGCCGTGTCCTGGGTGTCACTGCCGTGGGCAAGACCTTGAAGGATGCGATCGCCCGGGCCTACAGCGCCGTCGATGAAATCAGATGGACCGACTGTTATTATCGAAAGGATATCGGCGAGAAGGCCTTGCGACGCCATTCGATTAGCGCAAAGGAACCAGTCGTCGGCATTGTCATGGGCAGCGATTCTGATCTGCCGGTGATGAAAGCCGCTGCTGATTTTTTGAAAGCGATGGACATCTGCTGCGAAATCAGTGTTGCTTCCGCCCATCGCACTCCGGAGAAAGCGGTTGCCTATGCAAAAAATGCCCAGCAGAGAGGGCTAAAGGTCATTATTGCCGGGGCCGGCATGGCCGCCCACCTGGCAGGAGTCCTGGCCTCCCATACGGATCTGCCGGTTATCGGCGTACCTTTGGAGGCCTCTTCTCTTGGTGGCCTGGATGCCCTGCTGTCGACAGTACAGATGCCGCCGGGGATTCCGGTGGCGACCATGGGAATCGGCAAGGCGGGGGCCAAAAATGGTGCCGTGCTGGCGGTAAGAATTCTCGCCCTGTCGCAGCCGGATATTGGCAAAAAACTTATGAAATTTCGCCAGGATATGGTTATGGAAGTTGAAGATAAAAACAAAAAAATAAATGTCTGAACAAAACAGTCGTGTCTTGGTGGGAACCTCCCTGGATGTTGCGGTTAGCTTTCTGCGCCGGGGAGGAATTGTCGCTTTTCCGACCGAAACCACTTACGGCCTGGCCGTTGATCCCGACTGTGCCTTGGCTGTAGAAAGATTATTTGCCCTGAAAAGAAGGGCGGCAGATAAACCTTTGCTGCTGCTGATTGAAAAAAAGGAGCAGCTTGATGCGGTCGTGCAAAATGTTCCCCAGTTGTATTGGCCTTTGATAGAAAAATATTGGCCGGGACCTCTGACACTGATTTTTCCGGCCCTGGCTTCTCTTAGCCGGCGGATTACCGGAAATACCGGTACCGTAGGTATTCGAATCTCACCTCACCCGATAGCGCAGGAACTGGTCAAGCGAATGGGCAAGCCGATTACCGCGACCAGCGCCAACATATCCGGTTTTCCTCCAGCTCGGTCTGCACCGGAAATAGTAAGAATGTTTGGAGAATCGATTGATTACATTATCGATGGCGGTGTAGCTGAAGCGGAATTATGTTCGACGATACTCGGTCTACACAAGGGGCTACTGAGCATTATTCGCCATGGGCAGATAGATTTGTCGAAAGAAATCGGCGGGGGAAAATAAAATAGACAGGATTGCCCTATGAATGCACTGAAATGGGATAAAGACTTTGCCCTGGAGCAGGTTGCTGATGATGCCGAATTATTGAGGGAGCTGCTGGCAATTTTCAAGGATTCCCTACATTTGGATGTGCAGCGTATTCAGCAGGGTTTGGTAGAAAATTCCGCGGCGAAAGTCAGTGCGGCGGCACATGCAATAAAAGGTGCCGCCGCCAGTCTCGGCATAGGCGGCATCCATGAAATTGCTCTGCAGATTGAGCAGGACAGCCGTGCCGGCCGGCTCGATGTTGCCCGTGCAAAAATTGAGGAGTTGCAGTCTTTACTCGTTGAGCTCCAGGCCTTGTGATGTAACAGCTCAGCCACTTTTCAGCAATATCACTGCTGAAAAGTGGCCTCCGGATGCGGCGCGCTGTTACACTCTGGTCAAACTGCGGTATTTTAACCGGTGCGGTTGATCCGCTGCTGCACCGAGGCGGCTTTTGCGATCCTTTTCATAATCCGAATAGTTCCCTTCAAACCAGACAGTCTGTGAATTGCCTTCAAAGGCCAGGATATGGGTGGCAATCCTGTCTAAAAACCATCGGTCATGGCTTATTACCACCGCACAGCCGCCAAAGTTCTCCAGGGCTTCTTCCAGTGCCCGCAGGGTGTTCACGTCCAGATCGTTGGTCGGTTCATCGAGCAGCAGGACATTGCCGCCTTCTTTAAGGGTTCTGGCCAGGTGCACACGATTTCGTTGACCGCCGGAGAGCAGGCCGACCTTTTTCTGCTGGTCGGTGCCCGAAAAATTGAATTTGCCGACATAGGCGCGGCTGTTCACCTCTTTCGTGCCGAGCCAGACGGTGTCCTGCCCGCCGGAAATCGCCTGCCAGATAGTCTGCTCCGGATCGAGTTGATCACGACTTTGGTCGACATAGGCCAGCTTTACCGTATCCCCAACGCGGATGGTGCCGGAGTCCGGGTTCTCCTGGCCGATGATCATTTTGAACAGGGTACTTTTCCCTGCACCGTTTGGACCGATAACCCCGACGATCCCACCGGGCGGCAGGCTGAAATTCATGTTTTCCACGAGCAGGCGATCGTTAAAGCCCTTGCTGACATTTTCCGCTTCAATAACCACCTTGCCTAAACGTGGTCCGGGCGGAATGAAAATCTCCAGCTCTCTTGCCAATTTTTCCGTTTCCGTAGACAGCAGTTGCTCATAGGAGCTGATGCGCGCCTTGGACTTACTGCGCCGTCCCTTCGGACTCATCTTTATCCATTCAAGTTCCCGGCGCAGGGTCCGTTGTCGTTCGCTCTCCTTTTTCTCTTCCATGGCCAGCCGTTTCTCTTTCTGTTCCAGCCAGGATGAATAGTTGCCCTTCCAGGGGATGCCCAGGCCCCGGTCAAGTTCGAGGATCCAGCCGGCGACATTGTCGAGGAAATACCGGTCATGGGTTACGGCGATAACCGTGCCGGCATATGCCTGCAGATGCTGTTCGAGCCAGGCGACGGATTCGGCGTCAAGATGGTTGGTCGGTTCGTCGAGAAGCAAAATTTCCGGTTGCTTGAGGAGGATTCTGCATAAGGCGACCCGGCGTTTTTCACCTCCGGAAAGTATGCCGCATTTAGAGTCCGATGGCGGGCAGCGTAGGGCATCCATGGCCATTTCCAGGCGACTGTCGAGGTCCCAGGCCGAGAGAGCATCGAGTTTATCCTGGACGCCGGCCTGCCTGTCGATGAGGGCCTGCATTGCATCATCGGACATCGGTTCGGCAAATTTCTCATTGATTTCGTTGAATTCGTTGAGCAGATCGACTGTTTCCTGCACCCCTTCTTCGACAATCTGTTTCACGGTTTTTTCCGGATCAAGTTCCGGTTCCTGTGGCAGATAATCAACCCGGTGTCCTGGGGCGAGATGGGTTTCGCCGTTAAAATCCTTATCGATACCGGCAAGGATTCTTAACAGGGTACTCTTGCCTGAGCCGTTCAGCCCAAGGACGCCAATTTTGGCGCCGTAGAAATAAGACAGGGAAATATCTTTTAAGATCGGTTTATTATCATAATATTTGCTTACTTTAATCATCGAATAGATGATCTTCTTATCGTCTGTACTCATTGAGAAATCCTTTTGTCGAGATTGGCCGAATAAAAAAGCAGGAAACTTCTGCCGGGATGGGCGGATGTCGTGCAGGAAAAACAGTGTGTGTCGATGATAATACAAAAAAAAGCGCGATAATCAAACAGGAGATTATCGCGCTCAGCAGGATCTGATCTAAAAAAAGAGATCAGCTTGATGGCTCTGCTTTATTTTTATCTCCTTGTTCGAGGAGTTCTTTGGCCATAAGGCCGCCGACCACGCCAAGAAGGCCGAGGTTTCTCATCTTTTTCATGGCCGGTTTGACCATCGAAGCAAGCATGGCCCTTCTTCTGACTTGCTCGACATCGGCGAGTTCCGGGGTATGACTGTTAAAGAGCAAGGTCATATCCTTTTTCTTGCCATAGTACCTGCTGTTCGGACCAAGTTTTCCGCCCTTGGGTTCGATGCCCCTGGCGCCGTTCTTGACGTATTTGGCGACCTCCGAGTTCGGGTCATCCAGGTCGCCGAATATTCTCGCCCCGGTAATACAGGTCTGCACACAGGCTGGATCGAAACCAGCTTCAACCCGTGGTTTGCAGTAGGTACATTTATCCGCTTTGCCGTCTTCCGAGGTGTCATCGACCAGAGCAGGGTTGATGTACCTGGCGTTGTAGGGGCAGGCATCGGCACAGGCACCGCAACCGATACAGCGGTTCTTGTCGATCTGTACCGTCCCGTCAAACGGATCTTTCCAGGTGGCGGCAACCTCCATCGTGGTGGTTTTACCGGTTTTAAAATTGGTGAAGGTCATGTCCACCGGATCCGCCGGGCACTCGGGGACACAGACC
The DNA here is from genome assembly GCF_054657295.1 of Desulfocastanea catecholica. NCBI lineage: Bacteria > Pseudomonadati > Thermodesulfobacteriota > Desulfobulbia > Desulfobulbales > Desulfobulbaceae > Desulfocastanea > Desulfocastanea catecholica. The sequence goes on from NZ_BAAHYZ010000010.1 coordinate 88,354, forward strand.
GGTTCGCTGCAGTGGTTGCACAGCCCGGGGTAATAGGTTGACGCCATTTCATCGCCGACGAGGCTGGGACCCATGCGAAATACCCAGTTGCGATAAAATTCTACCGGGACCTCCCATTCTGCTTTGCAGGCGATGGTGCAGGCGTGGCAGCCGACACATCGTTCAAGGTCGATAATCATTCCGTATTGCATTGTATTCTCCTGAAATAATACCTTTAAAGCCGAATTTAGACGGTGGCCGGAATATCAATTATTTTGCCATCTCTGGTCAACTTGACAAAGTTGTTGCGCATTCCATGGGCGCCGGTCTCAGGGTCGACGGTAATTTTGGTTATAAGACTCGTATCATCAACACCGGCATCAACCCCGACACTCATGAGCGGATTGGAGGAACCGTAGCCATGGGCCATATAGACGGCATCATGGCGAATGCCCGGAGTGGTCTTGACCACCGTGGTGGTACGGGATTTTATGCCGTCCTGATTGATAAAACCGACCACGTCACCGTCCTTCAAGCCCATTTTTGCCGCAGCCTGATCGTTGAGCCACACGGGATTGTCGGGCATAGCCTTGTTCAGCCAGATATTATTCTGGGTTCTGTTGAAGGTGTGGACTGGCACCCGGCCATAGAGCAGTCTCGCGTAGCCGACGGGGGCCTGTTCTACCGGGATATAGGTTGGCACGCCGGGAAAGCCTGCATCGGCAATATCCTCATTGAAAAACAAAATTTCAAAATCTTCCGGCATCTGATAGGGGTTTTTCCCGTCTCGGAGGTGGATGCCACCTTCCTGCTTTAATTGCGCCAGGGTCAGATTGGCGACACTAAGGTCTTTTTCCACCAGTTCCTCAACACTCTGGACGGGAATATCTTTCTCATAACCCATCCGCCGGGCAATCTCATTGGTGATATAAACCTGGTCTTTGCGCTCAAACATCGGGGCTACCAGGGGCATTCTGGCGGTGATGTATTGCTGGTGTCTGTCGGCAAAATCCCACTGTGTTCCGGTCTTGACCAGGTCGTGGCGTTCCAGGTAGCTCACTTCCGGCAGGAGTATGTCAGCCCACATGGTTGCGTCGGTCGGCATGACGTCAACACACATGACAAAATCCATCTGCTGCAAGACCTCTTTCATTTTTTCCTGGCCGGGAATGGTCTGGATAGGGTTTTGGCCCCAGATAACGCAGCCCTTGATGGGGTACGGTTTTCCGGTTAAGGCCGCATCTCTGATCAGTTCCGTGGGGGTGCCGGGAGGAGAGTAGGGATGGATACTATCCTCATCGGCATTGAGATTGAGATTATGCTGGCCATCATGGTCCTTTTTGGCCCAGCTGGTTTTCCCGACCTTCGGTCCTTTGCCGGGGACCCAGCCGCCTTTGACAAAATAGGCGCCAAGGAGTCCGGTGAGGCAGGCCAGGGAACGCTGCCGCTGGAAATCGTTGCCGTACCAGGACACATGACGACCAGGGTGGATGGAAACATTCGGCGCATTGGCTGCGAGCATTTCCGCGACTTCCTTGATTTGAGCAGCAGGGATGTCGCACTCCTTGGCGGCTTTTTCCAGGCTCCACTCCTTAATACCCGCTTTGAACTCATCGAAACCTTGGCCGTATTCCTCGATAAATTCGGCATCATATTTATTCTTGCTGACAAGATAGTTCATGATGGCGAGCAGAAAAGCGGTATCGGTGCCCGGCTTGATTTTTACCCAGATATCGGATTTGGCCGCAGAGGCGGAGTAGCGTGGGTCGACGACGATCAGCTTGGCGCCGTTCTGCAGACCCTGTATATACTGTTTAATATGGCTGACATGAATGTTCTCGCCGAAATGGCCGCCAAGCAGGAAGATAACCTTGGCATTCGGCATATCGACAAATTCCCCCGGGGGCATGCCCATGGTGGCCATGTAGGCCATGTCACGAATGCCCCGGCACTGGAAAAATGAGGCCTCGCTGACATTATGCGTACCGAGTGTGCGCTCCATGAAATGCATGGGATATTTAGCCGTTGAACCATGGGGGAACATGCACAGACCCTGCGGGCCATATTTGTCCTGCACGGCTTTCAGTTTGCTGCCGCACTCATCGAGGGCCTCTTCCCAGCTGATTCTTTTCCATTTGGGCTTGCCGCGTTCGCCAACGTTTTTAAGCGGGTATTTCAGACGGTCCGGATCGTAGAGAAGTTGAATGCCGGCGTTACCACGGGCACATATTGCGCTGCCATTGTCGATCGATTTGGGATTCCCTTCCAGTTTGACCAGTCGGTCACCACGTGTTTTTCCGACGAGCTGACATCGCCAAAAACACATCTCACAGACCCCGCCGACCACAGTCTCATCCTGCAGTGATCCTTTGGCCTCCAGGGGGGAACGTGTGACACCGCTCTCTGATGCAATGGCACTGGAGAGTGGGAGTGCGACCGCTGCCAATGAGGCAGACTGCAAAAATTTACGCCTCGTGATGTTGAACGCCATATTCCATGTCCTCCTTTGTAAAAAAGTCAATAAAGCTTACGATAGTCCGATAAAAAGGATGCTGCGCCTCCTCTTTAACTTTTGATGCAAAAATTGAAAACCACGGCAGAAAAAAACGAGCGAGAAATTCCTCTTCACTTGCCTGGTTATTATCTTCCGCGAGAAAAGACAGAAACTCAAGCTGATGTATCAAGCTGTCGGGAAGGTCGGCATTTTCGGTAAGGGTGTAGCCGAGAGAGCGGTAATAGGTCAAGATCTGATCGGAATATTTGCCTCGCAGTGTTTTTTCCAGATAGACCGAGGCATATGGCGGGGCGGTAACATGGGGCACCCCGTTTATGAAGAGTCGGGTGTATTCAACCTGAAGATCCTCGAGCATATCTTTACTCCGGCTGAATTCGACCTGCAGAATGGTTTTTTCTTCCCTGCCGCCAAGTGCGTCAAGGAGGCTATAGAGGCAGGTCAGATAATTGTCGGTAAACCAATGACTATCGGGATATTGCATACTTTGGGCACAAAACCGATACAGCGTGGCAATGTGAGCGGTCGGGGAGCTCTTCTGCATGGGGTATTGAGTATAAATTGAGTGAGAGTTAGCGAGAAAATATAAAAATCTGTGAATGATTAGAGGTGGTAGCCGGATATACTACAATGTAATCCGCCGGACACTGTACCTTCCAGAAATGATTTTGTAAATACCTCAAAGGTGCTTTTTAGTAGAGGGTTGCCTTTGGGTAGATAAGTAGAGAGGCGCAAAGAGCGTCGGCGAAGGTGCGGTACGATATGACCGGAAAGGTGTATGTTAGAACACAGGCCGTCAGGTGACGCGGCGGTTGTCGCTGGGGCTCCTGCATCAACCTCGGTCCTGTTTATTGCGGCAGTTGTCTGTGCCGGTCACTGCTCAAAAAATGTCCAATCGACCGGGAAAGAAGAAAAGGATCACTGCTGCCGGTGAGTTCACGAATAGAATGCATTGCCAGACTCGGCGCGCCGACATCGATGGTTTTCACCCCGAGGCGAGCCGCAGTAATGGGACCTATTGTGCTGCCGCAGGGCATGTCGCTGCGCATGACAAATTCCTGGCAAGAAATGCCGGCCTCTCTGCACAGCAGTTTATAGATGGCTGCACTGAGACTGTTTGTCGCGTAGCGTTGATTGGCATTCAGTTTGATGACTGGACCTTTATTGAGGTGGATTTCATGGGTGGCATCAATCTTGTCCATAAAATTGGGATGGGCGGCATGGGCATTATCCATGGAAATGAGCAAAGAATTGCTCAGTGCGATACTTCTCGCCTCGGGGTTGGGGAGGATGCGTTCGATGACCGAATCAATAAAAGAACCGTGGGCACCTGTGGCTGAAGTGGATCCGTTTTCCTCGTGGTTGGCGCAGAAAAGTAAGCAGTTTCTTGCCCGGTCCGCTTGAGCAAGTGCAGTCATTCCGGCATGACAGCTGAGTAGGTTATCAAGCCGGGCCGAGCTGATGAACTCGTTATTCATGCCAAGATAGGTCGGTCCATGGAAATCGTAGCAAAAGAGATCGAATGCCAGAATTTCCTCAATCATCGCCTTGGGGTGCTCGAGCAGAATTTGCTTGAGAAGAAGTGATTTGAATTCGGGTAATTGGTTATCGATAGCCTGGGCGATAATCGGAGGAAGGTGTTTCTGCCGGTCGATGGTATTGTTCGTATTCGCCTCCCGGTTGAAATGGATGGCGATGCTGGGAATGGTGAGCAGGGGCCGGTGAAAATCAACCAGTCGTACCGCCAGAGTGCCGTCAGCCATTGCACCAGCTACCCGTCCCGCCAGGGAAAGATCGCGGTCAAACCACGTACCGAGCAGACCGCCGCCATATATCTCAACGCCAAGTTGCTGATACGTCGCTGTCTTTATATCGGGGCGGGGCTTGATCTGCAGGCAAGGACTGTCGGTGTGGGCAGCGAGCATCCTGAAACCATGTTCAGGCTCCTCCTTGCTGCCTAAGGTAAAGGCAATCGTCGCGCTTTTTTCCCTGGTAACAAAATAGGAAAAGCCTTTTTCAAGGTGCCATGGCACATTTTCCTGCAGCGCTATAAATCCATGGCCGCGCAGGAAGTCCTCCATAGCTGCAACTGCATGATAAGGGGTGGGCGAAGAGGAGAGAAAAGAGAACAGATCCGTATTATAATTCGATTGGTTCATAATTAATTATATTTCTCCTGAAGATCATATAGTACATCAAGGTACTGGTCCTTCTGCTGCAGCCGGTTCCCACCATTTTCTATCTCTTCGATGAGGGAAAGTATTGCCGGATTGAGATCAATGCCATGACCGCCGTTTCCCTGCTTGTTGGCACGGTCAATGGTGATGATGGCATAGTAGCTCACCAGCATTCTCAAGGCGGAGTCACGGCGAAAAAGATAGAGCCGCCCGCCCATGGTGTTGAGAAAAAATGCAGCGTAATCGGTGAGAGCTTGAGGAGGAATGGACAGGGCGTATTCTTGCTTAAGGTACGTCGGTTGATAGGTAAGTCCATAGAACGCCTTGACGACCTGTTCAAAAGAATTTTTTTCTTTGTCCAGTATCGATTTAATAACATGCATGTTCTCCTTGCCGAGAATGCGAAAGAAATGCGCGGTATTTTGCAGAAGGGTGAACATGTCGTCGGTTTCCCGGTGAATTACCGGAGGATTATCGACAAGTTTTTGTACAAGTTTTGAAAAATAGACGCCGCTTGCCTCCTGCAGAGCAAAGCTTTTCATGTACGGCTGCTGATCGAGGTGCGCATAAAATGCATTCACTTCGGCAACGAGACGCTGGTGATCGCCACCTGCGGACAGCTGTTGCTCGATCCGGTCAGATACATCCGTTACCGCAGGAAGACCGGCAAGATCTGCCGGAGTTTCCTCTGTTGCTCCAGGGAGTTCGCCATCTAAATACGGTGTTCCTGCTTCAGGTCGCAGCGTTTTTTGATCAGCCTGTCCAGACCCGGTCTCCCCATGCGAAGTTCCTGCAGTCGTTTTTTCGGCAAATGGTGCCTCGCCATCCACGGCTGTACTTCCCACCGGGGCGACGGAGGATGTAGGGGAGGTGGAGGAATCCTTGTACACGTAAAGATAAAAGCTGACGAAAAATAATACCACGATCGCAATGGCAATATAGGTAAAAGTGCTCGCGCCTCTTTTTACTCGGGACCGAGGAAGCTCCCTGTCGTTTTGTCCATCCATCGGTTATTCACATTATGAAAAGGTAGGGAAAATGATCCGCATCCAGGATGCAGCATTAACGGAAAAGATACCGCATACCACCAGCAAAGTCACGCAGGAAGAGGGAGTTTTAAGAGGAATCAGGGGAACAGAATCAGGGTATACACTGCTCTGGAAAGGGGTGGAGCCGACTATTGACCAGTCAATCTATGCAAGTTGTTTTTAATCCTTGACTGATACCGTTGAAAACACTATTTTGGGGAGTCTCATTTATACATGCAAAGTCATTTAAGTAAATAATATAATACAGTAAGAAGAAAAGATTTCGATTACTACTATTAATTTAAAATTGGAGGAACGTTAATGGCTATTTCTGTTGTTGGACATGCAAATCCTGATACTGATTCAGTAACATCTGCAATTGCCTATGCAGCTCTGCTCAACGCTCAAGGTATGGAAGCAAAGGCATGTATGCAAATTGCCGCTGCAGATCTCAATCCAGAGTCGACTACTGTGTTGAAACGCTTTGGTCTTGCTGCTCCCGAACTGCTCACTGATGCCGCCGGCAAACAAATCGCGCTCGTCGACTTTAGCGATCTCGCCCAGGGCCCTGCCAACCTGGCTTCTGCCGAATTGGTTGCAGTTGTCGATCACCACAAAATAGGTGATGTAACCACCAACACCCCGATCCTGTTCAGAGCAGAGCCTGTTGGATGTACCGGAACTGTCTTGAATAAGATGTTCAAGGATGCCGGAGTTGCCATACCTAAAGACATCGCCGGTGGAATGCTCGCCGCAATTTTGAGTGATACCGTTAATTTCAAATCCCCCACCTGTACCGAAGATGACAAGCTTGCTGTCAATGATCTGAAAGTTATTGCCGGGGTGACCGATACGGAAGAGCTTTTCATGGAAATGTTGAAAGCCAAGTCCGCGGTTGACGGGGTTCCCGCAAAAGACCTGCTGTTCCGCGATTATAAAGATTTTGACATGAAGGGCAATAAAGTTGGGGTTGGCCAACTTGAGCTTGCGACCCTTGATCAGGTTGCCAATGTTCGCGAAGAACTCGTCAAGGCAATGGAAGTCGTCAAAGCCGACGGTCGTCACTCCGTTCTGCTCATGCTCACCGATGTGGTAAAAGAAGGAACCGACCTGGTTGTTCTCTCCGACGATCCCGCTCTCATTGAAAAGGCCTTTGATACCAAGCTTACCGGCAATTCCATGTGGATTCCCGGCATGATGAGCCGTAAAAAGCAGACCGTTCCTAATCTGCAAAAAGTTTTTGGCTGTTAACAACAACTGATTGAAAGGGCGGTTTTCTCTCCGCCGTGGAAAATCCGCAGGGCAGTTACAGATTTTGTAACTGCCCTCTTTTTTTGCCCTCTTGGTTCAACTGGCTGGACAGGCAATTGCCGCGAGTTTTGCGGGGTAGTTGAAACCGCTGTCTCGCTCTGCAGTGTGGCATTGCAGACAGGTCTCTTCAGGAGGTAATCGTAGCGGAGCTGTTGTTTCCGGGGAAAGAAGATGATTGTTCCCGGGACCGTGGCACACCTCGCAACCAATCGTTTGACGATCACTATCGAGCGAAAGGAGAAACAGCAGTTCTGCGTCGACAGAGGACGCCACGACTCTCCCAGCCGTGACATGACAAGGGAGACATTGCAGATTAAAAGTCTGGCCCTGCTCGGCAAGGGTAGAAAAAGCGCCGGCATGCCTGGTCGTTTGCCAAAAATCAGTTTGTTTGTCGTGGCAATGCCGACAGGCGCTGCCACCGGCTATCTCATTTTTCTGCAGCGCGTAGAGAAGAGCGGGATCGTCTGCTTGAATGCCGGCATGGCGATATCTGTTCAAGGCAGTAATGCTCTTTTTGATGTCCTGGACAATGGCCTGGGTGCTCGCATTGGAAGATGTCGGCTTGACCGCCAGAGTAGAATATTTGAAGCTTTTCGCCGCTGCTATTGCACTGTCACTGTTTTCTGCCTTGTCCTGGGCGATTTGATCGGAAAGTCGTTGCCGGTACGATTGCAGCCGGGCAATTTTCTGGGTGAAATCCCTGTTTGTTTCACGCTGTTCTTTCTCGAGCTGGCCCAGTTGCCGGTCGATGGCGGTAAGTCTGGTTTGTCTTTCTCCCGGTGAAGGGGAGGGAACAGTGTACCAGTTCCCGGGACCATGCCTGGTGATATCCAGCTTGCCTATATATTTTCCTCGACTGCCGCTTTGCACAAGAAGGCTGTTGTGAAACACCTGCGGTTGAATATTTGCCCCTTTGTTATCTGCTGAAACAATGATGTCTATCTGTTGGTAATTTTGCTGTATTTCGTGGTTTTCAGCCGGCGTCAGGGTGGAGAGAACCAGTAATATGTCACAGCGTTTTTCAAGTGAGGTGATCTCTGTCTTGAGGGCGGTGCGCCAGTCATTGATAATAAAACCGTCAACATTATTTCCCGTTCCTCCCGTCAGGCCAATGATACCGATAGTCAGTCCACCAATTTGTTTAATGCTGTGTGCGGGAAAAACCGCCGTGGCGTTTTGGTCACTAATATTGGCGGCCACCCAGGGAAAAGATTGGTCAGTTGAATGTCGAAAAAAATCAGCTCCGGCGGAGAGGTCATTTACGCTGATGGCCACGGCATCATAGGCCATCGCCTGATACGCCCTGACGAGACCGTGAGCGATGATCAAAGAATTGGCATTGTTATCTTTTCCTGCAGCTATACCCTTGAGCGCTGTCTGGAAAAGAAGATTGCCGGCATCGACCACAAGCAGCGGCTGCCCTATTTCCGCCCTCAATTTTTCTAATAAACGCGCCTTGCCGGACAGTCCGCCCAGCTGATTTGAGCTTCAACCGCACGGTTCGTATTCCCCCCAAACATTGCCTGAGTAGAGAAGCGTAAAGGAGGCTGCTGTGCTCTGCCCGGCTGTTTGAGTGAAACCGACAGAAGCAAAAAAAAGAACGATAAAGAAAGTAAAACAGAGGGTTCTTGTGGCATTCATGGTGGCTTTCTTTGACCGGATTTATCCGCGATGCATAGAGCCGGCGACGGTATGCGGCGATTTATCTTCGTTATCTTCGTGAAGAGGCTGTTAAGGAGGTAATGTGGATGAGAAACTCGCGATTCCCTTTTGGGCCGAGTATCGGTGAGGCAACGGTCCCTCTGCTCATTAAACCGGCTAGCTCGACAAAGACCTTGATTTTGTCAATGGCCTTTTGGTGCAGGGACGACTCGCTCACTACGCCCCCCGGGCCGATATCCTCCCGAGGAAGCTCAAATTGCGGTTTTATGAGGGCGAGAATCGACACTTCTTCGGCAAAAAGTTTTGAAATCGGCGGCAATAGAGTGGTCAGGGAAATAAAGGAGACATCCATAACCGCTAGATCGATCGGTTCATTATTGACATCTTTTGCCGTGATATTTCTGGCGTTGAAACGTTCCAGTACCGTAACCCTTGGATCCTGCCTGATTTTCCAGGCAAGTTGTCCATAGGCTACATCCACCGCATGCACTTTCCGCGCATTGTTCTGCAGGAGGCAGTCGGTGAAACCACCGGAAGATGCACCAATATCCAGACAGATCCGACCTACCGGAGAGACGCGAAAATAGGCCAGAGCTTTTTCAAGCTTCAGGCCGCCCCTTGATACATAGGGGCATTTTTCCTTGACGCGGATGGGTGAATCAGTTGAACATAATCGCCCGGGTTTATCTGAAATCTGTTCCCCGAGGTAGACTTCTCCGGCGTAGATCATTGCCCTTGCCGTGTCTATGGTCGGGGCGATTTTTCTATCTAGTAAGATTTTGTCCAGGCGATCCTTCAAAACACTGTGTTCCGTTTACTAGATCTTACTGATTCTATCCTGAGCTGTTGCCGCCTCTGGAGATGAACCGTGCTTTTTCAGTAATTTTTTGTAGATAACCTTGGCCGTATCCTTATCGGACAGTTTTTCAAAGGCCATTCCCTGCTTCAGCATTGCAGCGGGAGATTTGGCGTGGTCGGCATGCTGGGAAATAATATTCTGATACTGCATGATGGCCTTATCGTATTCCTTCTGCTCAAAGAGGCACTCGCCAATCATAAATCGAGCGTCCACGCTTTTGCTCTCGGATGTATTACCGGCTACCTGTTCGAATAACTGTTGCGCCTCCTTATACTTCTCGCTTTGATAAAGCCGCTGTGCTTTGTCAAAATTGTCCGGCGACGGCCCGGAAGCGATCGGATCTGCAACGGGCACGGGAGAAGCTGGTTTTACCTGTGCAGCAGGCTGGACCTTTTGCTCAGCTTTTGGGGCTGTCGGCGGGTATGGTGCGGCAGCCGCAGCCTGCACTGCCGGGGTCAATTTGACCTTTTTCTGCTCCAAACGGATGTGACTGGGCGACGCTGTTGACTGCACATCAGTGTTGGCCGATTTTGAGCGGGTCTTTGCGAGTTCTGCGGCAATTGATGCCTCTTTGGCCCGGCGCTCTGCCTCCTTGATACGCGCTTGCTGAATAGCCTTGACACTTTCTTCCTGCATGCGCAATTTTTCGTTCAGAGCCTCTGTCAGTCTGAGCTCTTTTTCGCGTTGAGCCTCTTCGAATTGCTTTAACGCTTCCTCACGTTTGCTTGCTTCAGTCTGGACAACGTTGGTAATGGTCGCCTCAAGTTCTTTATTTTGCTCCTTGAGCTGTTGATTGAGGTGGTTAGTTTCCTCAAGCTGATTTTTCAGTTGAAGAATATCCTGTTCGACCTGGTCGACTTGACCGCTGGCCACAGCTTGACGTTTTTGCAGTTGGCCGACAGTGGTCGAGCGCATATCCTCAATTTTTTTATTAACGACAAGGAGTTGATATCGCAATTGATTAACATCAGCCTGCGTAGCACATTGCACAAGAAAAGGCGTTGCTGCCGCAAGAAGAAGAAAATTTAATACTGTTTTTTTCATGATAGAGTTATTTTGCTAAAATTATTCTCTGAATACCTTACCTTGACCATTGGGGATAATTCTGGCTGCCGGGAAGAGTGAAAAGCTTTCGTTGAAAGGAACCGTTTTTCATTATACCGTATATCTGGTTATTTTTGCCATCACGTTTTGCAAATATGATCTGGTTGCCGTCTGGTGACCAGGAGGGTGTTTCGTGATGACTAAAGTCATCGGTCACCTGCACCGGGGCGATGTTTTTGTATGGATTGAGGGTAAATAACTGATATACGCCATCCCGGAGGCTGGAATAGACAATGAGGTCCTCAGTCGGCGACCAGCAGGGTTCGGCATTCTCCGATCCTTCAAAGGTCAGTCTCTTAACTTTTCTTGTGCGCATCTCCATCAGGTAAAGTTGCGGCTTTCCGCTTCGATCAGAAACAAAAACCAGATGGCTGCCGTCGGGAGACCAGGCAGGAGAGACATTGATTCCTGCCCGATCAGTGAGTTGTTCGATTATTTCACCTTTGGCGTTTAACAGATAAAGGTCTGGATTACCGTTTGTGGAAAGGGTGAGCACCATCGATCGGCCATCGGCTGCCCAGGCTGGCGCAAGATTCAAACCCTTTCTTCTTGACAGTACCCGGGTGATTTTATTTTGCCGCAAATCGGTAATATACAAATTCTGATTACCGCTGTGATAGGAGGTGTAGGTCAGAAGATTTCCTCCCGGCACAAACCTTGGGCTGACGGTGAGATGTTGATGTCGAGTTATTTGTCTGTAGCTTTTCCCCAGGATGTCTGTCAGATAGACCTCTTTGGTATTTTTTTGTCCGTTGACAAAGGCGATCCGCGACATGGCAATTCCAGGTTTTCCTGTCAGGGTTTCGATAACGCTGTCGCAGAATTTAAAGAGCATTTGGTCTTTCTGAGTCATTGAACCTGAGTAGCTTTTGCCCATAATAATTTCGTTACCGGCGACATCCATCAGTTTCATTTCAAGCTTGATGGCGTCGGAGGTCATGGCATATTGCCCTAACACGGCAAAATCAAAGCCCAGCTTTTTCCACTCCCCAGGTTCATTGCCACCATAGCCGGAGCTTTCGATAATGGCAATAATTCCATGAAATTTTAATGCATTACTGAGAGTGTTCGCCAGTTCTTTGCCAGAAGTAGTTTGTTGACCGGAGAAATTACTGTTCTGAAATGACGGCACCGCAATGTTGATTTTTCTGGTCTCTGAAGCGGTAATATCCAGGTAGACGCGTTCTGCTCCAATTGCCTTCTGTGCAAAAATAAACAGCAGGATAAAAAAGAATACATTCCTGAAAGTAGTTGTTCTCATGGGTGATAGACCTTTTGCAACTCTGGGTTATGTTGTGTTATTGTATACTTCCCGGCCTGAAACGCAACCCTACTTCAAAACGTTGCTTTCTCAAGGCAGGTGGGATTGGCGGCATAGGGTTGGCAGCTTCTATGGTGCTGTTGACAAACTGATCAAACACCCTGTCTCCGGATTTGCTTTCAAAGACCATGTTGGCTATGTTACCGTCAAGGTTGATGGTAATCACCACGACAGCAGTTAAGTTTGGATCTTGCTGCAAGTATTCGGGCGGCGCCCAGAACTGATGCAATCTATTGAAGACCGATGCCAGATATTGGCTTTCAAGGAGATTGGTGCTGCCGCCGCTGGCAGCCGCTGCGGTTGAAGTCTGATTGTCCAAACTTGCTGACGACCTGGCAGACGAACTTGCCCGTGCCTTATTGACAGCACTGGCCGACTGTGACGTTTGGAGCAGATTACGTTCATCCTCAAGAGCCTCCTGAGCCAATTGGGCCTTTGCCGCCAAAAGCTCTTCTTCCCTGATTGCTTTTGCCAGTGTTTCTCTCCTGTTTCGTTCTATCTCTTGATTGCGAACCTGATTTTCTCTGGGCTTGATATTTTCCGGTGGTTTACTCTCTTCTGTCGGCTTGATATTTTGGATTTTTTTCTTTTTTATCGGTTTCAGGGAAATAGCCTTTTGTGGCGCGGGTACCGGATCTGCCTTTGCCTCGGGTTCAGCAATCGGAACGGGAGCCGGAGCGGGCTTTTCCGGGGTTTTGGCAATCGGAACGGCTGCTTTAACCACCTTTTCCTGGGGTTTAATAATCGGAGCAGGTTTTTCAGCCTTCTTCGGCGGACTGCTCACCGGAGGCGAACTCGCTTTCGGGCCAGCAGCAGGCGGCGTACTTGCCGCAGGTTCGGCAATATTGATAATACTTACCGTGTAAATGTCGGCAAATTTCGGCTTGGTCTTAAACATAGCCGGTAAATATAAAGCTCCTAAAAGGACCAGTACGTGAATGCCGATGGCCACATTCAGTGGCAGTTTCCATTCCTTGGACATCATCGCAGTAGATTGAAACACGCGAAACACGCTGTTACTCTTTCTCAGGTGGCACGGTAATCATACCAACCTTATTGAACCCAACCGATTTTATATCTTCCATAACCGTCATCACATGTCCATAGGTAACGTTCTTGTCGGCGTGAATATAGATAGGCTGGTCTTTATTTGCACTATAATTTTTTTCCAGCTCCTGAATCATCAGGGCACGGCTGGTTTGAATCTTGTTGATCCAGAGATCCCCTTCCTTGTTAATAGTAACGGTAACCGGGTGTTCTTCCTGACGAAGAGATTTTGACGTTGTTTCAGGGAGATCCACATCGATACCCTGCGTCATCATCGGCGCCGTTACCATGAATATTATCAGCAGTACCAACATGACATCGACGAGCGGTGTCACGTTGATATCGGAAACCAGTCTTTTTCTACCGTTACTTCTTGTTGGGCCCATTGTTCTATACTCTACTCAGCAGGTCGCGTTCCACGAGATTGAGAAAATCGGTGGAAAAGTTGGCTATTTCTGCGTCGATTTCGTCGAGTCTATTGGAATAGTAGTTGTAAAAGATGACCGCTGGAATAGCGACGGCAAGTCCTGCCGCGGTGGCGACCAATGCTTCTGATATACCCGGGGCGACAACCGCAAGAGACGCCGAGCCTCTTTGTCCGATATCGTGAAAAGAAGCCATGATACCCCAGACTGTGCCGAAGAGGCCGATAAAAGGGGTCGCGCTTCCGGTCGTGGCGAGAAAGGGAAGACTGCTTCCGAGTTGATTGATTTTCTGTGATTCCGCTTTTCTGATCGCCCGTTTAAGATTGTCCATGGTGGCCAGCTGCATGTCCAGGGTGTCCGTTCCTCTGCTTGCATCTTTTTTATTGCGGATTTTATTGATTTTTTCGAGTTCTCTGAATCCGGCGACAAAAACTGCCGCCTGGGGCGAATAGGCATATTCGGCAGCGGCAGTGAATGCCTCATTCAGGTTCGACGACCCCCAGAAGGTTTCAATAAAGTCTTCCGAGTCAAGACGGACTTTTTTGTATAAACGGGCCTTCATTACCACTATGGTCCAGGATACAATCGAAAAAATAAGCAGAGTGAACATCACCAGCTGGCCCATGGGGCCAGCATGTAAAATCATATCGGAAATGGATAGCTGCACGAAAAGATACCTGATAGAGAGAAAACACGAGCAATGATTTTTTTGTTTCGTGTCCCGGTTGCGGCGGTAATTTTTAAGAGATGGATTGTTGACGATGTATTGTGGTTTGAAGAGCGTACATATTACCTTTTTTTAATAAAATTTCAACAGGTCAATTGCGTGACAAGACTTTATACTGCAGGGGTGATGTTTTTTTCTTACAAGAATAAAACTAGGCGATTGAAGCGCTGATGGTACAGGCAAAATCTACCTGAACGGCGGTTTTTCCTCCGACAGTCATCTTGCCCTTGAAAAAGCTGACCGAGGATATGGTTTCCGACATTTTTACCTGCATGCGGACGGTATCCCCAGGGAGGACGCTTCTTTTGAATTTGGCATTGGTGATGCGGGTTAAAACAGGAAGGGCCGACTCATCTTCATTTTTCACCACGCCCATCTTCCCCATGAGCAGGGCGCCACTCTGGAAGATAGCTTCGCAGAGGAGTACTCCCGGCATAATTGGTTTTCCCGGATAATGGCCGGTGAAGATATCAAGGTCGGTCGGGATCGTTTTCTCGGTGACGATGGTGTCGTCGGCAAAGGAAAGGATTGTATCAACCCATAAAAAGGGGGCCCGGTGGGGGATAAGGGAGGTGATTTCCGCGAAAGAGTCCATTTTTACAGCCCGCCACTGACGTCCAGAACGGTGCCGGTTATATACGCCGCCCGGTGGCCCGCCAGAAAAAGAACCGCATCCGCCACCTCTTCGGCGGTGCCAAACCTGTTCATCGGCACCATTTTTTTATAGGCCGTCAGTTGTTCTTTACCCAGGTCGTTGATAAAGTCGGTTGCGATGAAACCGGGAGATACGCAATTCACGGTTATTTTTTTCCTGGCAACTTCTTTCGCCAGTGTCTTGGTCAGGGCGATCTGTCCGGCTTTGGAGGCGGCGTAGTTGGCCTGCCCCGGAAAACCGAGAGAGGCGACGGGCGAGGTAATATTGATGATTCGGCCGTATTTGTTCTGCAGCATAAGCAGCACCGCCTGTCTGGCCATATAGAAAGTACCGGTGAGGTTGGTGTCGATTACCTGCTGCCATTGCTCGCTGTGCATCAATGCGAGGAGAGCATCTTTACGGATGCCGGCGTTATTCACCAGGATATCCAGGCGCTGGTATTTTTCCTCGATCATGGCGAACAGGGCATTCACCTCGGCCTCTTTGGTAATATCACACCGTAAAAGTGACAGTTGCGAGGAATATTCTTTGCGTTCTTCGGCAAACGATGCGGCCGCAGCACTATTTCCGGCATAGATACCGATAACCTCGGCCCCTGCCTGTAGAAATTTCCCGGCGATTGCCCGGCCGATGCCTCTGGTTGCTCCGCTGACCAGCACGGTCTGACCCGCAAATTCTTTCATTTTACTCCTTATGCCCTGAGAAAGCCGTCGACATCGTTTGCAACGATAACGCCGTAGTTGATCGCTCCGAGCCAGCCGGACATAATAATTCCGACCGAGCCGACATGGAACAGCCCGGCTACCTCTTTGAATATTGATCGGGATATGTCCAATCCTTCAAACTTGGTGCCAAAGGAGGTACCCCGGGTGTGCAGGGTATAGCTGTTGAATGTCCGTGGTGTTGCTGCTTCCGCCCAGTCAATTTTTCCCTTTACACCGGGCAGGTATTTCTCTAAATCCGCAATCGTTCTGGAGACAAGGGACTGTTTTTCTCGCTGGTACGTTTCCTCGTCAAGTTCTGCCCAGTCTTCAAAGCGGCTGTTCATCGAGGCGACGACGGTATACTGGTCGGCCCCCGGTCTGGTCTTTGGATAGTATATGGAGAACGTCTTCGACTTGGTATTCATGTCGAGGAGTTCCTCTGAATCAAATTCCGGCGATTTGGAGGTAAAGAGAAGATCCCCAACGTCGTCGATGCTATCGCCCTGCCGTATGCCGAGATACACCTGGCAGCTCGAGGTGTTCACCCGAACTTTATCGGCTTTTTCGAGAAACGCATCGGAGTACACCTCACGATCAGTGAGATTTTGAATGGTATTGGTTATGCCGCTGTTGGAAACCACCGCTTTGGCGCAAATCGTCGTGCCATGCACCGAGACGCCTCTGACCTTGCCTTTCTCGGTGATAATTTTGTCAACCTTCGCCCTGGTGCAGATGGTCACACCGTTTTTTTCCAGTTCATCGGTCATCATCCCGATCAGTTTATCGGTACCGCCCTCAAAGGTAAACACGCCTTTATTCATGAAGTTGGAGAAGACAATGCCGTAAGTGATAGCCGGATCGTCCAGGGTCGATCCGTTGGCGTAGGTGATCGGCTCCATGAGCAATCTGTGCACATCACTTCTGCCGGGGAAAAAACGCTCGAACAGTTCCCTCGTCGTCATTGACTGGTCGTCATAAAAATTCATCCCGGCCACGGTGGCAAAGAAGCTGTTTATTCTCTCTTCGGGAACTTTGAAATGCGACCGCAGGAGCTCGGTAAAATCAGTTTTGTCAAAGGTGGTGCGCAAGGTAAACTGCGGATTGTCAAAAACAATATTCGGCAGTTGGACAATGGATTGCATGATCGCCTTATTCCAGTATTTCTTGCAGGTTTTGACCATGCCGTAGGGGAAGCCATGCAGGGAAATATCGAAAATATGGCCACGACGTTTAAACCAGGTGGACAGGCCGCCCAATCTATGGTGATGCTCGACAAGCAAAATCTTATGTCCGCAGTAGGCCAGGCGGTTGGCTGTCGTCAGGCCACCGAGACCGGAACCTATGACGATGACATCGTATTGATTATCCAATTGGGAAAATGAAACAGGCATAAATAACAACTTGGTGAAAGAGGATCGATTAAAAATTAACTTATAACCTGGGCAGGATATGCTGATTGACGATCGATACCCCGCTGAGCATCGAGCCGATAATGCCAAGAAATCCCTGATCGGTGCCGGCAAGAAAAAGATTGTTGAATCCGATATTTCCGTCTTTTGTCTTAGTCGGGTTACCGTAAATGGCCCCGCCTATTTTTGATGTGTAGCGCTCAATAGTTAGAGGAGTAAAGGAATTTTTATATACAATATTTGTCGTGAAATCGCCAATTATATTCTCCAGACATCGGCCGGAGCGGCGAGAAGCGCGCTCTTTTTCTGCCCTGTATTGTTCCGCATCCGCTGCGAGCGCCTTCCAGAGAGCGTAGTTTGCCAGATGGGTTGAACGAATTTCTCGTAAATCCTTGCGGTCCAGCCCCTGAAAATTTCCTGGAAAGCAGATCACCCCGCTGGCAAAGTCGACCAGCTCCTCGGGATTTTTGTAGAGGAACCGCTCACCGTCATTATAAAAAATAATTGTTTTATCACAAGCGAGATGCGTTGCCGTTTTTTCAGGCACCTGATAGATCGTCTCGACAAAACCGAGACGGCCACAAGCGGACATCGGCGTGGGTGGCGTCTTGTCAAGAAGGCGCATCGTCTCATCCCGGCCAATGGTTGAGAGGAGATAGTCACACTCGATCTCTTCCCCGGAAGCGAGCTGTACGCCGAGAGCCGTGCCCTGGTGATGAACAATCTTTTCTACCCCGCAGCTCGTTCTTATTTTTCCTCCCAGCGTCTGCAGATGGGCAACGAGAAGATCGAGAAAATCCTTTATCGTTCCCTGCGGGCGGAACATCCCCTCTTGATAAATCGCTCGAAACATGATGGCGAACTGGGACAGATCCATGTCATTTTCGTGACTGGAACCATAGTACATCAGCGGACAGAGAATCATGTCGACGAGGAGCTGATCACCGAGGATTTCCAGCAGAAACTTTTTTGCCGAGGTGAACGGCGTAGGGGGGAAGGGATCGTAATCACCAAGAAAGACCAGTAATTTCTGGAGCTTGTCGCCTGTTTCTGGAAACTTGCCGCTGATTTCACTTTGAAACAGGTCGAAATCGTTGGAAAACCTCAGGGAAGTGCACCCTCTGAAAACAACTTCACTTTGGTATTGTTCACAGAAGGTGAGCTCGTTTCTCTGCAGTTTGAGTTGCCGCAGCAGCCTGTTTAAGGGTGCTTTTTTATCTCTTGGCCCGGCATAATTGGTTATGGCATGCAGGCCGGTTTCGTAGAGAGTTTTATTCCGGTAAAAATAAGAATTGAGACCACCAAGTCGGGAGTGTTTTTCTAACAGGAGGACACTGGGGTTGAACCGTGCTACTCGAATGGCGGCAGCCAGACCGGAAAGGCCGCCTCCAATAACCAGAAAGGGAACTTTCACAACATCAGACGTCTTTTAATAGCGGTTCGAGGTAGGTTGCACAGCTGTTCAGCGTGGCGAGGTGGGGATAATCTTCCTCGGGAATCTGCAGTTTATGCCGTTTTCGCAGTTCCATGACGATATCAAGAAAATCCATGGAGTCGAGATCTAATTGGTCCCGCAACGGCTGATCGGCATCGAGACTTGCAAAGTCTGCCTCGTCATCAATATCTTCAATAATTTCCAGTATGAGATCTTTTATTTCTTCACTTGTCATGAAATTCTCCGGCTTCGACGTGGGGTAAAAATGTTTGAAATAGGAACACTCTCGAAAATTTCAGAGAGTATGTATTCGAGTATATATTCTATTGATGGCAAAACACTTCCTATAACACACCTGTGCGTTCTTTTTTATATTTATTTTCACCAAACAATCAAAAAATTAATCGGCAGTATATTTTTTGACGATCACTGTGGAGTTGATGCCGACCATGCCAAAGGAATTATTCAGTATGGTATCGATAGATTTTGCCTGAACCGCCTTGTTGATCACCAGGTTGTTGAGGTGACATTCGGGATCGAGATTTGCTATGTTAATGGTAGGGTGGACAATGCCGTCATCAAAAGACGGCAGGTTGCCGGCAAGCTCCAGTACGCCGGCGGCACCCATGGCATGGCCGATGATACTTTTCGTGTTGTTGATGTAGGTGGTCGGGCTGTCGGGAAATACTTCTCGTATGGCCTTGCATTCCTCAATGTCGCCCTGTTTTGTGCCGGTCGCATGGGTGTTGATGAGATGAATTTCTTCCGGCCGCAGTCCGGCTCTTTCCAGGGCCAGACGCATACATTGCGCCTGCCGCTTGCCATAGGGAAGAACAAAATCCCGGGCATCCGAATTCATTGCATAGCCGGCAATCTCACCGTAGATGTGCGCACCTCTTTCCTGGGCTTTCTCGAGATATTCCAAGGTGTACACACAGGCGCCTTCGGAGATGACGATGCCGTTTCTGTCCATGTCGAATGGCCGCGAGGCCAGCTTCGGGTCGTCCGCCTCAGCCAGTGCGCCCTGTGCCTTAAAACTGGCGAAAATGCCAAAAGAGCCGACAGATTCTGATATTCCGCCGGCAAGGGCCATATCGACCTCGCCGAGCCGCATCATCTGCACCGCCTGGATGAGCGACGCATTTCCTGCGGCACAGGCGGCACCAATAACGTAATGCGGACCGGTAATACCTAGATTCATGGTAATTTCGCCGGCGGGATTATTTAAAACCGTCCGCGGATTGTGGTGGTGGGTCCAGTAGTCGGTATTATAGCCGTATTTACTGATATTATAGACCTCATTTTCCGTCTCCACGGTTCCATGTTCGGTGAGGCCGATATACACGCCTATCCTGGCCGCATCATATAAGGCGATATCCAGATTGCCGTCTTTCAGTGCTTCATTGGCACAGTAGACGCCAAGACACCCGGCGCGGGTGCCTTTTTTGTTTTCTTTCTTTTTGCGATAGAGCGTCTCCGGAAAGGAACATATCCCGGCTGGAGCCTTGCCGAAGTATCTCAGTTCGATTTCCTGTATTTCGCTGATGCCGTTGACCAGCTTTTCTCTGTATTCTTGGAGTGTTACGCCATTTGGTGCGGCGAGTCCGATCCCGGTGATAACTATTCTTCGGTTGAGCATGGGTAATATGTCTTTTATCTACTGAGAGGTTTTGTATGGAATATCTATTAAATAGCTTCTCTTGGCTGACGATGTATCGCTCTTTGCAATCGAAAGTGGTAATGATGGAGCTTTTTACACCATGCGTCAAGATATAAGGCATGGACTCTAGAGTAATTGACTGGAAAATTCAACAATAATAGTCGTTGTGACAATTCAGATAGAGGTATGAGGGGATACCGATTATACAACACCTATGCTATTTTCAGCGTCCTATGTGCCACTGGCAGAATAGCATCCGCTAGATGACATATAAAAATTCAGAGTAGAGTTCTGTGCAAAAACAATTTTTCAACAAAAAACTCGTTGTGCGCGACTTGGAAATTTCCCCTCCCATAGTCCTGGCGCCGATGGTCGGTCTTTCCCATTCGGCCTTGCGCAGCCTGGTGCAGGCTGAGGGAGGAGTGGGACTGTTCTTTACCGAAATGCTCGCCGCGAAACGATTGCCCCACGACAACGCGTTCCGCTCTCCTCTGCTGATCAGAGATGAGTCGGAGAAACCGCTTATATATCAAATCATTACCGGTAATGTTGCAGATATCGAACCGGCGATAAAAAAACTGCACACACTCGGTGCCGATGGGGTGGATCTCAACCTTGGCTGCCCTGCGCCGATGCAAAGACGGCAGGGTGCGGGCGCGATGCTTGGAGAAAACCACCACCAGCTGCGCAAGATCCTTAACACGCTGAGAAAGAGTACCGAGTTACCGCTGAGTGTGAAAATTCGTCTCGGCCGTAGCCTGGACGTCGAGCAATTGCGTTCTTTCTGCCTTTTTCTCGAGACGGAAGGCGTAGACATGATTACTATTCATGCACGATTACATGGCGAGAAATTTTGTCGTAAGCCTCGCTGGGCGGCAATTGGTGCGATAAAAGACGCGGTCTCCGTGCCGGTCCTGGCCAATGGTGGGATCTTTTCTCCAGCCGATGCGAGACAATGTCTTGAACTTTCCCATGCGGACGGCGTGATGATAGGTCGCGGAGCAGTAGAACAGCCGTGGTTAGGTGCAGAAATTGCGAGAGAAATATACGGTGTCGCTACCGAGTGCAGAAAAATAGACAGAGCGCAGATGTACTCGCATTTTATAACTCTGTTGGAGAAGAGGTTTGCCCCGGAACGGCGTCTTGGCCGCCTGAAACAGTTTACGCGCTATTTTGCTGTTTCGTTTCCATTCGGCCATCACCTGGCCGCCGCCATCCAGAACAGCACGAGCATTGAGGAGGCACGCCGACGAGCGGATGATTTTTTCGCTGGGTCCAGGTGCTGATAAACCACCATACTACGGAGGATGAGATGATAGATGTTATAAAAAAAGCTGTTTTGACAGGAATAGGCATTGCTTCACTAACGAAGGATAAAATCGAAGATCTGGCGAAAGATTTGATAGACAAAGGCAAAATGTCTGAGCAGGAAGGAGAAAAACTGGTTCAGGAAATGCTCAGTCGCGCCGAGGAATCGCGGCAAACAATGAAAAATCAGACCGAGACCCTGGTGCAAAACACCATTGACAAAATGCATCTGGCTCGTATCGAGGATGTCGAGCTGTTGAAAAAAGAGATAGAGACATTACGTGCAGAAATTTCGTCTTTGCAGAAAAGCGCCGGGCAGACTGAGGTGCCGCGGCAGTAACAGAGGATTATGTAAAGAATTTCCTTCGAATCATGTCTGTGAGGATGTTCATCTCGGAAAGCTTGCAGGTGTGCAGGATAAAGCCATACAGAAGTGTCGCCGTGAGAATGAGCACAAACAGCGATAAGCCTTGGTGGATAACCGAACTGTGCAGCCAGCCGGTGAAATACGGTAAGGCGATCCACAGTAAACCGGCGAGGGCCACGGTGGCGAAAAGGATTTTCAGCAGGCCTTTGCCGAGGTAGCTAAGGGAAAAACCGTGCAGGTTCTTGTACAGGACAATCATAAGAAAAAGAAAATTGAGCAGCATGGTGCAGGAGGTAGAAAAGGCAATTGCCAGATGCTCAAACCGGTCAATGGTCAGATTGATTATTATGATATTAACAACAATCGCAATAAAACTGGCAATGACCGGATAGCGTGTTTTGTCGAGGGCATAGAATGCCGGCACCAGGACTTTATTTGCCGAATAAGCAAATAAGCCGATAGAGTACAGGGCCAGGGTATTCGCCGTTGCCACCGTATCCCGCGCGGTAAAAGCGCCGTGCTCGAAAATGAGTCGGATAATCGGCTCGGCAAGGACGATAAGACCGGCAGTGGCCGGGAGGGTCAAGGCAAAAACCATTGTCAGAGACGACACCATGGTACTCTTCATTGCCGCAATATCTTTTTTTGCTGCCTGTTTGGCCAATACCGGCAGCATGGCGATCGACAAGGCAACACCGAACACACCAATGGGTAACTGTACCAGTCTGAAGGAATAATAGAGCCAGGAAACAGAGCCTTCGGCGCAGGAAGAAGCAAAGTTGGTATTGACAAAGATATTTATCTGGGTGGCCGACAAGCCGATGGTGGCCGGTATCATCAGCTTGAAAATCCGGCGTAGGCCGGGATCGGTGAGGTCGAAGGTCGGTCTGTAGCGGAATCCGGTCCTGCCCAGGGAGGGGATTTGAATGGCCAGCTGCATCAGGCCGCCGATGAGTGTACCGATGGCCATGCCGACTATTGCCGGCTGGTTAAAATGCGGCAGGATAAACGCCAGACTGGTGCCGCCGATCAGCGAGCCGAGATTGAAAAAGCTGGACGCTATCGCCGGAACGAAAAAATGTCCTTTGGTATTCAAAATCCCCATCACTACCGCTGACAGTGAGATAAAAACCAGGAAGGGCAGCATTATCTGGGTCAGCGTTTTGGTGAGAGCGGTTTTTCCGGCGATTAAACTGAAGTCGGGCGCCAGAAGAGTGACAATTGAGCCGGCAAAAATGATCGCCAGTAAGGTAAGAATACTGAGCAGAATGAGCATAACGGTGAGAACGTTGCTCGCCAGCCGCCAGGTCTCCTCCCGGGTACGGTTTGTGTCGTATGCCGAGAAAACGGTGACGAATGCAGCAGACAGCGCTCCTTCCCCGAAAAGATCTCTCAGGAGGTTAGGTATGCGGAACGCCACGACGAAGGAGTCGTAGGTGTACCCGGCACCGAAAAGACCGGCGAACACCTGCTCCCTGACAAGGCCGAGGATTCGACTGCACATGACGGCAATGCCGACGGTGGCGGCCGATCCGGCCATTGTGCTTTTATTGGCTGTCTGGTTGGTCAACTGAAAATTATCCGGGAAAAATCTGAAAGAGTTATTCGCGTCGGCAGAATACCCCTATTGTAAAAAATATGCCAGAAAATCATGATATTGATTTGAATCAGCTGGTTCCATGGAAATATTTTTTTTGAAACAGTTTGCTGGGGCTGTTCTCTCTTGACTTTGTATTTTGAAATTGAATATATGAGTACTGTCTTTTGCGATGCAGGGAGACAAGCGAACGTGGAGTGTGTTGTCGTGATTTGGATAGAGCATTGATAAATCGTCGTTTTAGAGGAGATACGAATGCAGGAAACAAATATGGTCAGGAACGTTGCGATAATTGGTCATGGGAATTGTGGTAAAACTTCTCTTGCTGAGGCAATGCTTTTTACGGCTGGGAAAATCAACCGACTTGGCAAGGTTGATGACGGCAATGCAGCGATGGACTATGAAGAAGAAGAGATAGCCAGGAAGATATCGATCAATAACAGTTTTCATAATTATACCTGGAAAAAACACAGTGTCTTCCTCATTGATACCCCGGGTGACGACAATTTTCTCAATGAGACTATCTTCGCGTCGCACGTATGTGACAGCGCTCTGTTCACCATAGGCGCCGTACTTGGCGTGAAGGGCCAGACCATCAAATTCTCCAATATTATAAAAGAGAGAAAGCTGCCGACGATCATCGCCATCAACAAAATGGACCGGGAGCGAGCCGATTTTCAGAAAACGGTTGATGAAATAAATGAATCCCTGGCCTTTACTCCGGTTATCGTCCAGCTGCCGATCGGTGCCGAGGATAATTTTAAAGGCTATGTCGATATAATAACCGGGAAGGCATATCTGTTTGAGGGTGACAAGGGTGGGGTTCAGGCAACGGAAATTCCAGCCGATTTAGCTGACGAGGTCGCTTCACTTCGTGAGGCATTGATGGAAAATGTTGCCGAAACCGACGATGAGTTAATAGAAAAATTTCTCGAAGAAGGCGAACTGACCGAGGAAGAATTGTTGAGAGGCCTGCAGCAGGCCGTAGCCTCCGCAACTCTCGCCCCGATATGTGTCTGCGCGGCGACCCTGAATAAGGGAACCGCTCCTCTTCTTGATACTATCAATCTGCTGATGCCCTGTCCATTGGATCGTCAGCCTATTGTCGCCAGAAAAGTTGACAGTGATGAAACGGTAGAAATCAGTCCGACTGACGACAGCCCTTTTACCGCTCTGGTTTTCAAAACCATGGCCGATCCGTATGCCGGACGGCTGACTATTTTACGAATTTTCAGCGGCATCCTCAAAGGCGATACCTTCTACAATTCCACGAAAAAGACGGCAGAGCGTTTTGGACAGCTGTATGTGCTTGAGGGAAAAGAACAGAAACCAGTGGAAAGTGCCGGGCCGGGGGCGATTATTGCGTTGGCAAAACTTAAGGAAACCGCCACGGGAGATACGCTGTGTGATGCGTCCCATCCGGTCATTTTACCGGCACCCGAGCCATTAAAACCAGTTATTTCTTATGCGGTCAGTGCTAAAAAAGGTGACGAAGAAAAGGTCTTTTCCTCTATTACCAGAATGCTCGACGAGGACTTGACCTTAAGTCTTACCCGTCAACCGCAAACCAAACAGGTACTGTTGTCCGGTGTCGGCAAGGTGCATCTTGATGTCGTTGGTTCAAAGATCAAGAAAAAATTCGGCGTGCAGATGGAGCTGAGTACCCCGAAGATTCCTTATATGGAGACAATTCGCTCCACGGCCAGGGTGCAGGGAAAACACAAAAAACAGAGTGGCGGTCGCGGTCAATTTGGTGATTGCTGGATAGAGATTGCCCCGTTCCCGGGTGGCGGCTATGAATTCGTCGATAAAATCGTCGGCGGCGTCATTCCGCAGCAGTATCGTCCCGCAGTCGATAAAGGTATTCAGGAAGCCATGGAAAAAGGCGTTCTTGCCGGTTATCCGGTCATTGACGTGAAAATTGAGCTGGTGGACGGCTCTTTCCATAATGTTGACTCCTCGGAGATGGCCTTCAAAATTGCCGGATCTCTCGCCTTCAAAAAAGGCGCACAGGAAGCCGGTCTGGTTCTACTCGAGCCTTATATGAACATGGAAATCAAGGTGGGCAAAGAGAGTGTCGGTGATGTCATGGGAGATCTCAACTCCCGTCGCGGCAAGGTTATGGGCATGGACTCCGCTGATGGACTGGAGATAATTAATGCCCAGGTTCCTCAATCTGAAATTTTGACCTATGCGACGGACCTTACCTCCATGACCGGTGGGCTTGGCAGTTTCACCGTCTCTTTTTCGCATTATGAAGAAGTGCCGGCGCAAATTGCTGAAAAAATAGTTGCCGAGGCGAACGTAGAAAACAATTAACGGTTGATTTGAACTGACATGCACGAAAAGTATTCTTTTGCGGTCCTGACCATGAGTGACAAGGGTTCACGCGGAGAACGGCAAGATACCAGTGGACAGTATCTGCAGGAAAAACTGGCTGAACAAGGCTACAGCCTCCAGTCCTATAACGTCATTCCTGATAACAAACAGATCATCATCGACAGTCTCATCAGGCTTGTCGATGATGAGAAGATTGCCCTTATCGTTACCACTGGTGGCACTGGTGTCTCTCCATCGGATATTACCCCCGAGGCGATGGCCTCGGTTATTGAGCGGGAAATACCCGGGATGGCTGAGGCCATGCGCAGTGCCAGTCTGTTGAAAACTTCACGAGCCATGCTTTCTCGAGGGAAAGTCGGTATACGCAAAGAAAGTCTGATAATCAACCTGCCGGGCAGTCTCAAGGCGGTGAAGGAAAATCTGGCGGTTGTTTTGCCGGTTATTCCCCATGCTCTGGAAAAAATCAGGGGCGGAGAGAGTGACTGCGGGGTTGTGTAAATCAAATAAAGCCGGATGATGCAGGATGTTCCACATCATCTGGCTTTATCGCTTGGACTTCCGGGGACTATCGTCGTATCTCAACAGAGGCCGTTTCTCCTGCCGCCATTGGGGCGATTTCACCAATGATATAGGCATCTTCGCCAACTGCTTCAAAGTGGTGCCGAATATCTTTTGACTGGGCTTCATCGACGATGACAAGCAGGCCGATTCCCATGTTAAAGGTTCGATACATTTCGTCCTCCGGGACTTCACCTAATCTCTGCAGAAATGGGAAAATAGGCGGCAAGGGCCAGGTTGTCGTATCAAGGACCGCTTTATAGCCTTTGGGCAGAATGCGCGGGATGTTGTCGATAAACCCGCCACCGGTATTGTGTACCATGCCATTGAGAGGATAGTTCTTCAGCACGTTAAGAACCGCCTGGACATATATTTTTGTTGGTCGCAACAGCTCTTCGCCTAAGGTGCAGCCCAGTTCGTCGATGTGCTGTTTGACATCCAGCTGATGGTCGGCAAAACATATTTTTCGCACCAGGGAATAGCCGTTCGAATGGAGGCCGCTGGAGCTAAGGCCGATTATCTGGTCGCCGGCACGGATATCCGACCCATCAATAATCGCATCGCGGTCAACAATTCCGGTAACAAAGCCGGCAAGATCATAGTCCTTGTCCTTGTAGAGGCCGGGCATTTCCGCCGTTTCTCCACCCACAAGTGAACATTGCGCCTGCCTGCAACCTTCAGCGATACCGGTAATGACCTCTTTGGCGATATCCAGTTCCAGTTTTCCGACGGCAAAATAATCGAGAAAGCATAAGGGAACGGCTCCACCAACAATAAGGTCGTTGACACACATGGCGACAAGATCGATGCCGATAGTGTCATGTTTGTTGCAGAGTTGAGCGATAAGGAGTTTGGTACCAACACCATCCGTCGAATTGACGATTACCGGCTTTTTGTATTTCGTCGTATCGATAGCTATATGGGAAGAAAATCCACCGATCCCGCCAAGAACGCTGCGCTGGTGGGTTGAAGCGACAATTTCTTTGATGTTCTCGATGAAAGCGTTGCCCTTGTCGATATCCACACCGGCTTCACTGTATTTGCTCTTTGCTGGTTCGCTCATAGTTAAAGATTGCACATTGTTATAATTTTTGATCAGGAAACAGATCCGTTTTCAGAGGAAGATTTCTGCTATAATATTAGGAGAGTTTTAAAAAAGCAATGCAATTGCATCAAATCACGATAAAAATCGATTACCAGGAGAGCATTGTAAAGTGCATGTTGAAATATTTTGGGTGTTTTGTTAGATAATCCTCCTATGAAATTATTTATTCTTCTCGTCGGCCTTGTTTTGGTTCTGGAAGGCATTCCTTATGTAGCCGCACCCGAGGCGATGCAGGAATGGCTTAAGAAATTGAGTGGCATCAGCCCTGGCCGGCTTCGGACTGTTGGTCTGCTGGCCATGGCCATCGGGCTACTGATTATTTTCGTTGTCCAAAAAACATCTCTCTTCCAATAAACAGCTACAGGTAGAGAGTGCATTGTCCCATCGATGTACCTGTCCCGAATCTGACAGGGGTCCCTTCACTTACAATGTTCTATGGTGCAAATTATGGAAATTAAAACTAAAACAGAAATGATAGGTAATGAAGGGATAGTCATCCTCGATATGGTCAGGCGCTTAAACAGGCGTGGTGCGATCGATCATCTGATGAAGCTCATTCAAAAAACCCATCCGGCGGATATGGCCTGGGTCTACCGCCATCTGACAGAGACGGAAAGAAAAGCAGTCTTCAATATCATCGTTAAAACGAACTCCTTCGGTGCTTTCTTGAGCGAACTTGATGGTTTGCTGGTCACCGACCTGGTCAAGGGCCTTTCTCCGCAGTATATGGCTGATATTCTCTCCGACATGCCCTCCGATGATGCGGTGGATATCCTCGAGGTGCTTCCTGGTGCCTTTGCCGATGAGATCAGAGAACACATGGGCAAAAAGGACCGGGATGAAGTCGAGGAACTTCTGCGCTATGATCCCGAGACCGCCGGCGGTTTGATGTCTCCTGATTTTATGTATCTTGATGAGGAGATGGTGGTCAGTGAGGCGATAAAAAGTGTGCAGAAGCGAAGTGAAGAAAAAGAGATGGTTTTTTATCTGTACATCACCCACGGCGACCATAAGCTGTCTGGGGTGGTTTCTCTGCGGGAGCTGCTGATGCACCCGGCAGATCGCAAACTCAAGGATATCATGAACCCTCATGTCATTTCGGTGGCGACCGATACCGACCAGGGGGAAGTTGCCCATGTCGTGGCGAAATATAATATTCTTGCAGTACCGGTGGTTGACTCGAATTACACCCTGGTTGGGATCGTCACGGTCGATGACATTATCGACGTTATCCGGGAGGAGGCCTCGGAAGAGTTTCTGCAGATGGCCGGTGCCGGTAAAGACAGAGAAATTTTACTCAAGTCGACTACTCAAAGTGCGTTTATTCGGGCGCCGTGGCTGTTTGCCTCATGGATAGGCGGGGTGACGGCAATGCTGATCATCGGTTCGTTTGAAGAGGAGCTGTCAAAGCTGATTGCCCTGGCGTCCTTTATTCCTGTCGTCATTGGTATGGGAGGCAACATTGCAACTCAGTCCTCTACTATTGTCGTGCGCGGGATTGCCACCGGCAGGATAAATCTCGATGAATCTTTTCGTGTCGTGTTTAAAGAAATGCGGGTAGGACTGATCTTGGGGCTTATCTATGGACTGTTTCTTGGTATCGTTGCCTACCTGGGTTTCCCCGAACCTGCCCTCCTGGGTGTTGTCGTCGGCCTGTCAATTTTTTTCTGTATGGTCATGTCCGCCACCTTAGGCACGATGATCCCCCTCATCCTGAAAAGGTTCGATATCGACGCAGCAATAGCCACCGGACCCTTTGTGACGACCTCCATCGATATCCTTGGAGTTCTGATGTTCTTTATGATTGCCAAATATTTCCTCAACCTCTGATATCTGGCACAGAGCAGAATAATCTCACGAGCCGCTGCCTATGCGAACCTCACCTCTTGCAATTATAGTCGTTGCCGGTCTGGCTATCTGGCTGCTTTTTACCCCCATTAAAAGGTTTGTCAGCAGCTATAATGCCGAGCCGCGAGCCGTCACTGCCCGTGGCGACCTGGCTGCCGATGAGCTGAATACCATTGACATCTTCCGCGCCAATTCTCCAGCAGTCGTCTATGTCACCAGTATCGCCCTGCGACGGGGATTCTTTTCTTTGAATGCCGTTGAAATTCCTCAGGGAACCGGCTCGGGTTTTGTCTGGGATAATCAGGGACGTATAGTTACCAACTACCATGTCATAAGTGATGCCAGCCGGGTCCAGGTGACCATGGCCGATAATTCAACATGGAAGGCTGTCTTAGTTGGTGCAGCCCCCGACAAGGATATCGCCGTCCTGCAAATAGATGCACCCAGCTACCTTCTGAAACCAATTGTCATCGGCAGCTCAAAGGATTTGCTCGTTGGCCAGAAAGTCTTTGCCATCGGAAATCCTTTCGGGCTCGATCAAACTATCACATCCGGCATAATCTCAGCCCTCAATCGGGAGATCAAGGCTATTACCGGCCGGGTGATACATGGAGTGATCCAGACGGATGCCGCGATCAACCCAGGAAACTCAGGTGGGCCTCTCCTGGACAGTGCCGGCAGGCTTATCGGGGTGAATACGGCAATTTTCAGTCCCTCCGGCGCCTATGCCGGAATCGGTTTTGCCGTCGCGGTCGACGTGGTCAACGGTATCGTACCGCAGCTTATTAAGCATGGCCGAATTATCCGTCCCGGGATCGGTGCGACACTGGCCGATGAGCGGCTTGCCTCAAGTTTAGGTGTCGAAGGCGTATTGATCTTAGGCATCGAACCAGGCGGTCCTGCTGAGAAGGGCGGTCTGCAGCCGACGACCCAATATCGCGGAGAAATTATCCTCGGCGATATCATCATCGGCGTGGCGGGAGTCCGTATTCGATCTTTAGAGGATTTACTTACCGAACTTGAACGTTACAAGGTTGGTGCGGAAGTACCATTCACCATTGTAAGAAACGGTAGGACACTTGAGGTTACCCTTCGCCTGGCGGCAATAAATTAGTACCTTACAGATTGTTTTTTTACAAGAAACAATCTGTAAGGTACTATCCCGGCTTATTCCCCGTTTACCGGGGTTAGTAAATCACGCATTTCCGGCACCGGTAAATGGTTATAGTCCGGAGGAGGTACTGTCCTGTGGTTTTTCCGCTGCACGGTTACCAGGTTTTTTGAAATTTTTGCGTGAGGCAATATTTCTTGATCTGGCAAGTTCCCGCATATCTTTCGTTTTATCTGATTCGTCAATAATTTCCTGGCCGACTATTTCTTCTATGACATCTTCCATGGAAATAACGCCGGTCATCGTTCCGTATTCGTCCACTACGACAAAAAGATGCTGTCGCCGCTCGAAAAAATCCATAAAAACACGATGCAGCGGCGCGGTTTCAGGAACAAAATGGGCAGGTCGTTTAAATCTGGCCAGGGGTAACTTGTTTTTCCCTTCCGCGGCAGCCTGCAGGATATCTTTACGCATGACAATTCCCGTCACATTATCCGGTTCGCGGCTGTAGATAGGGATACGGCTGTGGCTGCTCAGTTCAGTCAGGGTAGCCATGGCGTTACCCACGGTAATATGCTCGTTTATGGAAAAGGTCACGGTCCGGGGGGTCATCACCTGCCGGACAATTTTTTCTTTTAGTTCGAGGATATTGTTGATAATATTTGCTTCATTTTCTTCGATGTCACCTGATTGTCTGGAAAGAGCGGCAATGGTCTGAATTTCTTGCGAGGATATCGAGTCTTCAACTTTTTGCGGCAGCAGTTTGGTGATGAATTTTGAAAGCCACAGTATTGGCGCAAGGATAAAAACCATGGCGCGCAGGGGGTAGGTGAGCAGGGGTGCAAGTCGGAAGGCATAGGCGACGCCGAGGGTTTTCGGTAAAATTTCGGAGAAAATGAGGATCGTCAGGGTAAAAACAGCGGAAAAAAGAATAAGATTTTCCTGCCCGAAAAGTTTTGCTGCGGCGGCCCCGGCAACGGATGCCCCGATGGTGTTGGCAATGGTGTTCAGGGTAAGGATTGCGGTTATCGGTTTTTCTATATCGGCACGGAGATGCTGCAGGTGTTCGGCAGAGGGATGACCGCTTTTCTTGAGCATTTCCACTTGACTGGCGGAAATGCTGTACAACATCGCCTCACAGATGGAACAAAGCGCGGAGACGGTTATGGCAAGGGACACTGAGATGAATAATGTTTGCAGCACCGGTGTGATACCCTCGAAAATTTGCACCATAAATATTTAACTATTCTATATTGATATTTGAATTATACTGTAAATTATCAGAAAATAAAGCGCCAGAAAATAAAACATCATCAACAGGAATCAGGCAGACTATGAAAATCACAAAGGTTGTTGTTGCGAAAAAAAAAGCGGAACAGTACGCAGGGGAACTTCTTGTAACATTTGTCGCTCGGAACGCCGAAGGTGACCTTGTCGGTGACAGCCTGCTCAAACCACTTTTACCGTCGCTGCATGGGTTTAAAGAATTTTCAGCAAAAAAAGAACAGTATTTTCAAATGTATCCATCTGTCAGTCCGATAAAGGGATTACCGCCATGTAAAAGACTTTTATTGCTTGGGCTTGGGGATATTACGGCAATGTCCGATCCCAGTGAAATATCTGAGCTGCTGCGAACTGCCGGGGGAATTATAGCCGGTCAGTGTAAAAGGAACATGGTGGCGACTGCCGGCATTAACATTCCTGAACTTGAAAGTCTGAATGAGGCCCTTGTTGGGGAATATGTCACGGAAGGGATTCTTCTCGGCGCGTATCAGTTTTTGAAATATCAGAAAAAAGACGACGATGTTTATCCCGGATTAAAAAAAATTGAGTTCTTTTCGCACGAGCACGGTAACCGGTCGGATATCGGTAAAGGTATCGACAAGGGAGTGAGCGGGGCACTCGCTGTCTGCGCCGCAAGGGATATGGCCAATGAGCCTGGAAATTGCTGGACCCCCTGGCATTTTGCCGACTCTGCAAAAAAAATAGCAAAAGAATTAAAGCTGAAATGCACCATCCTGGAAAAATCCGACATGACTCGCCTGGCCATGGGCGGCATCCTTGCCGTCAACAAGGGGTCAGAGGAAGCACCAAAAATGGTCATTCTCGAATACAATCGGCAAAAAAATGTCGATACGGTACTACTGGTCGGAAAAGGACTGACCTTTGACTCAGGGGGGATCAGTCTCAAGCCGGCCCAGGGCATGATGGACATGAAGTATGACATGTGCGGAGGCGCGGCCGTACTGGCGGCGATGGAGGCTATTGCCCGGGAGCGCCCCGAAGTCAATGTCGTCGCCATTGTCCCTTCAACGGATAATATGGCTGGCGGCGGTGCAGTAAAACCTGGGGATGTGATTACCCATTATGGCGGTATTACATCGGAAATCGAAAATACTGATGCGGAAGGCCGCCTTATTCTGGCCGACGCCATTGCCTATGGCATTGAAAAATACCAACCTGCCTGCGTCATTGATCTGGCCACACTTACCGGGGCGGTGATAATCGCCCTGGGTCATCACTATTCCGGGTTGCTGAGTAATAATGACCAGTTGGCTGCACGACTTGTTGCCGCCGGAAAGATGTGTTGTGAACCTCTCTGGCGTTTACCCCTCGGTGAAATGTATGCAAAACAGATAAAATCAAAGGTTGCCGACATAAAAAATACCGGTGGAAAACCGGCAGGCAGCATCACCGCAGCAGAATATCTGCATAAATTTGTCGGCGAGGTTCCCTGGGCCCATCTCGATATTGCCGGTACGGCCTGGGACTTCACGGAAAAATCCTATATGCCGGGCGGCCCCTCCGGTGTTGGTGTAAGAACCTTGATTGAACTGCTCAGATCATGGGAAAATGGCAAACTGACAAATGACAAATCCTGAAATAGGGCAGAGGAGCAATGTTGCAGAAGATTCTGGTGGTAGATAATGAAAAGGTCGTTTGTGATGCCTGTCATTTCGCTCTCGGTCAGCTGGGTTATGGGATCGTTTGTGTCAAGGAAGCCGAGGCTGTTGCCAGAGCGCAACAGGACAGTTTTGATCTGGCGGTGATCAATACCATCCTTTTTGAGATGACTGGGCTGGCGATCTTTAAAACTCTGCGACAAACAAACCCGGGAATTATCGGCATACTTGTTACCGACAATACCAGTCTCGATCTGGTAACCGACGTACTGCATAACGGATTCAGCAGGGTGTGCAGAAAACCACTTGATCACCGGCAGCTGGTCGAGGCGGTGCGCGACACCATGAAAATTGCCAGGCTTCAGGAAGATGCCACCCGTAGAAAAATATTGTTGCCCCTGTATAATGTGAGCCAAAGATTCATTGCTGCAGAAAGTGAGCAGGCTGTCTTCGAAGAATTGGCGGATGCGGTATCCCAGGAAGTGAAAGTACCTGCTGTATCGGTGATGATGTTTGATGAGGGTGCACATTCTTTAAAAGTTGTAGCCTATCGTGGCCTGGCTTCCAGGTATGTGGAAAATCTGCGGATAAAACCCGGTGAACAGATCGCCGGCAGGGTGTTTCAGTCCCAAAAGTCAATTATCCTTAACAAGGTGAATCAACAGCTGAGCCCGTACCTCGACTTCATGAATCGCCGGGAAATTTCCGCAGCAATGTCATTTCCCATGGTCAGCAAGGGCAAAGTCCTCGGCGTTGTCAATGTCAGTGAAACCAAGGAAGGGATGTGTTTTCGGGAAGCCGATATCGAGATGCTGTCAATCATTGTCGACCAGGCAATGATGGCTGTGGAAAATATTCGTACCAGCCGGGAAAGGGAAGAAAACTGCAGAATCAGGGCAATGCTTGAGCAGTATGTCTCTCGGGAAGTATCGAATATGCTGATAGAAAGCAGGCAGGATCTACTCGATGTCGGGCGCGTCGAACCGTTGACTGTTCTTTTTGCCGATATTCGAAATTTCACCTTGCTGGTGCAGCATCTGGAACCGGCACAGTTGCGCATGTTTCTCAATAATTTTTTCGACATGTTCGGCAACATTGTTTTTTCC
Source organism: Desulfocastanea catecholica (assembly GCF_054657295.1). Classification (NCBI taxonomy): domain Bacteria; kingdom Pseudomonadati; phylum Thermodesulfobacteriota; class Desulfobulbia; order Desulfobulbales; family Desulfobulbaceae; genus Desulfocastanea; species Desulfocastanea catecholica. Next base: position 122,612 of record NZ_BAAHYZ010000010.1, read on the forward strand.
CACCAGGGGATGCTGGATAAATTTATGGGCGATGCCGCCCTGGTGATTTTCGGTGCTCCGGTGAAAATAGACAGTCCCAATATCGCGGCGGTCTCGGCTGCGTACACCATTATGGTGGAGTTTGAAAAACTGCGTATTTCCTGGCAGAAAAAGAATACCATTTTTGCCAAGGTGGGCCTCGGTATAGGTATTAGTCGAGGGCCGATGTTCCTTGGTAATGTCGGCTCTGCACAGAGGCTCGATTATACCGTCATCGGGCCTGATGTAAACATCGCTCAAAGGCTGGCTTCTAAAACGGGCTATGGGCAAATACTCATTACCGACCGGGTCCAGTCAACATTGACCGGCACCTTCCCGCTCAGAATGCAAGGCAGCATGGTATTGAGGGGAATGGAATCCGGGGTCACTGTCTACTCGTTGTCTGTAGCGGATTTACCGCAAGATCAATAGCCAGGAGCCTGCCGGGTAATCGACCGCAAACAGCACCTACATCTCAAGGTCTACGATCCATGTTCCACCGTCGACAGTTATCTCGTCGAGGTGGCGGAGTTGTTTACCCCGTCTTGTTTCCGTAGCATTGTTTACCATAACCTCGCCATTCTGGATCCTCATCTTAGCCTCAAACCCATCTTGAACGAGATCGGCAAGTTTTAGAAATTGGCCGAGCCGAATCGGCAGGTTTTTCACCTTTATTCTTTTGTTTTGAGCGGACATCTTTTTTTGACCTCCTGTCGGGGCAGGTAATGGAGGGAAAGGTTGAATGTAAAGTTGTTCAAATAATTCAATTATTGTGGTATAACGTTAACGTGTTGTTTTTTGATGATTTGTATATTCATCATTCTCAGTGGAGAGCGGTCCTGTCGTTTGGCAGGATCTTAAGAGAAAAAAGCTACGCGTATATATTTCGAGGTTACGTATAATAATTTTACATGGGGGTTGAGATTATGCAAATGAAAACAATTGGTAATTTTTGTAGTTTAATTCTGTTGATAGGTCTGATGACCGGATGCATGAATGGTACCTTTGGCAGAAGCGGAACAACCGCACAGCCGATAGGCGACGATCTGGCTAATGATACGACCATGGTCGAAAGTTACGGGGATATTGATTTACCGGCTGAGATGAGCTTGATAACCGATAAGAGTATAGCCATGAGTACCGATTCCTTCCAGGGTGGTATTCACAGTTACAGTGGCCGTGTGCAGGTCGGTTCTCTTAAAGATTATCTCATTGCTTCCATGCGTAATAACCAATGGAAACTGGTAGGTGAAGCGTCCTATAAAAACGTCATGCTTGCCTTCACCAAACCCAACAAGACATGCATGGTCGTTTTATCTGAAGGTATAGGCGGAACATTAGGTAAAACCCAGGCCGATTTTTACGTGACGGTCGATGTGGCGGCGATGAAACGAACCAATCCCTTTAACGCGCCGGTCACTCAGTAACCTTGTAACCTTCTCATTCCGCCCACCCTGAGGTAAAATGGACAACCAGGCCTTTGCATGATTGTCCATTTTACCTCAGGGTGGTTTTTTAGCCTTGGCACCAGAGGGAAGTGGCTGGTCCTGCTTTTCGTAAGACTACAACAAAAAAAGCCACCTAGAAATTAATCTAGGTGGCTGTAATTGCTTGGTGACCCCAAGGGGACTCGAACCCCTGTTACCGGCGTGAGAGGGCGGTCTGGTGCGTATTTCACCTGAAATTACTAGATATTTCGCACAAAAAAAGCCATTCTCGACCATAAAAAGCCGTCAAAAAAGCCGTCATTTTAGATCGGTATTTTGGCGGCTTTTGCTTTTTTTTTCATCATTTTTTCATCTGATCTGACCTTCGTATCATCGACTTTAGCATTAACAGCTTTGTCCATTTTCTCAAATCTGTAGAAAACAACTCACCGCAGGACTGCACGTCATCTTGCATTCCGGACGGATTTTTTCAGAGCAATATAGTGTACCCCTCTTTCTGTAATGGAGATGGAGCGAAGAGGGTAACATGTCCGAAGTTACTTCTTGGTCAACCAGCAATGGGAGGAACCTTCTAGTAATGCGAACCTTACTGAGTGGGGGACATGAAGAGTCGCATGACATGAGAGTGTCACGTATGGTTTCGTGAGAGCCTGAGGGTGAGATTCCCCTGGGCGACTCAACTCAATAATTGAAACCGTGACAGCAAGAGATTTTTTGGAACTTATCAATTATTGAAACTGCTCCATTCGGCGCCGTTATTTCGAAAATAATATTGAAATTCTGGAAGTGCCAGAAAGCTCCATTTCGATCCTGATATTCGGGCTTGATCAAGGTCAAAACACTCAGGAATTATGTTGCGAGATTGGTTTTGTTGTGTCTTTTCCTCTCTGTTTGCTTTTCCACCCTCCTTTTGTAGTTGTAAATATTTATCTCTTCTTCCTCCCTTTTCTTTGGATTTCCTTCTTTTCCTTCCTTGCAAGAGGCTGACGGGGAGGTAAGAGATGGCCCAATAAGTTATGTTGCAAAGAAAAGAATAATCATTCCCAAAAATTACATAACGTTTTGAAATGATAAAGAAAAAGAGGCAGTCAGTATTTTGCTTGAAAAGTGAAATAATTTCAGACAGATAGGTCAACTCGCAACATAACAGGAATTAGTTAAACATTTCTTGACTCCTTTTGTTAGAATATGTTATGAAATAAGCAGATGATATGAATCATTTAATCTCATAAAGACAAAGCCAAACCTGCCGTAAGGCAGGGACGGAAAGCTACGGGTCTCAACAGATAGCCGAGCTGCCTTGCGAAAAGGTGGTTCGGCTATCTGTTTTTAATGATTGGATCATTCCTCTGCCAACAATTTGATGTAATGGACAAAACGGTAATCTTAATAGTTCCGTGTCGTTGGGAATTGAGGGTACAATAACCTATCGGTGCACCTACCCCAAGCTTGTGCACTTTCTACAAGATGGTTGTTACGCCAGGATTTGCATCCAGTGCAAATCCTGGCGGAGGCTTTGAATTAGTTCTGCCAGCAAAACATGGCAGAAGGCGTACATCTAACCGATGGGTTAACTCGATGTCACATAAATGCTCAGGGTTTATCGGCCTTGGATGAAGGGGTGGTGTTACAGCCTTGTTAGAAACTTTCTTCATTAGGAGGGAAACATGCCAATCGCAGTCAGCTATCCAGGAGTTTATGTACAAGAGCTCGCCAGTGGTGTGCGCACCATTGTTGGTGTCGGTACGTCAATCGGCATGTTTATTGGTCGTGCCAAATCTGGGCTAATGTTCTCGCCGACTCAGTGTTTGAATTACGAAGACTTTACACGCAATTTCTCTGCGGAATACGCAAATTCTGATCTGGCGCGAGCAATAAAACTGTTCTTTATCAATGGCGGCACTCAATGTTATGTCACACGCATAGCAAAAGGAGCGGTCGCTGCCACAGTGACGCTGAGAAACGATACCCATAATGCCGATGTACTGCTTGTTACCGCGAAATCCGCAGGTCTATTCGGCGAATCAATCCGTGTTGCAGTCAATTACAACACAACATTGCCTGAAGCGACATTTAATTTAGAGGTTTTCCGCTGGAACAAGACGTCAACAGGAGCGCTGCAGAAGACGCAAGTGGAGAACTATGTAGCATTGTCCATGAACCCAAACCATCCGAGGTATGCTCCTGATATCATCCATCCGTCCTCAGCCTTAATCGATGTAAGTGACCTTGGCGCCGCCGTGGCAACCGATGGATACTCCCAATCGGGTTATGCTCTCTCGGCGTCCACGGATACGATATTTCGAACTCAGTGGCGAAGTATGTTAGGTGCGGCAAGCACTAACAATCGCTTTCGTATCAGCGTTGACAGCAATGCGATGGTCGAAATCGACCTCAGTAGCATCGATTTTGACGAAGCGCCTAGCGCAACAAATCCAAATCCCCTCAATACGCCCGCGACAGCTCAAGCAAATCTAGCAACGCGGATTCAATCTGTAATCAATATGGCGTTACCGGCCGGCTCCACAGTAAGCGTTTCAATGCAGCCAGGACCAACAGGTTCCGCAGGTGAAGACAACGCTTCAACCGTGCTGCTACGTATAGCCTCGTTAAATGGCGATGTATTAATCGAACCGGCACAAAACAGCGACCTAACGGTTCCTCTGATGCTGGGAACCGCACAAGGTGGGCGCGAAGTATCAAAATGGGCTACAAAACGACCGGCGCCGTGCGGATACGTGACCTCGATAGGCGATATAACAGCATTTGCACAGCGCGAACAAACCGTGTTTGACACTATCGTTGTCAATGGCAACGATGTAGATGTATCTGCCGTGGGCGCATATTCAATCGGTACGTTGGTGCCCCCGCCCGCCGGAATCGTACAACCCCGTATGTATCAGGATGCCACTGCGACCACCCAGAACAACGGACGAAACGGGGTGCGTGAAAAACTGGCCATTATCGCGTCGGCAATCAATGCCCAAAGTCTGGCGGATAGCAATTTTTCATTTAGTGCGGAAGTGTGGGGTGATCGTCTCGCGGTGATACCGACCGGAGGCAACGACAACGGATTGACAACTGTAACCACAGAGCTGGGCGCCGCAGCGGGCCCAAATTTGTCAACGTCCTCCCCCAATGCACGTTATTACTCACTCGGAGCCACGGGTGTAGGACCGTACCAAACCGCGGGTACTCCGGCAAACGACGGCATTGCCCCGGGAGCATCGGATTATGAGATGGCATACACGGTCATTGATCGTGAAGTGGACCTGTTCAATTTGCTGGTACTTCCCAAGGATGCCGACCACTCGGAAGCGACAACACGCAAATTGTGGGGTCCGGCTTCGGCGTTTTGCCAAAAGCGCCGCTCTTTTCTTCTGATGGATCCGCCTTCAGATTGGAGTGACTCTCAAAAGGCCGTAGACGCAAGTGTTGGCGTCAATACCCTGCGTGTTGGCCTGGTAAAAGACCATAGCGCTGTGTTCTATCCGTGCTTGAAGATCGACGAAAACGGCAAAGAAATTTATGTAGGCCCCTCCGGAGCCGTTGCCGGACTAATGGCACGTATTGATAGTACCCGAGGTGTTTGGAAGGCTCCCGCCGGTACAGAAGCCGACTTGCGTGGTGTAATTGGCGTCGAAAAACGGTTTTCCGACGGCGAAAATGGCGTGATGAACCCCAAGGCGATCAATACGATACGCGTCTTCCCCAATGGTATCGTGAACTGGGGTGCGCGCACTATGGATGGTGATGATAGTTTCGCTTCGGAATATAAATATATCCCCATACGCCGCCTCGCCTTGTTCCTGGAAGAAAGCCTGTATCGCGGATTGAGGTGGGTGGTATTTGAACCCAATGATGAACCGTTATGGGCGCAGATTCGACTCAACGTAGGGGCGTTCATGCATAACTTGTTCCGCCAGGGAGCATTCCAGGGGGCTTCACCTCGTGAGGCCTATTTTGTTAAATGCGATGCTAGCACCACGACGCAAAACGATCGCAATCTAGGAATCGTAAATATTGTCGTCGGTTTCGCCCCGCTCAAGCCTGCTGAATTTGTTGTGCTCTATCTGCAACAAATTGCTGGTCAAATCCAATCCTAATTCCATAAGGAGCGAGCCCTCATGCCACAATTTGCTGTGAATACTCATCGCTTTGACCCTTATAAAAACATGAAATTTCGGATTAAATGGGATGGTCGCTATGTTGCTGGCGTATCCAAGATATCAGCGTTGAAGCGTTCCACTGAGGTTGTCACACACCGTGAAGGGGGCGATCCAAGTACGTCCCGTGTTTCGCCTTCGGTATGGAAATTTGAGCCGATTACCCTGGAACGTGGCGTGACCCATGATGTGGAGTTCGAAACTTGGGCAAATAAAGTCTATAGCGTTGAAGCTGGAATCGTATTGTCGTTAAAGGATTTCCGCAAAGACTTGACCATCGAATTGCTTAATGAGCAAGGCAAGGTCGCCAAAGCATACAAGGTATATCGCTGCTGGGTGACCGAATATCAAGCCTTACCCGAACTCGATGCGAATGGTCACGCCGTGGCAATCGAACACATGGTACTTCAAAACGAGGGTTGGGAGCGCGATACTGACGTCGCAGAGCCCACTGAAACCTAAAAGAGGCTAAACCATGCGACCTGAGCGCGTGATGCTGCGATTTGTTCAGCAAGCGGCCGAACGCCCCGGAGGAAGCGAGCCGCACTATGTCGAACTTCGCGAACTCTGCGGGCACGATGAAATAGAACTGGACGGTGTCAATACAGCGGCCGCCTTGCGTTTGCTCGGGCGTTTGATGGGTGATGCCCCTGAGATCAATACAAGCGACCGCAATCCCAACGTCAGGAAACTATGCGCGAGTGATCGTGATGCTCTATTCGCAGCTCTACATCGGCAGCGTTGGGGAGACCGCATAGTTTCAACTCTATCCTGCCAGGGATGCAGTCGCGAGTTTGACTTGTCGTTTAACTTGTCCACCTTGCAGCGGTCGATATACGGCGACGCGAAACAAGCATCCTTAAAATTGACATCAGAGCAACATCTTACACCCCCGCTCGCCGAGCAAGAACTGGCGGCGGCTGATTACGGCGTTGCAGAAGGCGTTGTCTTTCTGGCCTCATGGGTTGCCGGAAACGCTGACATTGACAGTGGCGGTATGACCTCCGAAACACTATCCCGGCTCAGCGACAGGCTCGATGCGGTAGCTCCGCTGCTTGATGTTGATCTCAAGGCAATCTGCCCCGAATGCGGTCACGAACAAATCGCCCGATTTGATATCCAAACATTTGTCATGCAACGTCTGCTCGGTGAACGTGAACAGCTATTGCAAGATCTTCATTGTATGGCGTTGAACTATAGATGGAGCTTGTCGGAGTTATTATCGCTGCCGACATCGACGCGTCGCGCCATGGCTGAGAGGTTGGTATGAATTACTTCGAACGTTTACTGACACGAGCCTTGGCACAAACTGGAGGGAATACTCAAAGCTTGTTCGATCCTTTCGAGCAAACCGTCGCCGACCTCGAATGGCCGATCTCCAAAGCCGTTCCAACAAACGAAAACAGTGACACAGCTAATGCGATACTGCCTCTCACTTCGCTCGTTGTCCACGAAACGACGTGGTTGAATGGCAAGGCAAGCACCGAGCAGACTGATATATCAGACTCACAGGCACAGGCGATGGCGGAACCAATGACGTCCGATCTTCGAGTCGTACCACCATCAGTTATGCCTAAACCACCAGGCGACGATAATCCGGCCGTAAACCACGACCGCGATTTGGGGTCCGTGACAGAAACGAACCACCATGCCCTGCAACATGCCGATGAATTCATGCGCGCGTTGGGCGTGAATGCGAGCATTGGGACGTCTGTTTCGCCGCGTACGGAAAAAATCGAACCGACCAAAGCGCAAACCGCCAGCGCCATGGCGCCATCACAATTGGTACGTCCACCCGTCGTACCCGTCACACCTAAGACAAGTAAGGAGCGCCCACCATCATCAGGCAGCAGAAGCGCTGATACTGTTTCTGAATCGTCGGCGCAAAAAAACAACGAGCCCCGCGAATCCTTAGCCGAAACAACAATACCCACTCGACTGACTACACCACAGATCGAGACCCATGTTGTGGTTCGTACGTCGTCAATCAGTTGGGTTGAAGAAATACAACAGTCAAGGTCTCGCGCCTTCGGCATGGGGCAGTTATGAGTTTACTCGACCTTAGCCTCGTAACCCGCACCTTCACCAAGTTATTGGAGACGCGTATACCTCTTTTTCCCGAGTGGCCTGCAGGAACGACCCTAACGGTGTCGGCAGGTGCCCCGGACCTGGTTAATGCGACTTACGGGTTGAGTTTCTATTTGTATCATGTACGAGAAGATGCGCATACCAAGTCGCAAGATTGGCAAGCAGATGATCCGGTACCGCAACGATTCAAGCCAATGGGATTGTCTTTGTTTTACGTATTGGCACCGCGCAGTAACATAGATGATGCAAATCAGCGTGCACTGACTGAGCAGTTGATTATGGGATTGGCGTTAAAAACCCTGCATGACATGCCCTACATCGACAATTCCAGTAGCGTTATGACTCCGGGTGGGCCGGTATTGATAATGCCTACGACGATGCGCGGACGACAAAATCGCCTGCGCATTCAGTTGCGTCCCACGCCGGTGGAGGACGCCAGTCAATACTGGCAAGCGGGTACGCAACCCATGCGCCTGACCGGATACTACGAGGTGGCCGCAACGCTGCTGCAGCCCGACGAGCCGTCGACGCGGCGCGGACGCGTATTAACGGTGGGCGTGCATACGCTGCTGCTCGGACAGCCTATAATTGAATCGACCCGCAATATGTTGACATTTACGTTGCCTGGCGAACTCGATGCGCGCACGCTGGAATTGTCGCCGGCGGAAGTTCCCTACGGTGCGACATTGGAGCTGGTTGGCGCCGATTTGAAAGGAGACAGAACGGCCTTATTGCTCAATCATCGCGATTTCGCAGAGCCCGTTGAGGTTGATGCTGCCTGGGCTCTCGTTAGCCGTGGCGATCGCTTAACGGTTACGGTACAGCCGAACGTAGGAGCACAAGCCTTGATACCGGGTATCTATGGCGCCATTGTACAAACCACGAAACGCAGTAGCCTCCCCAATGGTTCCCAGCGTGATTTTGACGCGTATTCGAATGAGGCCGCGTTTGTCATCGCACCGAGTATCAATACTAGTGCGACCAATGCTGGTGTAATTACGCTGACGATGAATGGCTTTGAACCGCACGGCCTCAGCGTTGACGAAATATCGGTGTTCGTCGGGTCCACTCGTTTAACCCGCACAGCAGCGAATCCGCCCACGGCCGGACAATTTCACACACCCGTAGCGCCAATTGCCGAAATACACGATATCCGTTTGCGTATGCCGGCCGGTACCACGCCGGGAAGTATTTTACCGATTCGCATCATCATCCGTGACGCCGAATCAGGACCGCATTGGGAAGTTGCACCATGATTGCCCCGCAGCCGCAAGCGCGGTTTCGCGACGAGTCCTCCGGTGACCGAACGGGGTATATCGAACGCGATCGTCAGCGAGAGCGCGTTATCGCCGCCATGAATGGTGAATTTCTGGAATTGCCGGCAGGTCGTCTTACCGATTTGGCATATCTTTTCGGGCTTAGTCCCCTCGATGTTGATACTCTGGCGGTTTTGTGGGTGGGCGCATTTGATCCGGAGTTACGCCTTCAGCTTGCCAAACGAGAGGTCTTTTGCGGACAGATAACCGCCCGCTTGATCGCCAATTTGTTTGGACATTCTCCCCGCGTGCTATTAATGAGCGAATCGCCGCTTTTGTTGTGGAAAATGGTACAGGAGCATCCATTTGTCGATGGCGGTGCCGCGTTGACCTTAGACCCAGCCATTTTGGCATGGCTGGAGGGTGATCACGAGCTCAATCGAGCCCTTGCGGGAAGGGTACAGCTGCTCGCCAAGGGACATGAGTCATCTCAATGGGCAGTTACACAGCTTGCAGAAAAGGTACAACATGGTCTGCAACGCGGTCAGCGCTGGCGGGTGCAACTTGTTACCGACGATATGCTGGCCGCAAGCTGGTTCGCCGCTGCATTGGGGGGTCGGGTCAGTTTGCCTGTTCTTCATGTCCGTGCAGGCGAACTCTCAGACGAAGCCAATAGTGCCGTGTACCTCCACCGCCAGGCTTTCCTGGATAGCTGTATTCCCTGTGTGTTCATTTCAGACGCAGCGCTGACACGGCCGACAGGAGTACTGGCCTACCCGGTTCAAATAGTTCTAGGAAAAGGGACCTTGCCGCCCGCCTCTGACGTGCAGGATGTCGAATACATACTACCGTTGCCAGACATCGACGAGCGTGAAGCTCTGTGGCGAGCGCTCTGGCCTGAATCCGCGGCGTGGTCTGCGCACGAGCTGGCCGACCTCGCGTTGTGTCATGAGGCGAGCGTGAGTGATATCGCCGAAGCCGCACGTTCAGCACCTTCGAGTGCTGCCCAGGCGGCGCTTTCGCTACGCGAACAAGCGCGCGGTGATTTGGGCCCCCTTGTGCGTCGTATCGATAGCCCTTTCCTCTGGAGTGACCTCGTGTTATCCGAGCCGGTGCATCAACGTTTACAGGAAATAGTCTTCGAGGCGCGAGAACGAACACGTGTATGGGCAGACCCGTCGGCAGCAAGACTCTTTCCCTACGGTCGCGGGCTGGTTGCATTGTTCGCGGGGGCGCCGGGTACGGGCAAGACCATGGCCGCCCAAGTCATCGCGGCAGATCTTGGGCTTGACCTGCTTGCAGTCGATCTCTCGGCAGTGGTCAGCAAGTGGGTGGGCGAGACCGCGCAACACCTTCAGAAAATCCTGTCATCGCGCGCGTCCCAACGTGCCATACTACTCTTTGACGAGGCCGATGCACTTTATGCCAAGCGTGTGGCGGAGGTGCGCGACGCACAGGACCGCTTCGCCAATGTCGATACCAGCCACCTCATGACGGCGCTCGAGGCATATCCCGGCATTGTGCTACTGGCGAGCAACCTCAAGGGCAATATCGACAGCGCCTTCCTGAGGCGTATCCGACATGTGGTTGACTTCCCCAAACCCGACGGCACAGCTCGCGAACGAATTTGGAACCTCGCTGTGGAAGCTTTGTTCGGGGCGTCTGAAGCACAGCGGCTTGCGCCCGATCTGCAGCGCATCGCGAGCATCGAAGCAACGGGCGCGTTGATTAAAAGTGCGGCGCTTTCGTCGCTGTTTGCTGCGCGACGGACGGATCGGCCGCCAGATGTCATACTGTTTGGCGAGATGCTGGCGCGTGAGTTGGCTAAGGAAGGCGTGGGATTGTCGGCGCGGGAACTTGAAGACGTGCTGGGTGATGGGCCATGAAAGGACTCGCAACCCAAGCAAGAAATTCAAGAAAACGCGGACAGCTGGCAACTTCGAGTGTACAGCGAAAGGCTGCAATTCGTATAAGCCAAAGCGATAGCCACGAGCGTCAAGCTGAGCAACGCGGTGTGATGTTTGCCCGTGGCCAAACAGGCCTTTCGCATGGTCTGTCGAGCGTACCGGCTGCGGGATTTGTACTGCCAACGAGCGTTGGCGAACCACTGCCAAGTGAGCTCCGTGCGTCGCTGGAAACAGCGTTTGATGCACAATTCGCTGCTGTGCGAATCCACCGCGATGCCCCGGCCTCACGGGCAGCGGAAAGACAACACGCAAACGCATTCACCAGCGGCACCCATATTTATTTCAATGCAAATCGGTTTCGACCGGACCTGCCCGCTGGACGTGAATTATTGGCACATGAAATCGCGCATGTACTACAGCAGACGGCGCGTGCCGGCTCCTCTCGGGTGCAAGCAACGGAAATTCAAGGCAACGCCGATGTGCAACGTGAGTGGCGCAGCCCATTAACCAGTACGGCGTCAATTCCCGAAATCGATCAGATATTGCTGACGCACCGTAACGCGTTGACCTCCGGCAGCGCTGAGTACGGTCTGATCGACACCTTGCTGCGGCAATACACTGCAGAGAACGCTCAAAACAGTGCTGCCGGTATCGCCTATTGGGCAACTCGCGCCGCCCATGTCCTGTCCGACCAAACCGATCCGGTACTGGGCAGCACACCCAATAACTCCCATATCGCAGTTGCCTCGGCCCTGTATGACGCCTTAAAGGCCAGTTCACAAACGGGTGCCGCCGCCCGCCTGTTAAAAGACCGCTCTGATTTAACTACCACGTTTTTCTCAGCGGAGACCTATCAACAATATGCCGAATCCTTGGGCACAAACATCGCTTCCCTCATACAGCGTGTTTATGCTGACTGGTATGGTTCCAGCTGGTTTGGTACCACCGGATCACCCCGTTTTATGCTTGACCTTACATTGATGACACTTCTGTCACCAACGGTTAGAAACATAGCTTATCACCGGGTTAGTGCTGGTATTCTTTTAGATGTTGTGGACGCTGAATTGAATCGGCGCAATAACGGCCAACTTGGACCGAATGAACTGCATTACATTACGGTAAATGTTGCTTTGGAACTGGAGGCTATACGCCATACGACGCTAACCCGGGTACGCGACGAAGTGGCGAGATTGGCCGGTGTCAGTGAGCGTAATTTAAGCGATATCAAGCTTAGCTGGGCGCGAACACTACTGAACAACGTAAATAGATCATTACGTGAACGTGCGCAAACATATGCCGCCACCACAGGACCGACACCCAGTGTTCGGATGGCACGCGAAACGCTAAATATTTGGTTTGATGACTTTGCTCCCGCACTGCGCGACATGGCGCAATACGCGATTGATTTTTGGGCAGGTGTCAGTCTGTTCTCCCAAAGCTTGAACGACAATGCTGCCATGACCGGCCTCGGCATTACCGCAGCGTCACAGCTTTCACAAATCGAAACAGTCATTCCCGGTTATAAGCAACAATTAACGGATTTTATACGGGCGATTCTGGCACGCCGGTCGGACGGCAGTCTTCACGACCCAGCAACATTTGTCAGCCAACGGGATGCAGCGGTTAGCATGCTCGACCGAGAGGTAAGACTTTTGGTTGAGCGTCCCTTGGCCGATCGCTTGATCGACGCCTTGTCATCGAGTCGTGCCGGTCGCCAAGCCTTTGAATTTAGTGCCACCAGGGCAGCAGCGGCATTGCCACCGGCTACGCGCGCCCTTTACGCTTGGGCGCTGCACACGGCGACTGACTTAAGGCACATGGCGCGCACCGGCTATTCGGCCAGCGAAGATGCCGCCATGATTGCGCGACAGCGTAGCGTCGATCCCCACGCTATGGCAACTGATCTGCGTGATTTCTTCCGTATACGATTTTCCAGAAAAGTCTTCACGATAGCACTACTAGCCGGTTGGGATGATTGGCAAACCCTCGTCCGGCCGATTCTTACTGCCCAGGAAATAAGAGGGGTTGGCGACAGTGGCGCACCGATAACCGGTGATTATGTTGCGTTTCGTGGTGACTGGGCATTACATGAGGGCGTTTCCATTACCCGCATGGAAGAGGACATACCGACATCACCACGCGGTTTTGAACCGTTACACACGCGAGACTTGGTTAACTTCTTTGTTGCCGAGGAATATTTCGCAGTCAGTGAGGAAATAAACACGGTATTGGGCAACACGGCGTGGACTTACGGTTTAACGGCAGAGCCGGTGATCAATACGGCGATGCACAACGCGCGCGCGCGTTTTCGTCCGCAGCGTTACGTTATACCGGAATGGGAGTGGATAACGCCCTGGTTTATACGCAATGGCCGCAACCAACGCGATCCGCGCACCGAGTTACGTGTTTTACTCAGACAACATCCCTTGACCACGGGTTTAATTAATCGCCTGGTGTCAACACATACCAATGTCGCCTGGTCGGTCAACATCGGTGAGCACCAGGGACGCCGTGTACCAGTGCTATGGGCCATGCCTACTCCGTTCTACATTATAGATAGTCTTAAAGAAATCCCCGAAGTTAATGCACTGGTGATAGAGGGTATACCGACTTTAATACGGGTTATGTCTTCCCCTCAAGCGGGCAGCTTCTTGGGAGACAACTTACAACCGCTGCAACTGCCTACGCTACCGTCCCACCTGTCATTGGCGACACTGACGCAAGACCAATTGATGAACCTGGATACTTTGGTATGGTGGAATGTATGGCGCGCGATACTCGCCGTATACCAAGGCGCACAGCGTAGCGGATTGTTACGCCGTTTGCGCAGTGCCATGCTCGCGGCTCACTTGCCACAGGACTTGAGGACACAACGTCAACAGGCGTATCAACAGGTACTACTGGATCAACGCACCGCGCTAACGCACGAAAGGAGGCGCCGTATCGAGACCCAATGGCGACCGGCGCTGGAGGCTTTTGAATCCCGTTCATTTAACCGTTACCGTATCCCAGGCACCCGCGACAGAATCATCGAACGCTTATTGGCAGAGGAAATAGCAACCCGCATTCAAAGCTTTGTAGTATTATTTGACAACCGCGAAGAGTCACGAGCGCAAACAGCAATGGCATTGTTAGAATTGGCAGACACCATCAACGCCAAACTGGGCAGTGAACGGCAGATGAGCAATATTATCCCTTGGGTTCGCATGCTGGACGAGTCGCTGATATGGGCGAACGGCCCGGGCGCCAATGCAACTTTGCGCAATACTTACACCGTGCCGAATGAACATGGCAATACAACACTGTTCGAACAACGCCGGACTCACCTGCAAAATGTGATGGATCACATGGCAACCCGGCTACGTGAACAATACCGGGAGTGGGGTGTGGTTGGTGTCGCCGGTGATAATACCTTGGAAAATACGGGTCACGCGCATCCAGTCGGAAATACGCATCGTACCGTGGGACGCAACCAACCGTTTACCATTGACGGCGTGAATTGGGAAATACTACAGGTCCATACCAATTTCACATTCCATCCGGGCACACCGGCGCTACGCTCCATGCAGACACGCTCTATAGGGGGGTCAATTCTGAAAATCGGCAACGGTCCGGAGTTGGCTGATGATCAACGCCCCAGCGTTCCATTAATGCAAATCAGTATCAATGCAGGCGACCCCATCGACTTGATGGCAAACAATCCGGAACACACGGAGCTTCTAACCAATTTAACCTGGGCGGTACATCAGCACGCGATTCTGGAACAATTAGGCGACCTGGCCGCAGTGATCGAGACCTTTGGCAGTGTCATGATGGATGCCGCTGAACTATTCCCCGGAGCTGGGCAAGCCTTGGCCGCCGCGCGTTTGCTAACCACCGCTCTGGAGTTTGCTACCAGTGATTTGCCCGGTATGGTGGCCGACCTGGTGACCAATCCGCGAGAAACCCTGGAGAACATGCTAGGTCGATTGACCAGCATGATGCAAACTGAAAATCTACTCGGGTACTTGATATTCAGTGATAGTAACTTTGAAGGCTTCATCCGCGCACCGCGTGGCGCTACCCGATCGAGCGTCGCGCGAGGCAGTACCAGCCTTACGTTGCAACGTTTGCTGAGAAAGTTGCATAGCTTAATGCGCAGTGTCGGTCGTGTGTTTGCCCGGGTTCACGGCAACGTGCAGGATCGTCGCCAACAGCTTGAACAGATGGTTCAAGGCTCCCCTTGGGCGGTTCGCCTGGTGCAGATCATCGGCGACTATTATTTATTGATTGCAACGCTTGCCGACTATGCATCTGAATTCGCAGCCGATAGGGATGCGGCACTTGCCGAATTCAATCCCGCCAGCCTCAGCGACAACCTTAATAATATGATCAATGCCTTGGGTGAATTGGAGCTACCGGAGGAAATTCTGCCTTTGGAGGATCTAATTAATGTCTTAATCGACGTCATTGGCCATCGTCTGGGCGGCAAATACAAACTTGGTGTACGTATCCTGTTACAACTCTTGGATTATATAGGGGCACGGCAACGCGTAGTCAATGCCTTGGCCAATGAGCTACGCCGAGCTGACGTCACCACAGAAACTGTCTTGCCAATGTGGGAAGAACAAGTCATACCAGCCATACGGCGTTATTTACAAGACGCACAATCGGCGATACGCAATACCCTCAATGACACCTTTAATGCCTTTGAGGCACCGTTAAACCTGGCGGAACCACGCCCACAGATAAATCTCTCCGGTACCGAGTTCACCGCGGAAGGTCCCGAGGCACAACCATCCCTGACAGGTGACATCCATTCACAAATCAGTGAACAAGCCGGTGGTTACCTGGGCCAAGCGCAGGCAGGAGAGCTATTGCAAAATATTGCCAGCAGCGGTGGTGAACCGTTACCGCAAACGATGCTTGACGAAGCCCGAGTGCGATTCAGTCAGGATTTCTCCCATGTACGCCTGCATCGCGGTTCCAATGCCAGCCGACTAACAGAAGCAATAGGCGCATTCGCGTTGACCAGCGGCAGTCACGTGGTGCTGGGTGGAGGCGTACCGATTGATAGAGGTTCACGCGTTCTTTACCATGAGTTGGCGCATGTGGTTCAACAAACCGGGGTACAGACACCAGACCGTAGAACCCTTCCGTTACCGGGACGACCGGGCCGCGGGCTGGTTTGGAATGCGACAGACGAAACCCAGGCCGATACCCTGGCGACGACAGCAATGCGGGGCGATACGCGTCACATGGCGGGCATACGCCATCCTGGCTCTCGCATTGACGCTTGGCAACCGGCAATGATCGAATTATTGGGTCAACGCTTCTTGCGCCAAATGGTAGATGTCAGTTCAATACGTGAAGAAGTTGAAGATATTGACCGTACCCAAACCGGCACCGGGCGGCGCCTAATTGGGCGTGACGTACGGCATGCGGTCTCACATGTGGCACGAAATCTTAACAGCGTATTCAGACCCGGCAGTTCCGGACTACACACCACAAAACGAACCTATCAGAATAAACTGAACATCATATCCGAACACCTTCTCAACACGCGAACGCGCACGGATATCTCTGAGGCCATAGAAGACATCGCCATCCGATCCAGTTGGGAAGCCGAACCCGCACGTGGACGCCAACCGGCGCGCATGGCCTTGAACATACATGAATTCACCAGACGATTGGAACGCTATATCCTCGGCAAAACCGGCATCATGCTTGAATTAAATGCGGCACAACGCGGTCACGGCAGACGCGCCACCTTTCGCCACCCGAATAACCCTTACCAGAGTGCCGAAGTCAAGTTCGTTTTTCTCGCAGACGTGCATGGCAATTCGCGTTTATGGCGCGAGGCCCTGCAGTATCGCACTGTCGTGGGTGGAGCGCGTGGTGCCATCATTCCAGAAGCAGACCGTGCTACCCTGCGACGGCAGATACGTGCCATCCTACACGATCTCGGCCCGAGCACGTCGATTTGGCTAAGCAACGACTATCGATTCTCTCACCGGATTTTCAGTGCCGCTGAAGAACTTGCCAGCTTGCAACAGCGCGGTGGCATCGGCGGCATTCTTGCACCAGGGGACCTCCCCTCCGTCGACCACTACATCAACACAACCGGTACAGACGCCTCAGGTGTTAACGGCAATATACGCCTGCACCTAGGCACCTATAGCCAAAAAACCAGTGGAGAGCAATCGGGAAGGGAAAGAGAATCTCACCACATTACACAATATTTGTTGGTCGAATATTTTCACAATGGGAAACAAAACTATGCGGAAACCAACCAACGTCGAGCCGGCTTTCCACTGTTGAATAAAGATCTGGCAGCCTACGGCCCGGATATGCATTTAACCGGCAGCGGTAAGCCGGACCGGTTTACCGATATAAAGATTGATGAACTGGACCAAGACCGCGGTGGCAAAATGCCAACCATTTTACTTGCCAGACCGACACACAGGCGTGGCAATTTGCATGTATCCCCGAGCGCAGATGACTTTACCGATGCCGGGGTCAGCACCCAAGCGGGTGCTATTAACCATATCTATAAAAATGCCCTGCCGCGTGAGCAACGCGACTTGGAACGGCGTGTTGCCAACGATGAACGTCCCTATTCCGAATGGGAAACGTATCGCTCACGTCATAATATACGTCAACCCATCATCAACGCCATGCAAACAACCTACCGCTACATGCGCAACTACATGCAGCCACAGCTGAGAACAGCTCTAAAGACCATAGAGCGAGACTACTATAACGACATCTATGCAAGTCAGCATCCAAGCAGTTCGACTGAGCCTTTGACAAGAGACCACATGAACCAAGTCTGGAACCGGGCGGTGCGGCATAACGATGTCGGTGACAGTTCCCGCAACATAAAGGGTTTATCAGATTACGGATGGAGAGTTTAAGATGTCCAATACTGGCTATTCACGATCTCCCAAACTGCTCAAAGGCGCACTGATTTATTTCGGCGCCCCCATGCTCATTCCGATCCCCAATATCATCATCTTCCAATATAACCCTGAAACAATGACGCGTACCCTGACACCGTGGCAGCCGCCGCAGCGTACTCTGCATTGGGGCGAAAACGATGTCATTAACCCGGAAAATCGCTATGAAGCCTTGTCGCGCGAGCAGCGCTTGACCCTGTCGCAACCGTACGATCCGGCGGAAACGTTCACTCTACAACTGGAACTCGACGCGACCGATGCCCTCGAGCGCCCGGAATATCATCCGGTGGCAGTTGTTTCCGGGGTCGCCGACCGCCTCGCCGCCATCGAAATGTTGATGTACCCGCCCGGCGACAGCCTACTCGGTGGGCTGCTGGGCACGGTGTCGGGATCGGTGTCGTTTTCAGGTGGCGGTATCAGCGGCGGGTTTGGCGTCGATAGCGCAGCGGCGACGCAAATCGAAGCCAAGCCGGTGCCGGTGGTGCTGTTTTTCTGGGGGCCGGGGCGCATCGTGCCGGTGCGCATCACCAGTTTGAGCATTGAAGAACAACAATATTCGCCGTTGTTGTATCCACTGCGCGCCAAGGCAACCTTGGGTTTGCGCGTACTCGATTTGGACGATCTGGTACGTGTCAGCGGCGATCCGGCCACCGGCGCCGCGGTGGATATCGCCAAGGCTTGCTACAAGTTTACGCGCGGGCAGAAAGAAGCCTTGGCGTTGGCGAATCTTGCCAACAGCGTAGAGTCTATCATCGGCATGTTGCCAATATAACCGTGAGGGCCCGAACCATGTTCGACAACAAAAGCCGTTACGCAAAATTGAATCTGGTGTTGATGATCGATGCTCGCGGACGCACCGTTCCGGTGGTGCCGCCGGCGCCGGCGCTAGACCAAACCTTGCGGGGTATTCACTTGCTCCGCCAGGGTGAGCGTCCCGACCACCTGGCCACGTTGTATTTGGGCGATCCGAGCAGTTACTGGCGTTTGGCGGAAATGGCCAACGCCATGACCGCCGAGGTGCTTTCCGAGCAGCGCCAAATAAAAATTCCAGACCGTCGCTAAGGAGTGTGAACGTGCCCCTAGCCAATATTCTTATCAACGGCCTGCCCGACCGCACACTTACGCAACCCAATGCAGTGGAGGTTGTCGAAGCCGTCGGTGAATGGACTGTCTTTCGCCTGGAATATAATTTGACGTTGGACAACGAAGATATGCCACTATTGACCGAAGAAAGGTTGGGACCGGACAGCGCCATCGCGATTCAAGTGCGCGACGGCGATGCCTTCGCGGTCTTGGTCAACGGACCCGTCACACAACAAAAGATTCAACTGTATACTGGCGGCGAGGGCTCGAGCCTGCAGGTCATGGGTGGTGACTTGCGCATCACCATGGCGCGCGAACACCGTGTCAAGGTGTGGCCGACGACAACCGACAGCGGTGCGGTACTCGATATTTTATCGAACTATGAAGTAATGCCGCTGGTCGTTCTGCCCAGCACGGTCGTCCACACGGAAAGCAAGAATACCTTGACGCAACGTGAGACCGACTGGCATTTCGTCAACCGCATAGCCGAGCGCAACGGCTGCTGGTTTTGGTTGACCTACGACCCCGTGCTGGCGCTGGCGAGTGCCCACATCAAGCGCCCGCCGGTAGACGAAACACCGGTACTCGATTTGTACCTGTCGGGATCGAATCGAAACATCGAAACGTTCAGCCTGCAATGGAATACCGAGCGCACCGTTTCGGTCAGCTCCCAAGCTATGGACCTGGCCACCCTGGATGCGATGGACGGAGCGGCCGATCGCTCGCCATTGACCTCCCTGGCCTCATTGAGTTTTGCCGACATTGCAGCGTCCAGTCAAAAAGGCCAGTTGAGCGTGCCCATTGACGATGCCGGCGATCTAATCGTACGCAGCGAAGCGGCCTTGATCGAAGCGAGTTGGTTCGTGCAGGCACAGGTCAGCGTACGCTATTCCGTTTTATCGCAAGTTATTCGCAGTCACACCGTGGTCAACGTACATGGTGTGGGCGTGCGCCACAGTGGCAAGTATCTGGTGAGTCGGGTCGCTCACCAAATCACAGACGACGATCATGTAATGGTCGCCGATTTAATTCGGAACGGTTGGAACGCGTGATGGGGGAGTAAGATGGCAACGGATCGTTTAAGCAGACTGGAGAACGCAGTTTACCAGCGCGTCTATGGCAAATATGCCGGCAAAGTTATCGATAACAACGACTCGGCGGGGTTGGGGCGTTTGCTGGTTTCGGTTCCGGCGGTGCTATTGACCGAACAAAAATGGGCCATGCCCTGTGTTCCTTATGCAGGACCGAATGTGGGTAGCTATTTCTTGCCACCTGTAGATGCCGGGGTTTGGGTCGAATTTGAGGGTGGTGATGTTTCGCGGCCGATTTGGGTGGGCTGTTTTTGGGGCGATGGTCAATTGCCGACACAGGCTACCGACCCTGATCAGCGCGTTTTGGTAACGGAAACTTCGGAGCTCAGCATCGACGATAGTGCCGGCAAGGTTTTGATCAAGAACAACCAGAACGTCAGCACCACGTGGGATGCCGACGTCGCCACGCAAGCCGGTGATACCGCGACACATACTGTTGCCGCCAGTGGTATCGTGAGTGAAAACTCACCCGGCAAAGTGGAGGTCGGCAGCAGCGGTGTCAAGATAAACGACGGTGCATTTAGCGTAATGTGAGAACCCTATGACGAACCCACTACTTACCACCGCAAGCAGTCTGCAATGCCCGCATGGTGGAACGGTCAGCATCATTTCGACCAACATACGGGTATCGGCCGACAATGCACCTCTCGCGTTGCTGAGCGATACGTTCACGATCAGCGGCTGCCCGTTTCAAATTCCGATAGGGACCGGCACGGTGCCGCATCCCTGTGTACGGGTGCAATGGGTGCAAGCAAATACCCAGGTCATGGTCAACGGTACGCCGACCTTGTCAAACACCAGCAGCGGCCTATGCCTGGCCGCTGATCAGGCACCGCAAGGCATGATCAGCGTTGTGCAAACCCAATCTAAAGCAGCGGGGCAGTGATGGAAACGTTTACCAGTTTGCGTTATCCGTTCGCCATAGATCCGGCGCAAGGCCGCGTGGCGCAAGAAACCGATTTTAGCGCCCACGTCGAGCAGTTGATCATGCAAGTCTTGATGACCGAGCCGGGCGAACGGGTGCATCGTCCGGATTTCGGCTGCGGCATCAAGAGGCTTGTGTTTGCGCCTGGCGGAGAAGTCGCAGCGACTTTGGCTCAATCCGTGATCTATCAAGCGTTGAACAAGTGGCTTGGCAACGTGATCAGAGTTAACGAAGTGACGGCGCGCGCACATGACGCAATGTTGGAAATTCGCATAGGTTACGTGGTACGTGCACGTGGCGAAAAGCGATTTCTTAACCTGCAGGTGACGTCATGAGTATCGACCGCCTCGACCTGATACGCGCCTCAACCACCCTGACAGGCATTGACTTTGTCCAAGTCGCGCCAAACCAGACGGAAATATTCGTATTTTTCCACCACGATACTCTGCCCGTAGCGGTGCGCAGCGCGCTGGTCGCCTTGGTTTCGTCGGACTTCGCCATTCTGGGTGAAGGCCAAGTCGACCCGCCTCAAGTGAGTGTGGCGCAGAACGTTACCCCTATGCCGAGTTTCGATGGTCGTGAAGTCCTGCACTTGATCGTCGATGCACCCGGCGGCTTTGGCTATTATCGACTGCACATCGAAAGTGCGGCTATCGATCCGTACTACAACGACTTGCGCTTCAATTTCAAAGTCAACTGTTCGAGTGACCTCGATTGCAAAACGCAACCTCGCCTGTGTTCCGAGGATCTAACCAGTGATTTTCCAGTCGATTATCGGGCGCGCGATTTCTGGAGTTTCCGCCAAGCTTTGCTAGATTTTGCCGCCCAGCGCTACCCTGACTGGCAAGACCGGCTCGAAGCCGACCTGGGCATGGTCCTGGTCGAATTATTATCGGCGCTCGGCGATGAATTTTCTTACGCCCAAGACCGGCTCGCGCGTGAGGCTTATTTGGACAGCGCGACACAACGGCGTTCACTCAGGCATTTGGCGCGTTGGGTCGACTACGCCATCGACAACGGCCACGGCGCCTTTGCCTGGATTGATGTCACCGCAATCGCGCCCGGCGTGATCAATGGCGGTACTTTGATCAGCGATGAACAAGCGCAGACTTTTTTCGAGTTCGGACGCGGATTGAACGATCGCGACAAGGGATTTGCCGTGTCGACACCCAATGAACTCTCACCGCATGGCTGGGATGAAAACGACACGTGCTTGATCGCCGGTAGCCGGCAATTGACTTTGCAGGGAGCGCATGCCGCAAGCTTCGTGCCCGATCCCACGATCGATCCGGTCGGTAAATGGGTTTTATTGCAAACGGTACCAACCGATGCCGCGTTGCCGGTACGGCGTCTTATGGTTCGCGTAGTTGATGCAAAAGACCAGAATGACCCGTTATTAGCGCAACCGATTACCCTTATCCGTTGGGATGCGCCGACACCGTTCGATTTGGACCTCGATACTTTGAATATACGCCTCAATTTATTACCCGCCACATCGGGCAAGACCATTGAAACGCGTTTTCGCATTGGTCCGGCGGCCAACCCGGCAGACCCCGACGCTCATCTGCCGCAGGCGATTGAGCGGGTTGGCATCAACAGCTCTTTTTCATACGACAACGATATTGGCCGTGTAAAGACCCTCTTTTCATTAGCCGACTCCGATCAAACCCCCTTGGTTTGGATAAATCGTAACGGCCAATCGCGTCCTGAAATCGAACTAATCCATGAAGGCGACGGTCCTTGGCCTTGGGTGCCATCCATGGTCGGTGAGGAAACCGTCGCAGCCTCCCAAAAAGCATTTACCCTGGAAGACGGATTGTTCCGGCGCGTCATCGGCTTCGAGCGTATGGGCCATGTTAACGAATTTGTTGACTACGCCAGCAGTAACGGCAGCACCATACGTTTTGGCGACAATGAATTCGGATTGGCACCCGCAGAAGGATCGAAATTTACCGTGCGGTACCGGCTTGGCAATGGTCGCTTGATGAACGTCGCACCCGAAACACTTACCCACTTTGCGCTTGGCCTGCCTGCTTTTGTCGGCGGGATCAGCAATCCCCTGGCTGCAACTTTAGGGCGCGATGCCGAAAGTGACGAACAGGTCCGTGTTAATGCTCCACAATCCTTCCGTGCATTGACCTATCGTGCAGTGCGACCGGAGGACTACGCCGCCATCAGCAAACGTCTGCCGTGGGTGCAGCAGTCAGGTGCGTCCATGCGTTGGACCGGTAGTTGGAGTTCGGTGTTTGTCACGCCGGATTCTCTCGATGAGGCAAACTTGTCACCAGCGCACCGCATCGACTTGCAAACGCTGATGGATCGGGTACGCCAAGCGGGCCGTGAAGTCAAAGTGCTAAACCCGAAATATGCGAATATCGATTTGGAAATCGAAATCTGCGTGGCGTGTAATGCCTACCTCGGCGAGGTCAAGGAAGCCGTTTTGCTGGTCTTGTTTGGTGTCGACGGCAAAAGCGGCTTCTTCGATCCAGACAATTTCACCTTTGGAAAGCCTTTATCACGTTCGGCGCTGATAGCCGCCATTCAAAACGTCTCTGGTGTCAAGGCTGTCGAACAAATGCGAGTGCGCCGGCATGGCTGGTTTGACTGGCGTGATTTTATTGAATTTGAATTGACCGTTGGTATGAACGAGATCGTGCGCATCGCAAATTATCGCGATTGGCCGGGACGTGGGTCGGTCAAACTGATGATGGAGGGTGGTGCATGAGCTGCAAATGCGACAAAACCGAATTCCCTCACCTGTTAAACATCGCTGCGGGGCTCAGACGCTTACCCCGCTCGTTGGGCATTTTTGCTGATTGGCGTCACCCCATCCTGGATGCCATCGGGCGGGATCCTGTGCTTGATGATTGGCGGGCCAAAGTGCTCGGGCAGACCAAACAAGACTTGGGGCTGATGCTCGTCGATATGGGTGCCTATGTGTTTGATGTGGTCAGCTTCTATGACCAACTGATCTGTCATGAAAGCTATTTACGAACCGCACAATTGACCGGTGCGCAACGTCGGATGGTCGATTTGCTCGGCTTCTTACCGCGTCCGGCCTTGGCAAGTAAGGCTTGGCTCGCTGCCCATGCCGACGGCAAAAAAGTTGTGTCGCTGCCGACGGGCAACGCGTTTCGCAGCGGCGAATTCGACGGCAATGCCCCTCAAATCTTCGAGTTGAGCAGTGCGACTGCGATCGACCCGCGTTTAAACCTTTTTACGATCGATCGCATAGTCGCGACCCAATGGCCCGCCTCGTTCAGTGAATTTCTCGCAGAGCCGTCGAGCATAAGGGTTCAAACGGGAGATTGGGTTGTATTCGACTTCGCCAGTGCGTTGACACCGGTGCGCATTATCAGTTTTAAAAAGTATCGGTTGCGAGCGCTGCCGGCAGCGCGCCTAGTCGGCCTGTCGACGACCGTCACCCCACCATCGGGGCAGACCTACGTCAATACCCGCGTACTGGGCGGCGGTGCCCGTGCAGGCGCATGGAAGTTGGGAACTGCGAGCGGCGAAACCGCGGTTGTGTCGGGCAACACCGTATTGATCGACACACGTGTGGCGATTCGTGCCAACGATGTCGTGCTGTTCGAATACGGCAATGAGACAGCGGCGTGCCGCGTGTCGAGCGTTAGCGAAGAAAAGCGTCAGTTGCTCTATCCGCAGACCAGCTCCATTGAAGATTCCGCACATCAGGTCAGCACACTGACCAGCCCGGCTATCTATGTCACGGTGTCAAGGCTGACACTTGATAGCGCCTTGCCCTGGAGCAGTCCAAACACCAATCAATTGACCGTACACTATGCGCTGACAACAGCGGCCAAGATCGTCGCTCCGCCCAAGGATACGTTGCTTCAAACCGACACTATCAGTCTTCCCGCCTTGATTGATGCACCGCGCGTAACGCCTGAAAATTTTTTGTTGCAAGACGTGCACGAAGAAGGCGTGTCCAATACCGGCACCTTGGACGCATTGAAACGCACTGTGACTCTCGACACCACCACGCCCTGGGAACAACAATTAACAGTGCCGGTGCAATTATTCGGGAATGTGCTACATGTTACACGCGGTCAAACCGTACAGGGTGAAGTCTTGGGTCTGGGTGATGCCAGCCAGGCTTGGCAATATTTTCATTTGAAAAAGAAACCGTTGACCTATCTGAGCGCGAGCAATGCCGCCGGGCGCGTTACTACCCTGCGGATTCATGTTGATGGCGTGCAATGGAGCGAAGTCGAAACCTTTTATGGCGTCGCATCTGATGCGACGGTCTACACGGTCCGCCATGATGACGAAGGTCAAAGCACGATAACTTTTGGCGGCGGAGCCCGTGTGCCGAGCGGCGCGCGTGTCATTGCGAATTACCGTTTTGGTGCCGGTAGCGCGGTACCGCCCGCCGGATCTATACAGCAAATAGCCAAACCTTTGGCGGGATTGCGCAGTGTTCGCCAAATACTGCCGGCGTTTGGCGGTAGCGATGCGGAGAGCGCACAGGAACTTGAGGTGTATGGTCCGCGTTCGGCCTTATTGCTCGGCCGGGCTATTTCTCTCGCAGATCTCGTGGCCGCGGCACGTCAAGTCTCGGGAGTCAAAGCAGCAAGTAGCTCCTGGCGCTGGGACGCCGCCGGACTGCGTCCGGCCGCCGTCATTACCTATATCGGAGACGCCCAACTGCAACCGGATTTGATGGCCAAATTGCGCTCCTTGTGCGAGCCCGATGCACCGATCACCCTGGAGAGATCAACCCCGCAATACGCGAAACTCAGTATCAATGCTGCCATAGATAACCGCTACGATCCCGATCAAGTCGTCGGCGAAGTGCAAGACGTGCTATTTGCAAAAGTCACTTTGCCAGGCTCCGGCGGTTTGTTGCGCACCGAAAACTTAGGCCCGGGCGAAGCAGTGTTCCAGAGTACCATCGTCGCCGGCATTATGAGTGTCGACGGCATCCAAACCGTGCAGTCGTTGCTATTCAATAACCAGACCTTTACTCAAACCGGCATTGCACCCAATCTTGGCTGCCATTTTGATTTCAGCCTCGGCGGCGTTTGGATCAATGGGCAGGCGGCGGCCTAAGTCATAGGAGCATAGCATGTCCAACGCACGTGATACCTACCAAGAATATTACAGTGATAAATTATGGGACTGGCTGCCGGCGATCTATCGCGAGCTCGACGGACTCGAGGGTGGCAACAGCTTGCGTTCCTTGTTGCAAGCGATAGGCTCACAAGCAGCCTTACTCAAGCGCAGCCAAGACCGTCTCTGGGACGACATGTACGTCGAACTTGCTGACGATTGGGCGTTACCTTATCTGGCCGAATTGGTCGCCACGCGTTTAGTCTCAGCGCTTAACACGCGTGCGCGGCGTGTCGACATCGCTAAAACAATCTACTATCGGCGGCGCAAAGGCACGGTGGCGGTAGTCGAACAATTGATTGCCGACATGACAGGTTGGGACGGCAAAGTCGTCGAAGAATTTCGTCGCCTGGGCCGCTGCCGGCACGGATTGGACGGCATAGCTCAGACCGGTAGCTTAACGCAAACCCCGGAAGGTGGCTGGGCCGATCTGCGCCACGTGCGTGGTGCCGGCCTTGTCGGGGATCCCTTTGACGAGTTTCACTACACGCCCGACGTGCGTCGTCCACAAGGCCGATTGGGTTGGCGTGGCATCGCCAAACTCAGCTTCCATCTGTATCCATGGCAGGCAGTGGAATTTAGCGGCGTGCAGCCGCACCGTTTTGCCAGCTTGGCGAATGGTCACGACAGTTTCACCTTCGATCCAAGCGGTCGTGACATAGCCCTGTTCAGCGCCAATGATTTGGAGCGCGATTGGAGTGCCTGGAGTACCGCCGCTGAATGGGCCTTGCCGCGCCCCATCACCTGCCGACTGCTTGGTGAAGCCGTATATGCGATCAATGACGGTGTCATTGCCTGGATATTGAACGGTGCGCCGATCCCCTCGCTGGCACAGCGCAAGTCCGCGGCCGCTGACTTGCGCAAACTCGGGACAGAACGCTTTTTCAACGCGGCAAGCCTACACCGCGTTCTCAACGGCTTGCCGCGAGGCGCGGTGCTCACGTCGGCGGGCGTGTTGGCCGGGCTACTGAACCGAGCCCTGGTCTCCGATTGCGGTAGCGCTGCGTTATTAGCTGATGACAGCGGCCAAGCCGCGTACACCGAGCCTGCCCTAGCCGTGGGCTTTGCCGGCGCCTCGACGTTGCCGCGCGACCAAGTTCGCTCCGCCAATCTTGCCAGTTGGAGCCCACCGACACTCAGCGGCATCAACGCCTACATCGATCCCGAACGTGGCCGTTTTACCATGAATCTCTCGGGCCGGCCCAGCGGCACGGCACGGGTGCGCTACCACGCGGGCCAATCCGCACCGATCGGCCCCGGTGCCTACGCGCGTACCTCGTTGAACGTAGCCCCAACCATCACGTGGCAAAACGGTTCAATGGTGCCGGGCATTCCCGCCAACGGCATCCTCGAAATCGTCGACAGCTGCACTTACAACGACCCGCCCGACCAGCTCGCAGTGGTTGCCACAACCGTGTGCGCTGGAGAAGCACAACGCCCTTACCTCATATTGGCCAGCGACTGGATCTTGAGCGCAAGCGGCACAAGCCGCCACTTGACACTCGATGGGCTATGGCTGGGTAGCCGCACCAGCCATCGATTGGTCTTGACCGGCAACTTCGAACAGGTGAATTTGCGCTATTGCACCTTAGACCCCGGTGGCGTCGATGCAGCCGGGGGTGCACTAACGCCATGCACTCTGGTGGTCCAAGGATTTGTGGAAAATTTGGTTATCGAACGCAGCATACTCGCGGGTATCAGTTTGCAAGGCGCGAGTGCCAGTGTCGAAAATTGTCAAATAAGCGATTCCATAATCCATAATAGCGTACCGGGCAGCACCGCTCTCCAAATACCGCGCACCACATTGACGTTGCGTCGTTGCACCGTCATTGCCGATATACTGACAACCCTAGCCGTTGATGTCGAGCGACTCGACGCCAGCGACACTTTAATCGCCGGTAAGGTCGACGTCACCGATACCCAGAGCGGCTGTTTTCGCTTCAGCGCACGGGCCCCGCTGTCGCTTGTGCCGCATCCCTATAAATCGCACGAAATCGACGACTTGCCGCGACTATTCCAGTCGCACCTATTCGGCGAAGCCCGCTATGCCCAACTGCTGGAGGTTGCTCCGGTGGGAATCCGTCTGGGCGCGGAAAACGGGGGCGAAATCGGTGTATTCAGCGCCGAGATCAATCCGATAAAACGCACCAGCTTACAGACTAAGGTCGACGAATACTTGCCATTTGGTCGACTGCCCCATTTTTTTGAACACTATTAATCGTCCCGGAGGACATTATGTCTACCATCGACTTATCTCGCCAGGCCACCGACTTCCGTAAGCATTATGCAGGCGTGCGCATGCAACAAGGCCGTGTGCTCACCGACGACGACTTCAACGAAGCCGCTCTGTTGAATGCCGAGGATCAGCGTCGTACACGCTTGCATACAATTGGGGCCTATGGCGCACCCGATGCCGGCTTTTTGACGAAAAATGTAACCGTCGTCTCAGGGAAACCAAGCTTCACCTTGAGCGCTGGCAACCTTTATCTCGGCGGGCTCCATCTCGAACTCACCAAAGACCAAGCCTTTCATTTGCAGAAAAATTGGGTCAATTTCGACCCGGCGGCGGACTGGCCCACAGCTCCGGCCGCGGGCCGGACACGCGTTGACCTGGTTTGGATAGAAGCCTGGCAACAACCGGTTACGGCCATCGAAGACGAAGAACTGTTTGAAGTGGCCTTGTCCGGTGCCGATACCTCAGTGCGCCAACGCACCATGCATCGCGTGCACATTTTGACCGACGCCAGTAGCGACGAATGCACGGCGGCTTGGAATAGTGCATTGACCAGCACCAGTTTCTCCTCGCTAGGCACCTTGGCCCCGGACATGGAACTCGCCACCACGGCCAAGCTCATCGTCGGCTTCAGCGCACCCAAGAGCATGCCCGATCTATGCTCGCCACCTATTGCGGGTGGTTATCTTGGTGTGGAAAACCAAGCAATACGTGTACAAATGATTAGCCCCACTACCTACACCTGGGGCTATAACAACGTTTCACCTTTGTATCGTGTACAAGCCAGTGCAAAAAACGGCCAACTTGTCAAAGTGAAGTTATTGACCGAACCTAAAGATGCGGTGCATTGGCCGCTGCAAAACCAAGTCATCGAAATTTTGCCCTGGTCTGCGGTACTGTCCAATGGCGAACGAATTGCAGACATCGCCGGACACTTGACCAAAGTCACAGTCAGCTATAACCCGGACGACAAAACCTTTGAAATAGGTACGCCACTGCCTGCTAATTTCGGTACCCAATGGAAAACTCGCAGCGACAAAAGTGACTTCTACGACGGCACTTCTGAACAGGACTTTTTTTTCCTGCGCGTTTGGGACCGCGGTGATGACCTCACTTCGCCCGCTGCAATACCCATAGCCACCGGCAATTTGGGTAACACCGGTTTAACTGTCAGTTTTAGCGGCAGCCCGTTGCGCACAGGTGACTATTGGATCATAGCCGCGCGCCCCGCGGCCCCGGATGTCGTCGTGCCTTGGGAAATCGGTAGCATTAACGGCCGCGCACCGCATGGTATCCGTCGTTATCGCGCACCGCTGGCATTGATACGATGGAAATTCCAGAATGGAAAACGCCTGGAACCTGAGGTGCGAGACTGCCGTGCGCCTTTCGTCTCGTTGACGTCCCGGTGGTGGAGGGGAGGATGTTCGATTGTTGTGGCTCCTGTCCCTGGTTGGGAGAGGCTGTTGGGTTATTTCCAGGAAGGACAGGATGTAAGCATCTGCTTTCAGGTGGGTGACTTTAATTTGAATCAGACTCTGAAATTTAAAAAACTCAACTCCGTCAAGATGGTCGGTGCGGGACCCGGTTCTCGAATTATTGTGTCCGGACACGAGACCGCCTTCCTTTTTGATGGTTGCGAATCCACCATCGTTCGAGATCTTCATATCGAATCTCGACCTTCTAAATCCAATATTCAGATTAATGAAAAGCACTTAAACGGAGCCATAACCTTCATAGATTGTACGAATGTTCAGGTGAGCGATTGCGATTTCTCTTGTCCAGATGCTTCTGGTCGCAGGCAGAGTTGCGTGACAATTCGCTGCAAAGAAAACGAAACAAAGGATCGCATCCTGATCGAGCGCAACCGGCTTCTCGTCGGTGCTTGGCAGACCGGGATTTTGCTTGTAAACGCCGACCACGCCGTAATTCGAGAAAACCATATATCAATGGCAGAAGTGCAGAAATATCCGTTTTTTTCGCTGCCCGAGGTTTTCGTCGGCATCTTGGAGTCAGTGATTATGGCAGGTTTCAGCACGGCGGCATCGTCCGCTACAAAGGAGATCAAATTAATAAAATCGAATTTACGGATCAACGTCGTCGCAACATCCTTGGCTGAACCTCTACTGCGTGATTTTGCTAAAATTGCGCCAAAGAACGTGGCAACCGCCCCCGGAGGTGAGGAAGAAGCGCTTAGACGATTTTCCAGAGGACTCGCGGCTGGACTCAAGATAAATTCACTTTCGAAAGCCGGGCGGAACACGCTTGAAGTGATCCGCCAATCCTTGCGCGCGTGCGGCCAGGGGATTGTAGTCGCAGGAACACGGGTTGGAATTGCTCAAATCCTTGAGAATATTGTAGAGGATGCGATACAGGGAATTCATATCGGACTATCCAATCCGGAGGTTGCAGGTCCGGAATCCGTGAAACAGGTCGTCCTCTCCCGTAACACCGTGCACTGCCTGATTCCGCCGTCGTATAGGCGCGATCGGCACGGCATTTTCGTAGGGAATGCAAGGAGCATCAGTATCACCGACACCGTTGCAACATTGAGCCGCACTGAGATTAAGGATACGAAGGAAACGGAAGTGGAGGGGATACGCGTTCATGGAGTACTGGGGCCTTTCATGGTAATTCGGCAAAACAATCTCAGTGGATTCCCGATTGGGATCCGTGTCGTCCCGGAAAACCAGCCGATACCTGCACGAATCTGGGTGGTTGCCGAATTGTTGGCAACCAATTCGAAAAGAGCCTTGGATGCTCCGGCGCAGATACAGCGAGACAGGATCTCGCCATGAATCGGCAGTGGACGAGACTATATTTCCAGCAGCCTTTTTTATTTGACTGCATCAACAATTTATGTCATCTTATGATTGCTCATGGTACAAAGACGCTTGGTGCGCAGGAAAGTACGGTAACGTATTGTTGATGGAATGATGTAAGCAGGATTCAGAACCGTAAGCCGCGTGTTGGCATACCTAACTGGAAAGAGCGAAGCGTCGTAAACTCAATAGCCTGAGGGTTCGACTCCCCGTTCCATGGGCGCCCAATTCAAGGAACATGGTTAACGTTGTTGAATACGATATCCAGTGGCCTCGCCTGTTCGCTGACGAGAAAGCTAGAATTCTTTCTGCACTTTCCACCTTTGATCATCTATTTGCTACTATGGAGCACATCGGCTCCACTGCCGTTCCAGGCTTAGTAGCCAAACCCGTTATAGACATCCTGATCGGAACAAGATTCGCAGAATTGACAAAAGGACATCTTGAAGCCTTGCGTGGTCTTGGATATGGCTATATCCGGGCTCGAAGGAATGGTCTCTGCCTCTATCGGGGTCACCCGCGATCCCATTTCGTTCATATTGTCGAAATTAATTGTCCGGAGTGGTGCGATCTGCTGCTTTTCCGTGATTTCCTGAGGGCGCATTCTGAAGAAGCCAATAAATACGGCGAGCTAAAAACTAAATTATCAGGAAAGTCCCAGCGCCCCACAGATTATATCCAAGGCAAGCGTGCGCTGGTTCTTGAAATTCTCCAGAAAGCGCGACGCTGGAATTACAGCTAACCGGAAAAAAGGGGACGCATTTATTTTTTTCTTTAATCACGCATAACACCTTAAAGTTAACCGACCTCACTTCCAGTTTGAACAAGTTATATAGAGCCGCAATATTGCGTAAGGCTTATTTGTGCTTGGTAACCATCTTTTTCAGGAGCCTGTCGGTTTCCATTGGCAACCAGACGAAGACTCGAAAAGTTAAGAATCCTGGTTTGATTTAAAGTCGATAATATGTATCATTTGCTTGGCCAGATTTGTCTTTACATCGCGCAAATCAGGTCAACTTATCTTTGATAAATCTTAGCATTTCAAAACAAACGTTCGCTTTATATTCCAAGTGATGGACACAAGTGTCCATTCTCCGGCGACCGTATTCAGACCCCGAAACAAAAATTGTCTGAAGCCCAGTATTTGTTTGATAATGCCGAATACCGTTTCGATCGTGCTCTTTCGGTCTGCGTAAGTTTTACGGTCCTCGACTGTCTTCAGTTTATATCTCATCTTGTCGCTCGGCTCTGCGTCTTGCGGCATGGTTCGGGGGGTAATAAATCTCTCCACGAGCGGCTGGTTGTGCTTTACCACTATTCAGTGGAATGAATGGCTCAATCTCGGACTTCTTACAGGCGGTCAGCTTGTCACTGTTGAAATAACAGGCATCGGCCAAAATGGTATCCACCTTACCCAGTTTATCGGGCAGGGCAGCAAGAGATGCAAGGGCCGGCACCAGTTCCTGCTCATCGTTTGGCGCTTGGCTGATGTGCGATTCGACGATAAGCATGGTCTCGCCATCCACTGACGTCTGACCATTATAAGCCTGAACAAATCCCTTGTCCGAGGATGGCATGATGCGGGATTCTTCGTCAGTCAATTTAGCCTGATCTTTCTTATGCGGCCCCAGGGTGGCCGTTTAGGACCGCGCCCACGAGACTTTTTGTCGGTCTTCCTGGATTTTTCCTTGCGGGCAACGATTTTCTTCTCGTACTCTTTCCTGCTCCTAGTGCACTGTATAATTTAATATTTTGGATACAACCGTTTCAGTTTGATTCGAGCGTCATCTGTTTTAAATTGCCAGTCTACTGTTGTTTGTCGGTTGTTACGATCAATATTCCATGCCGCCACCTTTCCCCGCATCTTTTCAATACAATCGATTCGGACTGAAAGGCACTGACGCTTCAAAACACTGAGTTCAATTTCTGCTATATTGAGCCAATTCCCATGCTTTGGTGTGTAATGAATCTCCAGGCGATTCACCAATTTCCTTGCTTCCTTGGGAGGAAAAGCCAAATATAATGAGGCGACGTTGTGAGTATTGAGATTATCCATTATCAAAACCACCTTCTCGGCATCTATATACCGTTCTTCAAGCAAGGTAGTCGTTGAGCATAAAAACTCTACGAAACGTACAAGGATAACGTCAGCAATGGAGTTTATGTGGCAAAAAAAACTGAGATAACCGAGCAAACAAGGCGCTTGAGAGGGACGCTATTAACGTCGCGCCCCTCAGCTTCACGTTAAAAGTCACGATATACTGTAGCGTTAGCCAGAGTTTAAGTTTTGTGCATGGTTTTGTGTCATATGGAATTCCACACCCGTTCTAGCCGGCGGGCCGGAGAGTCGAGCGCCCCCCCGTCGATGCTGATGATTTGTCCAGTAATCCAACCTGCCTGATCAGAAAGTAGGTAAACGACAAGATTGGCAATATCTGTACTGGTGCCAAGTTTCTTTAAGGGGTGAAGCTCTGTCAGCGCCGAGGCAACCTTTTCATTGGCCAAAATCGACTCAGCCAGCGGGGTCTTCGTTAAAGAGGGGGCAACGGCATTGATCCGAATTTTGGGTGCCAGCTCTGAGGCAAGGGACAATGTCAAGCCGCTCACAGCACCCTTTGCCATCCCTACGGAGGGAGAACCGCAACACTAGAAAAGAGAACCACCGAGGGGCAACCAGCACTTTTTTTTAAAGCAGACAACCCACCTTGTATAGCAAGTGCCGCGCCCAGGGCATTTACTTGAAAATCCTGAAGAAAATCAGCCCTGGTAAGTCGTCGAATACTGCCGAAGGTGATGGTTCCAACGCTATAAACAAGTCCATCCCAGGGAGCGGCGAATTCCTCAGTTACCCTGGAGAAAAGGGTTTCTTCGCAGACATCTCCGACGGTGAAGTCGGCATCCAGTTCAGCTGCGAGTGGAGCAAGCTTTGCCTTGTTCCTGCCAACGAGGTGGAGGTCGTGTCCACTTGCCCGTAAAAGCCTGGCGGTTGTCGAGCCGATCCCGCCTGAACCGCCATATATCACAATCCGCTGCGCAATGATACGCTCCTTCCTGACTGTTTGTTCCATTGGTCAAAGAAAATAGTACCCCTGTTAGGGCAAAATGTCCTCTGCTAAAATACAATCAATGCCGGGAAGCAATTTTTCCGATGCGTATCAACGCCAGCCAGCAGACAGGGAGGTAGGCCGCCGCCCACCATGGCATATCAAAGCAGAGTGTCGACGACGTATCACATGTCCGGATGAGTTTGTGACCGGTCGCGCTATACGAGCCGATCCGCCAGCTCCAGAAATCCAGGTCCCTGAATTCACAAATCGTGAAGGGCAGCCGGAGAGAAAACAGTGTCTGCACCCGCCCCTTGCTGCTCAGCCGGATATGCCGATCCCGGCAGTCGACAGCAAAAACAGAAGGCCCCCATATTGACCAGAGTTGGGTATCTGTCAGGATATCCCAGACGCTCTCCGCCGGTGCCGCCATGTTCCTGCAGATTGATATCCTGTTGTTTGTAAAGCGGATCATGTTCGGCTCACTCTCTTGTTGTTTTCAAATATATTTTCGTCATATCAGCAGCTTCAGCCGAGGTACGGAGCCTGATTTGGTGGAAAAGTATTCTGCATTTTTCAAGGGAAAGCTTTTTCACCGCAGTTATCGACTCAAACTCATTGCGGGCGTGAGGAAATTTGTTATCGCCACTCGATATCTCTTCTTTTATGATAATCTTGGAATATATCAGTGCCTGGGCACAGCACAGCTGCCATTTTTGTTGGCTGACCCTGCGTCCAAAAATATAGTCCAGCGTCAGTTCATCGCCAGGACTCAGAAGGCTGCCGTGGAGGGTGAGTATTTTCAGGGCCTCTCTGTCAATGTCCCGGATTCGAAGGCGCCATTCTTTTGAGAGACTTTTGCCAAGCAATCGCTTCAATAAAAGATCCATTGAACCGGCCTCGATATACGTGTTTTTTCCTGGAACCAATACTTCGATAATGCGCTTTGCCCGCAATGAATCACGCAGGATGAATCGCCTGGCATCTGCCATGGCAAAGGCATTCATGGCCGCCAGTATTTTTGGGAAATCATCGTCACCGACTTCGGTATAGTACTCTATCAGACATTTTGTCGCCTCATGTTCGGCACAATACACAGCATGGGCAGGCGTGTTTGGGGGGATTTCATCCGGGCGATGACCGTCAGCAAAAAAATATTGGATCCACAGTAAATGATCAAAATATGGTTCAACCTGCATTATCTCTTTTCCGGCCTTGAAGCATTACCGGAGCAGTCGGTACTGACCCAGGGCAAACGCCGGATAATCTATATCGAGTTCGAGCAAATGGTCTTCGAGCTTGACGGCACCGCCAAGTGCCTAGTGGAAATCAGGATGAAGAGGCTCTTCAAGAAGAATGACATCATGTTCCTTTATGATCCTGGCTGTAAGTACCAGTGTTTCCGGACGATGGGTAGAGTAACAGAGGGTTATGTTGTGCATACACAGAAACTAATCATGATACATGTCGATTGACTACAGAAATTGACAGCCTGTGAAGAAATTCCCGATACATGGAAAGACCCCATTAATGATCGAGTGATTTTCACACAGCCCTTGTTGCTCGATGAGTAACAAGGGCTGTTTTTTTTATCAAGGCAACGCCAACTAAAATGGCTGAGCAGGTGTCAGTGGTGCTCCCTTCTTTGCACTGTGCAAATCCCAAGATAGCCGTCAACTGTTAAAAAATCGCCAGTGTCAATAAGCGATGTCGCATTCACTACTCCGGTGATACAGGGAATTCCATATTCCCTGGCGATAATTGCACCGTGTATCAGCATTCCGCCCCGTCTCTCGATAATCCCGGCAGCCAAAGGGGCCAGAAATGTCATAGTTGGATCAATCGAGTCGATAACCAGAACTTCACCTTTCCTGAAATATTTAAGCTCTCCTCCAGGAGCGATAACCCTGGCCTTTCCCCTCGCTATGCCACTGCTTGCCGCCTGACCTTGCAGTTGTCGAACTTTGACCCGTTTTTCAGGCTGGTGAGAGTTTTGCGCGACAGAAGGTTGTGAACCTGCCGTGGGGCGAATACGACCATGAAGCATCTGTATGAGATCTCTCACAGAGCTTTCGGGGGTGACCAAAATGCCTCGAGCTTGAAGTCGTTTTCGGGCATGGGCCTTGGCGCGTTCCAGTTCCTGAGCGATTCTGCCGATATGAATGTTATCGTCGTCACGAATACGGTAGCTTGCTCGCGCCATCTCAAGAAGCTTTTCAGGATCGACTGGCAGTTTTTCTCTCGCTTTGGCAACAAACAGAGATTTCAGTCGTTCGGAATTATCATCTACTTCCAGTTGTCGCCCCTGGCGGGCACTATCAAGAGATGTATATTGCAAAATCATGGCGGTAATCAGGGCATTGATGCTCACTTCCTCTCCGCCTCCAAGTGCTGCCATAGAAAAGCGGGATTTCAACTGCGTGAGTTTTTGTATAAAGACCTGATTGTCAATTTCTTCTAGGGTGTCAGTCTGAAGAGCACACCTTAGAGAGTTGTCAACGCTCACCATCCTGGCGCATTCATGTAACAGTGCATTACGTTCTGTGCTGAGCATTTCCTGCCCGGTCAGCAGTGCCACGAATTCAAACGGATCGGCTGGTTCAATAATGTCGTTGTAGATTTCCCCAAATAAGCGCACCCCGTGGGCGAAGGGAATGAAATCATTCCAGTAGACAGTTGTCCACTGTTCATTGATGTTTTCCCGACGGTCCAGCTCATCGGCGAGTTCGGCGTCGGCTAAACTTTCCAGCACCACGCTTGCCAAGAAACTCGAATCGTTATCCATCTTCGGCAGGAGCTGCTTGGAGATATTTTGCCAAAGCTGCAAGAGGTTATCGTAACTGCGATTCAGGCTCAAATACCAGGCGCGCTTATCGGACTGATCCCCTCCATTCCTGCTGGCGGTTACAGGTCGGGACTGGAGAATATGGAAATGACCATTGCCTCGTGTCCATTCAACATCCTGGGCCATGCCAAAGAATTTTTCAAGTTCGATTCCCAGGGATGCCACTTTTTGTACCTGTTCTTCATCTAGAGGAGGGACTGCCTGCAGGTCAGGGCGCAGCTTTTGTCGCTGAACCCCTGCATTTGCGGAGCGAAGAAATTGATATTTACGATCTGCTGGCGGACTGTGTATTGGCGGTTTTTCTATGTTCCGGTCAAGAATCCACCGATCTGGTTCAACATCTCCATCAACCAGGCCTTGATTGAGGCCGTAGACTGCCTCAATTATCAGTTGCGATACATCGAGCGGGTTCTTGCTGAAAACGACCCCGGAACTTTCACCTTCAATAAAATTCTGGATGACGACTGCTATTGTGCTGCTTGCCACTTCCAGGCCAAGTTCCTGTCGATAGAGAATGGCTCTGTCAGACCAGAGGGAGGCCCACACTTTTTTTATTTTTTTTAGGACCTGGTCAATACCCGACACATTGACATACGATTCATGAAGACCGGCAAATGAAAGAGCACTGCCATCCTCTCCAGGGGATGAGGAGCGAATGACTACCGGTTGGTTGTTAAATTGTCGGCGTATAAGTTCTGATATATCGAGACGCAGTTCTGCTGGATAAACGCCATGGAGAAACAGGTTCTGGATACGAAGAGAAACATCCCAAATCTCTTCCCAACGCATCTCCTTGAGGTCTTTTCGGTACAGGAGAAGGTTGATTTTTTCTCGCAGATGGTTTTTTTCAACAAACAGCTCGTACCCACTGGTTCCGATGCAGGCGGGTTTTGGTACCGGTAAACCGGCGTTATAGAGCTTGAAGAGAGCCTGGCCTTTTCCGCCAATGACCGCGCTTAGATCGCCTTCTGTTGGTTGCAGGGTGTCAGGAAAATAAATCACTTTCATCGCCTAGCCTGTATTCCATTACATCTTGAAAACGGGAGACCAATACATAGTGGGAGACCGCTATCTTGACGAAAGCTGTTGTCGGAGAGGTAAGAAAATTTTCAAGATAGGGATGTCTCTGCAGATATATTTTCTCGTATCCCGGTCGTTCTGACTGCCCAATAAGCTGCGCTTTTCCTATGACCGTGACCGCAAGGGCGGCGTGAAAATCATTCTCGCTATTGGATCGGTTATCGATGAGAAGGGAAACTCTCGATTCTTGCATAAGGTTTTGATGTTTTCGGGTCGATTTGCCGGTGGCAACAACGATGTTAGCCAGTTCAGGTGTGAAGGCAAAGGCCATTAAGCTGGAATACGGCTGCCCGTCTCTCTGGGTGGACAATACTGCCAGCTGTTGACTGCCGAGCAGGTTTGCTATTTTTTTCTGAATTTCCTCTTCTAAAGCGGACATCCTTTCTCCCGGGTCAAGTTGAGTGCCTTACAAAGTGAGTGCCTTGCAAAGTATTTTAATTTTTCTTGAGCAATTGCCAAAACGCCTTTCTTCTGCGTTTGGTGGAATGCATCCCGTAAATCTTTCAGCATAACTCTTCAACAATCGCCTCTGCTGTTTTGCGGCCTGAGAGCAGAGACCATTGAATTCCCGGCAGGCTTTGATGTTCGCCGCAAACTCGCAGATTTTCACCAACTGGCTCGGGAAGCTGGTATGGGTCCGGGGTAGGAGGTTCCTGGTGTGGCAGAGCATGCTCTATGTGGTATGTGCGAAGATGATCCCAGTCTCTGGCTGCATTGCCAAACCAATCAATGCACTGGCTGCGCACCTGGTTTTCCAGATCTTCCTTGCCGAGATATTTCTGCCCTAAAACTACGACGGCAATAAGCGTTTTACCTGTTACGGAATAACTTGGTGCTACCAGGCTCGGGAAGGCTATGTTGTTGATTGGCCCTTTACCATCTCCATTTAAAACGAGAAAAGGATCTTTAAAGGGTGGTCGCCATTGACCAGCGAAATACAAGCAACTCTCGCCGATGGATGAGTGAGAGGATGGCTGCCCCAAAAGATGTTCAAGAGCTGGTTGCGATGTCGCAATAACGACCTTTCGGCCGATAAGTTTACTGCCATCAGCGAGAGTGACAACAGTGCCGTCGATATGTATTGCTTTGCAGTTCAGGCGAACGGCTCCCTGGGGAAGCTTTGCTGTTAATTGCCTCGGTATATCGCCCATGCCCTGGGAGGGGAGTGCGGCATCTCCTTTAGCAAACATGCGGAAAATATATTGCAGAACACGACTGGAAGCCTGGATGCCCGGGTCAAGGCAGGCTCCGGCAAAAAATGGCCCGAAAAATCTTTTTATAAACCCTTCTGAAAACCCCTGTTCATGCAGAAAATCGATGGTTTTCTGTTCCGGACGAGTAAAAATTCTGGCAAAGCTATCCTGACCTACTGAGCGAGCCAGGCGCACCATGCAGAGACGGTCTTTCAGGGTACCTATCGGCGATGTAAGAGTTGACAGAATATATCGGGGATGATGTCGAGGGTCGGCAATAATATGGAAATTCCCATTGTATCGTACAGCCACGCCAGCCGGGAACTTTTGCAGTTTCAAATCCTTATAGTCCAGTATTTTCTGAGCTTCGGGATACCCGGTCTGCAGCACCTGGAAGCCATGGTCAAGACGGAATCCATCTTTAACATCTGTTTGAATTCTTCCGCCGGGTGTATCTCCAGACTCGACGATGGCAAAAGTGAGATTGTTTTTCTGGAGCGTAAGGGCGCAGCTCAATCCCGCGATTCCCGCACCGATGATAACAACATCAAACTCCATATTTTCTTACCTCCTGTGTAGTATGAGACCGGATTTTCTCCTTGTATTGTCATGAGTCAAGCAGGATAACAGGTGGAGGATGGACCAAGCCTTCAATCCACCGCGCGGGCCACCCTTGCTGTCCATTCAGAGCCCCCAGCAGAGCTCCCAAAACTGCCCCGCGACCGGCATTGTCGCCGCCGCACATAGTGTTGGCAATCATTCCGTCCTCTGGTGCGTCTTGATATTTGAGGGCAAGATAGAGTGTTGCCGGAACAGATTGCTCAACATAACAGGCTGATGAGAAATGTCTCCCGACAACAATCGAATCCGGGTAGTCGGTCAGGTTCTCAAGGGTCTGGGCGTCGAGGTCCAGTGCTGACTGGCTCGCCCCGGCGGCTATGGAATGATGGAGTGTTTGTCCCTGCAGAAGGTTGAGAAGGGTGATGCAAATCAACTCACCCCATTGTCTCATGGCAGAGCCACCATGGGTTAACCCAAGGTGCTGCAAGGAAATTTTACTTGCAGCAGCGGCGTTCTTGGAAAGCGCAATGGTCAACGGCAGCATCAGGCTGAAGCCGCCAATATGTTTTTCGTCCATCCGGCCACACTGAGAAGGCTCTTTGCCTTTGCCATAGTTGATGAAAAAATGCCTGAGATACTCTTCAACATAGGTATCCTGATGACTGCCGGGGGTGGTCATGAAAGCAATAAGCCTGTTGAGCCAGGATGTGGCTGAGTAGTTGCCGTCGGCCTCAAGCAGGAGCAGAAGTTCTCTTGCCAGCTGAACATTGAGGGTGTTTTCCCCCGCCCGAAGGAACTGGTGGTAATGGATATCTCTTTTGCCCCAGTATTGTGCCTGATCGTGGAGTATGTCAGCAGTTCCAGGCGGCGCTGAGTAGGATGAACGCCAGAGAATGGAGTCGGGATGTGGATTACGGGGGGCCAGGTAATCGGTAACCCTGCCATAATCCTTTACGAGGGCCTCGGTGTTATAATACCAGTGGACCGGCATTGCCAGGGCGTCGCCGATAAACATGCCGAGAAGCGCGCCTCTCAGCCGATCTGTTGATGTAATGGCGTTGCTCATGTGAATTATCAAAGCTCCGTTACGCTTTTTCAGCTTTAGTAGAAGCAATCCTTCATTGATTGACTATCTTTCCCACCACATATGGGCCATCCGGAATTACCGCAACGTTCTTGTGCTTTTTCAGCAAATCATCGACGGTAGCCTGGCAGTCCATGACTTTGATTCCCTGAAATCGAGCAACATCCTCTTCTGACAGCCCCGGAGAATAAATAAATATCTTACCGGCATGAGCCAGAGCCTGATAAATATTTTGCGCACACCACTGGTCAATGACGAAATTGTCCGGATCGCTATGATGGCGGTTAAAGTCAGCAGGGGTTGGGTTCGATCGCATAATAGTGCAGAATTCTTCGCTGCCCAGGCCTTCTTCACAACCGCAGGTAACAAGGATCGTGCCGTTTTCCTTGAGGATATCCCGCGCGGCAATAAGACATTTTGAAACCTGGTAAAAAGTTGCATCAAGTGGGTAGCCTCCTGCGGAAGTGACAACCAGATCCACTTTTTCATCCAGGTTTGCCACCGCGTGTTCGGCAACGAGCTGGCATCCCGCCTGATGGGCAAGATCATAATGGCCGCCAAATACGCCTGCCAGCTGACGTTCTTTGTTGATGACCACATTAAGAATGAAATCGACTCCTGCTTTCTCTGTCACCTCCATGGCGTACTGGTGAAATAGATTGTTT
This sequence comes from Desulfocastanea catecholica, assembly GCF_054657295.1. Classification (NCBI taxonomy): domain Bacteria; kingdom Pseudomonadati; phylum Thermodesulfobacteriota; class Desulfobulbia; order Desulfobulbales; family Desulfobulbaceae; genus Desulfocastanea; species Desulfocastanea catecholica. The sequence continues at coordinate 164,189 of NZ_BAAHYZ010000010.1, forward strand.
TCCAGCCGGCAGTTTGCCTGTTGCAGTTGATCTATCACCTTGAAGGAATGCATGAATTTCATTGTTTCAAAGCTGGAGATGCCTGGCAGAATCGATTTTCGACTTCCTGAAAAACCTGCATAGAAATGTGGCTCAATCAAACCGGTAAGAATTTTGAGATCGGCGTCGAGGTAGTGGCTGTTTATCTCAATGGGTGCGTCGTCAATTCTGGCAATTTCTCTTAATTCCTCTGTTTTCTGGCAGTAATGATTGATGATTTTGTAGTTGTCCATGATCTCTTTGCCAACCATGGAACGAAGCTCGTCGCCAAGGTTAGGCCGATGCATACCCGTAGCTATGAGAATGGTGATATTCTCAGCGGCCATACCTGCCTCTTCAAGGGTCTTCAGTAACGGGGGAAGGATGATTTTATTGGGGACAGGTCTGGTTATATCCGAAATGACAATGCAGGCGTTGTTGCGGCCTTTGGCGATTTCTTTGAGCGGAGGAGTGCCGATGGGGTGGAACAGAGCATCAAGGACAGCAGATTCTGGGTTGGTAAGCGCTTCTGCGGGTTTGTTCTCAATGAGTAGGGTGGAATCCGGCAGTTCGAGATGAATTGTCTCTTTTCCGCATAACAGATTGGCTTTCATAATCGTCTCCCTTTGCTATCGGTTTTACGCTCAAACCATGGGAAAAAACCATTGGTTCTCGCCTTGTAGGCTGCAAATTCCGGATTCCCCTCATATTTTGCCTCAAGCATGGGAATGCCCGAGACCTTGAGGAGGAGAAAAGCGATGGTCAGTGGGCTGATCAGTCCATACAGGCCGAATGGCCCAGCCAGGCCGATAAAAAAAATGCCCCACCACAGCGTTGCCTCGCCAAAATAATTGGGATGGCGGCTATAGCGCCACAGCCCATGCATGATGATTTTACCTTTGTTGGCGCCGCCTCGTTTGAAGACGGTCAGTTGCCAGTCGCTGATCGCTTCAAAGAAAAAACCAAGAGAAAAGAGCAGTATTCCAAGAAGATCGCTCCATGCCAAACCACCCCCCGGTGCCCCGATGCTCAGCAGTATCGGGCTAGCAACCACAAAAACAACCGCACCCTGGAGCATATAGATCTGCAGAAAGCTGCGCCAGATTATGGTGTCGCCCCAATCCTCACGAAATTTACGGTAGCGAAAATCTTCCCCTTGGCCGCGATGCCTCAGGCCGATATGCAGGCCAAGACGCAATCCCCAGAGGGTAAGAAGTGCCAGTAGCAGCAGGGGGCGGAAATGCACAGTCAATCCCTCATTGAGAAACCATGTTCCCCAGCAGGCAACAAGAAAGGCGGGGCCATAGGCAATATCGACCAGACTGTTGTCACGGGCCTTGAGACCGACAAGAAACATACAGCACATATAGCCAAAAAGCAGTAAAGCGGCGGTAAGGAAGAGGGCGGCCATGGTCGGATTCTCCTTTTTTTGCTACTGAAGCCAGACACCTATCAGGTATGAACCTCCACCAACCAGAGTGCAGAGCAGTGTCCCCCAGGCAATGTCAACGAGGACCACGGCAATCGGCCAGTTGCGCAGGGTTGCCAGATTGGTGAGATCATAGGTGGCATATGTGAAAAAGCCGAAAAGTGCTCCAAGCAGACAGGTCCTGGCCAGAGACCCGGCCTCAAGCCCCGGTCGCACCGCAAAAAAGATAATGCCGACGATATAGACGAAGTAGAAAAGAAAGGCCGCCGGCCAGTTCACTTCAGGGCTGAGCAGGTGGTGAAGTTGCGTCTTGTAAAAATTTCGTGCGGCATAGCCCAGCCAGATCATGTCAATGGCAAAGAATACCGGAATGGTCAGAAGGTAGAGTTTCACCCAAAAAATCATGCTCATAATAAGTTACCCTTGTTATGGAAGATAATATTGCTTCGAACAAAGCCCTGCTTCTCCACGTTCTGAACTATTTTTTCTAAAATATCAGGGTGCATTTCCGGGGTGCGGCTGAGTATCCAGAGATATCGCCTGTTCGGGGTTCCAACAACTGCGTATTCATAGTCCCGGCCGAGGCCGATAATCCAGTAATCTCCGCGGAATGGCCAGAAAAAAGAAACTTTGAGTCGGGCATTGCTGTCTTTGTCGACCACCCAGGCACGTCCCTTGGCCTCGCGCAAACTGCCATCCTGTTCGTCCCGGCAACTGTTTACTACATCTATCTTACCGTCAGGGCGAACGGTATACATGGCGGTACTGTCCTTGCAGTCCTTTTGGAAACTGTTTGGGTAACGGCCGATCTCGTACCACAGGCCGACATAGCGATGAAGATCGACATGGGAAACGGTCTGCAAGGGTGGTGGTTGGCTACCGTGTTGGGAAGAAACGCAAGAGCTGAGAAGGGTGAGTAATGCGATTACAGTAAAAGATTTCATAAAATGAACTGAGGCAATGGGTTGACTGGGACCGCCGCATTGTTGGTGATCGGGGGTATGGGTCGCGAATGCAGCGTCTTTTCCTTTTGAGTTTTTAGGCTTTGTTTTGAACATCGTCTTTGTCTGACTCATAAAAGTTGTCAAAATCACTTTTCCAAAAAGGAATTCCAAAGTAATGGTAAGGCAAAAACCTTTATTCTTTGATAATCATTACCCAAGAGGGGTCAACTGGTCGCTCTTCATGAACTTGGGTCGACTTATGGTTAATATTCAATCGCGCTGTGACAAACCGAACAGAATACTCGTGAAAAAAAACAATCCGACTTATGGTATCAGGATAGGATATATCTGCAATAACGGATCATAACATGGCTTGTGAAGAAAGGGACCCTATGCGCTTTGGTCTGTGCTGCCACTTTAAAGATGAGAAAATTGCCTTTCGGATAACCACCGCCAGGGCACTTTCCTCCATGCCGCGCGGTGAACAGCTGAAAAAGTTGTCCGGACTCTGCTATGCCAATAGCCAAAGCCTCGTTCAGGCAGTGCACACAGTCCATCGCCTTGGCATCGGGGCATTTCGTGTCATGTCGCCGCTGTTTCCACGGATGACCCATCCCGAAGTTGGTTACAGCCTTGATGATCTCCCCGATGGAGAAAAAATTGGCAACCTGCTCGGCGTCGTTCGATCTTTTGCGCAGCAGCATGACATTCGCCTCAGCTTCCACCCTGATCAGTTTGTTGTCCTCTCCTCACCTCATCCTCGGGTTGTTGCCAGTTCCATCCGGGAATTGGAGTATCAGGCATGGTTGGCGGAGGCAGTAGGAGCGGGTGTCATTAATCTACATGCCGGCGGGGTCTATGGCGATAAATTATCAGCTCTGCAGCGTTTTAGCCAAGTTTTTGCCGATTTGCCGGAGAATGTGCGCAGCCGCTTGACCCTGGAAAATGACGATGTAAGCTATACCGTATCCGACCTGCTGCCGGTATGTGACAAACTGGCCATTCCCCTGGTCTATGATGTTCATCACCATCGCTGCAAACCGGATGGTTTGTCAGTAGAGGAGGCGACTCAGCTCGCCGCGGCAACATGGCAGCGCCAAGGGAGGGAGCAATATTGCCACCTGTCGTCACCGAAGACCGGCTGGGGGGAAGGGAATCCCAAACCTCATGCCGATTATGTAAATCCAGATGATATTCCCGCCTGTTGGCGGGAGCGTATCATGACCGTCGATATTGAAGCAAAAGCAAAAGAGTTGGCGGTTATTCGATTGATGAAGACCATGAATAATGGATTGTAGACAATGAAACACTATCTGCGAAGGATCATTTTTATGAGCATTTTCACTACATTTCTCTCGGCTTGCGCCGGGAAAAGCGCAAATCATCCGGGAGTATCCGATGGTCGACTGGCCGCCTGCCCCCGTTCTCCAAATTGTGTATTGAGCCAGGCTGAGGACGAGGCACACCGAATAACCCCGCTGGTTTTCGAAGATACACCTGAAATGGCCTTTGTCCGCTTAAAGCAGGTACTTGATGGTCGGGGAGATACCACCATTATTGAAGAACGTCCAGGCTATCTGCGGGTTGAGTTCCATACTCTCCTGTTTGTCGATGACGGAGAATTTTTGATGGATGCTGAGCAGCGGCTTATTCAGGTTCGCTCCGCCTCGCGATTGGGATATTCGGATCTGGGCAAGAATCGCCGGCGTTTGGAAGAGATCCGGCAAAGCTTTACTGAGTGAGAGTATAACCCGCAGGGTTTCATTTCAACAATCAGGCCATGGGTCAATCCGATGTTTGAATATCGTCAGCAGTATGGAGCGTTTGCCATTGGGCAAAAGCCATAGTCCCTGTCCATAAAAGGGCCCAAATTACTGCAAGAAGTGCCAATGAAGAAAAAAGTGGCCAGTGAAAGGTGGCAGCTCCAAGTCGACCTCCAGCCCAATAGGCAAGAGGTCCGCCGAGCGCGCCAAAGAGCGCTGAGACCAGTCGTCGCTTTTTCATCCACGCCAGACTGTGATGTGGCAGGAAGGCCAGGGCTGCCCAGATCACTGCTAACCAGAAGGGGATGGGAAAGCCTGTCCATGTGAAACTGAAGAAACCGATGCCCTGAAGAATGGAGTCTATGAGCACACCTATTGGCAGTAGCAGGGCAATCATCTGCAGGTCAGCACGCCGGTTCGAAGATAGAAGAATGTTCAGAACCAGGAAGGGCAGGGCAAAAAGTGCCCCGGCATGGCCCCCGAGGACGCACAGAAACCAGATTGCCTGGTTAATCCCGATATTAATGAATGGATTCACTCGCTCACCCCATCAATGGTGTTTTTCGGACGGTTTGCCAGAATGTGTACGACGCTGATTGACTGCTCCTGAAAGCCTCCTTCGCAGTAGCAGAGATAATACTCCCAGAGTCTTCTGAAACGCTCGTCGTAGCCCTGTTCCCTCAGGGAGGGAAAAGCCTCGTTGAAACGTTTTCTCCAGTCGCGCAGAGTCCTTGCATAATCAAGCCCAAAGTCTTCGAGATGGCGAACGACCATATCGGTCTTCGATGTAATGAGAGTGAGCATTTTGCTGACCGACAGAATGTGGCCGCCGGGGAAGATATGGTGCTGAATGAAATCAACTGACCGGGAATATTGGTCATATTTTTTGTCACGTATGGTGATCGCCTGAAGCAGCATCATGCCGTTATCACCAAGCAGATCTCCGCATTTTTTAAAAAAGGTCGGTAAGTATTTTCGCCCTACTGCCTCGACCATCTCGATGCTCACCAGCTTGTCAAAACTGCCTTGTAAATCACGGTAGTCGCTTCTCAAAAGGGTAATACGATCAGCAAGACCAGCTGCCAAAATGCGGCTTTTTGCCTCTACATATTGAGCCTCGGAAATGGTGGTTGTCGTAACATGGCAGCCGTAATTGCGGGCAGCATGAATGGCAAAACCGCCCCAGCCACTGCCTATTTCGATCACCCGGTCGGTTGGTTTCAGGTCGAGTTTTTTACAAATGGTTTCAAGTTTATGAAAGGATGCTTCTTCAAGACTGCTTGACTCCTTTGGATAGATCGCAGCCGAATACATCATGGTCGGGTCGAGAAACGACTTGTACAGCGTATTGCCAAGGTCATAATGGGCTATAATATTTCGTTTGGATCCTTTTCGAGAATTGTGTCGGGTGACATGGCCTAGCAGGCGAAAAATCTGGAGAATCCAACCCAGACCACGTTCCATGCGATCCAGCAAGTCCATGTTCAGCACCATTATCCTCGACAGTACTGTGAGATCGTCAACATCCCAGAGATGACCGATATACGCTTCTCCTGCGCCAATAGATCCGCCGAAGACTACCTGGCGATAAAAACTCGGATCACGAATGGTTACATAAGCGGTGAGAGTCTCGTCTGAGCCAAAGGTCCACCGGTTTTCACCGTCCTTTACAACAATTTGCCCAAAATGCATGGCACCGAGCAACCTGAAAATCATCTTTTGGGACAACCTGTCAAGAATGGATGGCGTTTTAGTGTCAACGGTGCATCTCTCATTGGTGGCTGCGTTGTTCATACTGCCTCCTTCGCATAACGAACGTGCGGAATCTTTTACTTTGCCTAACACTAATTCTTTCTGTATATCATTATAAAAAGCGAGGTGTTGTTGGCCACCATAATTTCTTCTATGTAAACCCGAGGCTTTGCCGGGGGACAATAAAAGTTTGACAGTTCCTGAAAAATCATTAAGCCTCACTGTCCTGTGAACCGATCAAAGTCACGAGGAGGAGGCTTCATGAACAACACGCAAAGCTTAAGCCACTCGAAATGGGAATGCAAGTAAACATAGCGCGGACCCATATGGGTCAAAAGAAGAATTGTGCTGGTATGATTTTTTCGGCACGGGTTATTTCGTTTCAATTGTTGGTACCGATGAAGAAGTTGTACGTGCGTATAAAAGAGATAAAGAGAAAGAAGATCATGTATTGAACAGCTGTTGCTATTTCGGGAAACATCATAAGGTGCATGCTATACGGTTACTATGAGGTTGCCAAACCTTATGTATATTTTTTGATCTTCAGCTTCTTCCTCGCGAATCTAAACGAGATCATACTTGCTTTCGGTCATTAATCCGGGTTCTATTACTCGATAGGAACACGATTTACATCCGTTCCTCCAACGACCCTGGTGCCGAAATTTCAACAAACTCTCGGTGCGCTGATTTTGGGGCTTGAAAAAAGATGCCGGTAACCTGCATGCCTGATACCCATACAGATCAACCTTTGACCTGACCACAGAGATAATAGACGAGATATAAAAAATGGAAGAACAGTCTATGAACCTGGTATTTTGCAATTACTGCCCAGGGATTTGCTGTTATCGCCAGGAGGGGTCGACCCTGTATCTGACCGCCATCGATATCAATCGGCTGGCCCGGCATTTTCAGTTGACCGATGGCGAGGTGAGGAAACGATTTCTGGAAGGTAAAAACACCTTTAAAGTGAAACCGGACGGATCCTGTATCTTCCTCCGTGACGATAGGTTAAGCAAACGCTGCTCGATTCATCAATGGCGGCCGCAGCAGTGTCGCGATTTTCCCTATGGCAGGCCATGTCCGTATCTGCAACGGGATGACTTGTTGTCGCAAATTATGCCGCGGATTGAAAAAAGCCTCATGAAATCTATCCCGACAAATTGACGGTTTTGCTTAACAAGAAAGGCTGATATACCCATAAAGGTGGTACGGCACAAGTGGACATTAACCTTTCCATATATCATTTCAATAACCAAACTCTTCGATCTTACTTGACACTTCTAGACTGTTAACTTGAATTGAAAACAGGACAAAACTTGGCATCCTCTCGATCTTCAACGGTCGCAAGATCGCCATATTCTGCACCGGCAGCAAACACGCCGGCGAAAACCTGGCGGCCATTCTGGACAAGCGGCAACACGGTCTTGATCCACCTATCCAGATGTGTGATGCCTTGTCGCGCAATACCTCCGAAGAGTTCCAGATCCTGCTGGCAAATTGTCTCACACACGGCCGCCGCAATTTTGTCGAGGTGGCCGACCACTTTCCCGATGAATGTCAATACTTCGTCGAAACATTGGGGAAGGTCTACCATTTTGACGCAATTGCCGCCACGCAAGGCATGACGCCTGAGCAGCGCTTGCGTTTTCATCAGGACAACAGCGGCCCGTTGATGAAAAATCTGCACCAATGGCTGGAACGGCAGTTTGCCGAGAAGAAGGTCGAACCTAATTCCAGTCTGGGAAAGGCGATCAACTATATGCTCGACCATTGGTCGGCGTTGACGCTCTTTCTCCGGGTTGAAAAGGCGCCGTTGGACAATAACGTCTGTGAACGGGCTCTCAAGATGTCAATTATACATCGAAAAAACTCTCTTTTTTTCAAAACCAAGCATGGGGCATATATCGGCGACCTGTTCATGAGCCTCATCCACACCTGTTTTCTCGGCAACATTAACCCATTTGAGTACCTGACCGCACTGCAGAGAAACAGCGCCGACCTCTTTGCTCATCTGCACCGCTGGCTGCCTTGGAATTATAAGGAGAATGGCAGTGTGCCAGCCTGTTGAGTTAAAGCAGCGACAAAGCGGTCCCTACACATCTTGACGGTTGCATGGTATCATGACGAGCAAGATGAACTCCCCATGCAGGTGTTGCGCAAGGCTTTTGATGCTGGGATGATAGGCAGTGATATTCCAAAAGAGTTTGGTGGGCAGGGGTTGAGCTTGGTGGATTCAGCTTTGATTACCGAAGAAATAGCCGCGGCTTGTCCGGGTCTCGCAACATCGATTTTCGACAGTTCGCTTGGCATGGAACCGATCCTGCTCTCTGATAATATCGTCGCAAAGAATAAATATCTCACTGCAATCGCCAAAGACTTTAAGCTGGCCGCTTTTGCCACTTCTGAACCAACAATGGGCTCGAACGTGGCAGGTATTCGCTGCTTGGCCAAAGCTGATGGCGAAGACTATATTCTTAACGGCACTAAATACTGGGTTACCAACGGGGGTGTTGCTGACTATCTCTCAGTCTTTGCCACAATCGACCCAAAAAGTCGAAACAAAGGGATTTGTGCATTTCTGTGGAAACCAAATGGCCGGGAGTCTCAATTGGACGCGCTATCCCCAAAATGGGCCAGCGCTGTTCTAACACGGTGGGAATCAATTTCAAAAATGTCCGCGTGCTTAAGGAAAATATCCTGGCACTTCCCGGTAAAGGGTTTGCCCTGGCGATGAAAACCTTTGCTCGAACTCGGCCGATCATTGGCAGCTTTGGTGTCGGCGCAGCACGAGCGGCCCTGGAATATCTCGGCCGGGCAACCGACCCGGAATTAAAACGTCGGCGCAGCAATTCTGCGCCGAGACCGGTGATTCCCACGGCGACTATTTCCCAAATAAGAAACCAGTCATAAAATGTCCTGCTTGCTTTGCCTCTTTGCTCAAGTTTCAAACGATTTCTCCAGAGAACCCAGACACCATACAGTAAAGCGATTGCCGAAATATTTGCTAGAGTTTTGAAAGGGTCCGTCAGTGGCAGCGGGCCATGAAAAGAAGGCCAGATAAGGCCCATAAGATCTTGTCGGAACGCCGACCAGCACGTGAGAATAAAGGCACCAATAAAGCCTAGAACCAGCGGCAGATGTCCCTTGACTCGGTCAGTGTTAGCTGTGCACTCACGAAACCGGTTGTGTTTCATGGTTTCAACGAGGGAGGGCCAGAGAAATTCAGTGAAAAACATTAAAAAAGAAGGTCTGTATTCTATTTGTAGATTGGCTCTTTTGCTCATTCGCTGCCACATTGTACGGATGCCTCTAAAAACTGAATATACAGCTAAACCTGCAGCAGGCACTATAATCGACACTATGAAGAAAGCATTTTTCAGATACCATTTAAAATCCCAGTGTCCGAAAAACTGGGTGTAGCCGTTACGAGCAAACACATCAGTAGATGGAATATGCGTGGCACCTGACAAAAGCCATATAACTAAAATGATAATTGCAGGGCCACCGAGCAAAATCGGCAGGTTCTTGATGTCGGCTGCCAGCCGCGCAAGCCAAGCCGGCCAGCCATATAACGTGTACAAATAGGCGCGAATCGCACCGAGAACTTCGGCAGGTTTTGCGCCGCGCGGACATATTTCGGTGCAATCCCCGCATTGATGGCATAAAAAAACTTCCGGATCATCGAAAAGTCGCTCTTTCATTCCCCATTGTGCCCAAATCATTTCCTTTCTGGGGAAAGGATGCTGATCTGATGAAAGTGGACAAGCACCAGAACAGGAGGCACATTGATAACACTTCTTCAATGTGTCACCTCCTGTCTCTTTCAGAGATTAGATAAATTCAATATCCGGGTCAAAGCTCATGTCGACCTCCAGTAAAGTCACCTATGACAATAGTTTCTTGGCAATCATTTGTCGATTCAGCAATCAATGAAGAGAAGAAACAGGAAGCCGGACACTGCTTTTCAACATCCTGTTTCTCGCTCTTTTATACACCTTAGTCTACAGCATATTTGCCATCACCTAAAAATCCCTCCTCAATAGAGGCGGTAAATTTTGTCATTCTTTAGAAATACACTGTGCTGGACATGAAGCTATCGCCTCATCGACACAATCTTCTCCAGCATCTGCATCGTCAAGAACATAAGCTTTCACTTTATCGTCATCAAAGGCAAATACTGAGGGACAACATTCCACACACGCTTCACAGCCAATACATTCTTCTTCATCAATTACAACTTTCTCAGACATGATATTCTCCTTTATAATAATAGCCTGTCGTGCTTCGGTACCGTTCGGCAAACAGTCGGTTTGCTGAACGGTTGTCTACAACAATAAAAGATTTTTTTAGAATCCTTTAAAGCGGTTTGGGCCAAGTTCGACGATTTTCTCAACGAATTCATTAATGATTTGCGGGATTTTATGATAGTCATCAATGCTTACCTCCCGCGCAGCTACCCGCTCAGGTTCCAGGCCTAGGCTGCCCAAAGTCTCTCCGATGTTCGCATACGTTTATCGGCAAGTTCACTACCTTTGACAAAGTGGCACTGGTAGCCGTCGCCGAACTTGCACCCCAGCAAAAGAACACCGTCCATACCCGAAGATAAAGTATCCCTAATCCATACCATGTTGACAGGACCTAGACTCCGCAGAGGAATAACTCTTACACGGTTGTTCAAACCGTACTTACGCATACCCGCCGTATCAAGAGTTGGATAGGCATCGTTTTCGCAAATTAACTCAATAAATCGCAGTTTATCCTCATCATCGTCGGGTGTACATCAATGGATTTGATCATCGAGCCGATTATGTCAAGGTTGTAATTCTTGAAACCGATGCTGCGCTCGGGACAGGCACCCACACAGACTCCGCATCTGCGACACCTGGTGTAGTTTGGTTTTGGCATGCCTTTGTCATCGTCATCCAACGCACCGAAGGGGTATTCCTTTGTACAGCGTTTGCATTGGGTGCAGCGCTGGAAAAAGGACTGTTATAAAGACTGATCGCCGGATCTCGGGTGAACAGCAATACCATGATCAGCAGATTCGATGGATTGAATCGCTGTCAATGCTGCGCCGGTTGCATCGTCAATGGTTTAATCCATAACAGTGACTTTGCGAACACCACCGCAGGCATAAGCCCCGGTTCGCTGCGTCTCGTATGGGAAGCAGATAAAGTTTGAGTCAACATACCCGTCAAACAGCTCAAGATCCATAAACGCCGGTCCAGGCTGATAATCTGCCTTTGACAGACCTGTCAGTCCAGGATATCATTTTGGGGGTTGACGGGAGGCCATCAGCTTAATCAGATCAAGGTTTGAGACGACTCCAAGTGGTTCATTGTTTACGCCGGTGATGAGCAAGTGATTTATACCGCCCGAGTACATGACCTTGATCGCAGACATGAGATCCTGATCTTCGTCAAGCTGGATACATGATTTGCCGTTTGTATCCTTGCCATCGACATTGCATTCCGTCATAAAGGATGAGATTTTTGTCTGCTCGAGATCATAATTGTTTGCAAGCCCATGCATGACATCGGAGACGGTGAGAATGCCAATGAGCAGTTCCTCAGCTTTGACGACCAACACCGAAACATTCGACTCAGCCATGAGATCGATCGCTGCCTTCAGGCTTTCTTCCTGCTTTATTATTGGAAATTTCTTCTTTATTGCCTGTTTAACCGTTAGATATTTTTCCATGGGTTCTGCTCGGCGTTGAGGTAATTACTGATGGCTACACTCAGAAAAACACCAGCTGGGTAGTAAATTTTCTTCGTTTTTGGAACGAATTTTAAAAGTATATAATAATTCTGGGTAGCGGAAAGGCAACGAACGTTGTTAATTTTGTGACAAATTTAAAGATCAGCTGACGTCGTGGGCTCTGACTTAATTTCATGAAGCTGGAGAGAGTACAAACTCGTCATGTTCAAATTTACTGAGCTCTTACATTTCTACCCAGCGGAATAAAGTTCCAAGGGCGAAAATAGAAAAAAACATAGACACAAATTTATTTTAATTACCGTTTCTTATAAAAGAAACAGTGAGAACCAACTTTGTATGCTAAACATCTGCTAAGATAACTTCTCCCAGTTTTGGTTGGAGGATTCAAACCAAATCTTGTAGAATTTTGGCTATGAGTTGGTATTCTCCCGCCAAGCTTGATATCAGCCCATGCGACATGGAATTTCTGGTGGTGGCTGCCGGAGGACTTTCTCTGCTTTGCTTGATGCCTGGTTGCTGAAAAGAAAACACTTTGCAGCATTGTGTTAAAAAATAATCTGATTTCAGATGTGTCAGATCAAGGAATCTCATGAAGATGACCTTGGATATCAATCGGTTGGAAGGTGTGACGATTTTTGTCGTTTGTCTAGGAGTCGTCGTGTGGGTCACCGTAACCGGCGTAATTT
>NZ_BAAHYZ010000011.1:0-148260 GCF_054657295.1 Desulfocastanea catecholica
CAAACTATATCACAAATCTGGAGTTTTTTGCTCCCTTTATTTTTTTCGCAACACTTTGTATTCCTGTTCTTTTCTCGCTTGTGGCACAGTGCAGCATCTTCGGCACTCACTAGGCAGACTTGGAGCTCATCCCTGATATATTTGGCACGAAAAATTTATAATACTTCGGCGTATCAGAGTACGTCGCAACGATAGAAATTTTGTACCCCGGGGGCACTTTCTGCGGGCGAACAATGACGCAGAGGAAGAATTTTATGAGGTCATGACAAATTTTTGGCTAAAAAGAGCAGGAAAGACAATACGATGATGGGGGAGATAATACGCAGGCAAACCACCGTTCAAGGGACTGAAGCGAGGCGTTTTTAGAGATATTTCTCCGGCGCTCTATCCCCAGTCTTTTTCAGGAATTGTTTTGCGAGGCTTTGTCTTCAATTTTCTTGGTTAAAATCACCGAGCGGACGCTGGAAGGTGTATTGTGCCGGGCTCACCACCAGGGTGTCCCAGGCCTGCTCAGAATTACCGCCGAGGGCGGAAAAGGGCCAGGAAACAACAAAAACCACTGTACCGAGCACGGTAGCAGCCAAGCCCAGCGGTCGCGCAGCGATAATGTCAATGGACATGGCTTCCGGACTGATCTTTCCTTGCTCCGGTGTCGGTTTCCCTGTCTCGGCCAAAGCAGAAAACGGAGACACCAGCAGGGCAACTATGAGAAAACATGTCATGAGTGTCTTTCGGTAATTGAGCATTGAACGTCTCCTTTTCATGAGGTTACCCTGTAAAACAGTGCACGTGGTCAGTACCTTACAGATTGACGTCATTTCTTGAAAATCCACCACAGGATCGACAGCACCACAGAAATGACAATACACGTGGTCAAGGGAAAGTAAAACTTAAAATTTTCAGATTTGAAGACAAAATCACCAGGCAGCCGGCCTAGATTCAATTTTTGCCACAATGGCCAGCACAGGCCAAGAATGACGAAGATAATGCCGATGGTGATTAATGTCTTTGCCATGTTCTGCCTCTACCATGACCCATATAGTACAGAGCGACAGGAAATTTCTCGTTCGATTAAACTTCAAACCGAACTGCACCCTGGTTCAATTCCTGCTGTAGGTCCCCATCAACTCTCCCTTGGCCAGTATGTGCCCCTGCATGGCCCGTTCAAGGTCTTCTTTCGTGGTCGCCTGGCCGAGATTGACAACGCTATCGAGGGCATAAATTTTGAAAAAGTAACGATGCTTCCCTGATGGTGGGCATGGGCCGCCATAGGTATTTCGCTTCCAGCTGTTTCTGCCCTGCATTGCGCCGGCAGGCAGGGCATTTTCGTGAATATCGCGCGCCTCTGTCGGGATATTCCAGACGACCCAATGTACCCAGGTACCAACCGGGGCGTCCGGATCATCCATGATCAGCGCCAGGCTTCCCGTGTTCGGTGGTAGTGCGCCAATCTGCAGCGGTGGACTGATATCGCTCCCGTCGCAACTGTAGCGGACCGGAATCGCCTCGCCATGTTTGAAGGCCTTACTCGAAATGCTCAAACTCTCCATTTCTACTCCCTCCTTGCTATGGGCCATTGCCGCAAACAGCATGCGCTGCGTCACTATCAGCAATGGCGCAATCAGCTGATGTATTATCCCACGCCGACTCAGCATGTGTAATCCAATCCGAAAGAGTGGTGGAACAACCTATGCGGTGTGATAATTATCAGAGAATTTTAATCATCGCCCCTCATTGGTTCAACTGATATTATTTTACTCCACTAAAAGCAGTCTGTACCTTACAGATGGTCTGCCTCTTTTTATGGCATGTTTTCAGGAGTCAGGCACTAATCTCTGGCCGGTACTCTCTTACGCAACAACACAGTGCAACCAAGGCAGAGCAGTGTCGCTCCGAAAATAATACAGAAAACAATCGACATCGCGTTCGATATCGCCAGTGAGAGCAGCGCTTCACTTTGCTCATTCAGCATCCGCCTGAATTCTTCACGAAAAAGATTTTCCATGCTTTTATGCAGCAGATCCATAACCTTGGACGGGATCATGGCCGAAGACTCTTGCAGATTATGAACCAGCCCGGTTGTCATCACACCACCGCAGATACCCACCCCGATCGTTCCGCCAAGCGTCCTGGAAAACTGGTGAAAGGAAGTCGCCACTCCCAGGTTGACCATGGAAAGATCTGCTTGTACCAGCAACAGTGTGGACAAGGTGACAAAACCCATGCCCAAACCGGCCAGCAGAAAAATCACAAAGCAGACGACCAGAGAGGTCTGCGGGGTAAAAAACAGCATAGCCGCGCTGCTGATCACCAGGATGAAACCACCCACTACGGCGGCCAGCTTGCTGCCTGTGCCGTCAACGAATCGACCGAGCACCAGAGAACCTGTCGACCAGCCAAGGCTTAGGGAGAGCATGCTTAGTCCCACCTGCATGGGGGTTTTTGCCAGTGCCCCTTCAATAAAAAGCGGGACATAGGCAAAAAGTGAAAAAATTGCAAAGCTGGCGAAGAAGGCCGCGCCGTTGCCGAGGGCAAAGACCGGCCGGGCGAAAAAGCGGAGATCGAGCACCGGATCAGCCGCCCGTTTTTCAATGATTATAAAAAGTACGGCAAAAATCGTTGATAGCGCGCCGAGCCCCACTATTTCACCGGACACCCAGCCATAATTTCGCCCACCAATGATGAAGATTGTCAGAAAGCAAAGAATAAAGCCGGAAAGACAGGTAATACCGGCTATATCCAATCGGACTTTTTTCGGCGTGCGGGCCTGTTGCTGCAGGCAACGACTTATTGTTGCAAGGGAGACGAGAGCCAGCGGCACATTAATATAAAAAATCCACCTCCAGGAGACATAGGTGACGATTACCCCGCCCAAGGTCGGACCGATAATCGATGAAATGCCCCAGACGGAACTGGCAAGCGAGAGTGTCTTGCCACGTTCACCGGGGGGCGAAATATCCGAAAGGACAATATACACCAGGGCAAATATTCCACCCGCGCCGATCCCCTGGAAGACTCTGGCACTGATGAGAATAAACATCGATGGGGCGGCGCCGGCCATAAGCGAGGCCAGCAAAAACACGGTGATGGAAAAGAGGAAGAGCTTTCTGCTGGAGTACCGGTCGGCCAATTTACCAAATATCGGTAGGCACACTGCCCGGGCCAGAAAATAGGCGGAATAGACCCAGCTGTACAGGGTCAGGCCTCCGAGATCGGTGACGATAGAAGGCATTGCCGCACTGACGATCAGGGCATCCAAGGCCCCCAAAAAAAGTGCCAGAAGTGCGGCAATAATAATAAAGGGCCTGTTTTGCGAAGTGGGTTTCGGCATATCGATAAATTGTGCAATTGACTGGGAGTGCTATCAAAAAGGAAATATAAATTTTGCTCGCCAAGAACTACAGCTTTCCACCTTTCACAAAAATGAGTAAATGAATATGCGCATTGACAACAAGTACATACTCCCTGGTTGTGAGTCAACACAGGAAGATTCAATACAGGAAGATTCAGTTCAGGAGGGTTCCATTGAGGAAGGTATTGAAGATCAGGTTTCAAGCAGCGGCGGAACCTTTCATCGACGATGGCTTTGACCATGGCTGGATAATGGGAGATAAAAGATACGATAATCATAAAAGGATACCGGTATGAAACGATGTGATTGGGTTACTGCAAACCTCTTGGCGTATCATGATGAAGAATGGGGGGTGCCGGTACATGATGATCGAAGGCATTTTGAAATGCTCATATTGGAGGGGGCGCAGGCTGGATTGAGCTGGGAAACGGTGTTACGAAAAAGGGAGGCATATCGCACCGCATTCCAGGGCTTTGCAGCGAAAAACGTTGCCTGTATGACTGACAATGAACTGGAAGAACAAGTTGAAAATCCGGGAATTATTCGCAATCGTCTTAAAATATTTACCACGAGAAAGAACGCCATTGTCTTTCTCGATATCCAGAAGGAGTTCGGCAGTTTCGATGCGTACATCTGGCGCTTCGCCGGTGGAAAACCGCTGGATGGCAAACGCCAGACGATCACAGATGTTCCGGCAACAACAGCCGAGAGCTGGGCCATCTCCAAAGATCTTAAAAAGAGGGCATGTCCTTCGTTGGTCCAACCATCATCTATGCATATATGCAGGCAGTTGGCATGGTGAATGATCATTTGCTTTCGTGTTTTCGATATTCTGCCGTAAGAGAGCTGCAGTAAGCATGCATAACCGGTTTGATTTATCCGATACGATAAAGGCGCTGGCCTTCGCCGCCGGCTATCGGCACAGCCGGGAAAGAATCTCGAGATAGAGATCCACCCCTTCGGTTAAATCAGCCACCGCGACATATTCATCTACTTTGTGGGCCATACCGGAATCCCCCGGACCGAGCACGACAACAGGCGCATTGCCGAGACCTGGACCAAGAACCCCGCCATCGGTATAAAAGGTGACAATTGCCGGCGGGTGTGCCTGGCCCCGGACGGTGTCACAGGCGGCAAAAATCTCGTGTATGATTGCCGTGTCGGGGGGCGTCCACAGCGGCGGCAGATCAAAGAGTACCTGAAATTCAGGGCCGAGAGGTGCCAGCAGCGCGTGAAGTTTCTGCAGAATTTCGGCATGGGACCAGTTGACGGTAGAACGGATATCAAGACCCACTTCCGCCAGATCGGGAACGGAGTTGTAGTTGTCACCGCTGAAAAAACGGCTGGTGACCAGGGTTGCCTCGCCCATGACGGCATGGTGTCTGCCCCGGACGAGGTCCTCATTGACCGCAACAACGGCCTTTGCCGCCTTGAGCAGGGCGTTGTCGCCCAGTTCGGGAAATGCGGCATGGGCGGTTATGCCGTGGAACAGGGTCTTCAACCAGAACACCCCTTTGTGACCGAGCATGGGGACATTGCCGGTGGGTTCGGCGACCAGTATACAACGGGCTTTGGGAAGCACCTGCCGGTCGATGAGCCGGGTTGCTCCCCCGCAGCCAATCTCTTCGTCGGCGGTCAGCACCAGGGTAAGCGGCTGGTCTTTAATTGTCGATGCGACATGCAGCGCGGCGGCGACAAGCACGGCCACGCCCCCTTTCATATCCGCCGCCCCTCGGCCAAAGAGTTTGCCATCGACCACCAAGGCGTCAAGGGGCTCCATCGTCCAGGGCTGGGAGCCAAAGGGAACCGTATCCAGATGACCGGACAGGATGACGGAGGGCTGATCGGTTCGCCCTTTATGCGCCACCAGCGAGCTGCGATTTGGCCCGTACTGGTATTCCTTGATGAGAAAGCCGGCGTCCTGCAGCAGCGGCGCGACAATGCGGACGGCGTCCGTTTCGTTGCCGGGCGGATTGACGGTGTTCCGTCGGACCAGCTGTTGGGCTAAAGATAAGGCAAGAGTATGCGGCATGATATTCCCTGATAATTGGTAAAACAATCCCGGTGATGGGTTTTTAAAATTGCCGGATGTATGCGAACATGATAGTTTTGATGGTACTTTCGCGAGCGATGATAAGTTGGGGGTCCAACGAAAATTAGCCGTCTCAGTGTGTTTTCATGGCACAGCTTTATCTCAATGAGTATGTAAAAAATCTCGTCGGCCGAACGGTGTGCATCGCCTGTCGGGAGGGAATCCTGCGCGATCATTTCACTGAGATTGTTGCCGATATTAAATTTTTGGTGAGAAAAGGCGTAGTTACCACGCTGTTTCACAACCTGCCGCATCGCTTTGCCAACCAGAAATTGCTGCGAAAGCTGGAAATGCGCCTTCCCGAAACCAGCCTCATCCGGATTGCCCCGGAGCTGGACTTCTACCAGGCGGTCCTCGACCATCCGGATACCGTCTATAAGCTTATTTTTCTCGAGCGACGCTTCCTGATCGACAATAACGGCAATAAGATCAATGCGCTTACCACCAGCCGGGTACGGGAAGGCATGGCCGACTTTGCTGACTTTATCGCCAATGTCAATTTCAAAGACAATATGAACCGTCTCTGCGAAAAGATAGAGGCCGGCCAGTGCGACCGTATCCATATCCTGCCCGCTGGGAAAAATGCCATAAAGCACGAGCTGTTTACCGTGGAAGGGACCGGCACGATGATCGCCGATAACTTCAACGAGGAGTTCCGGCAGGTACAGACCGACGAGGATGTGGCCATCGTCCATCGCATTCTGGCCATGTATAAACGCTCAGGATTTTTGAAGCCTCGCAGCAAACAGTATGTACGCCAGAACCGGCAGCGATTTTTTGTCACGGCCATTGACGGCATTGTCGTCGGCTGCATGGAACAGAAGATAATCGATGAGAGGACCATCGAACTGGGCGCCCTGGCCATTTCCACGCGGTTTCGCAACCAGCGGGTCGGGGTGTATACGGTCAATGCCTTTATGCGGACGATGGTTGCCCAGGGCTACAGCCGCTTTATTTCCTTGACCAGGAATCCCCGCCTGCAGGCCCTTTTTCTGCAATTAGGCTTTGTTGCCGAGAGTCCGCCGCAATACCGCCGGCGGCAGAGTGAGAGTCCGGAGGTGCAGATGTTTTTTAAGGCCATTGACCAGCGCGAAATGGTTGAAACCGGGACGTCATTTCCCCAGTGAAAGAGTGGTGTTATTGATCACTCCAGTCCGTCCTTGCAGGCATCCAGGTCGATCGAATATTTGTTGATCTTATCGTACAGCCCTTTGCGGGAGAGTCCCAGCACCTGATGTGCCAGGCCCACCTTCCCGCCATGCCCGCAGAGGACGCGGGTTATGTACTCCTTTTCGAGTGGCTCGATATAATCCCGAAGCTGTGGTAATTTTTTTTCACTCAAATCGGGGGGCACAGGGCTTGAATCTTTATTTTCGATTGTGGGCTCCTCGCCGAAGACACAGATTCTCCGCACATAATTTCGCAGTTCGCGGATATTGCCCGGCCAATCCTGACTGCAGATTTCCTCGAGCTGCTGCGCGGTGAAAGGCGGCACCGACTGCTCTCGCCCCCGGCAATATTCCTGGCGGAAAAACTCAACCAGCAGGGGGATATCGTCTTTGCGTTTTCTGAGCGGGGGGATATCGATCGACAGGACATTGAGGCGGTAAAATAAATCCTGCCGAAAGGTACCGGAGGAGATTTCATCGGCAAGATTCTTATTGGTCGCGGAAATGATCCGTGCCTGCAGCGGCAGCTGGGTGTTGCTGCCCAGACGGCAGAAACTGCGCTCCTCCAGAACCCGGAGCAGTTTCGCCTGCAGGGGAAGAGGAAGGCTGCAGATCTCATCGAGGAACAGCGTACCGTCTTTGGCATATTCGAACTTACCGATTTTTGCGGCGACTGCTCCGGTGAAAGCACCGCGCTCATGACCAAACAGTTCCGACTCGACGATCTCGGCCGGCAGGGCGGCCATATTCACCCCGACGAAGGGGCCTTTCGGGCTGGCAATCTGATGAATGGCCTGGGCCACCAGTTCTTTGCCTGTCCCCGTTTCACCGCTGAGCAAAACAGGGTCCGTCTCTTTGGCCACCATTTCCACCACATCAAAGAGGCGGTGCATTAAGGGATGACAGCCAACCATGCCGCGGAAAAAGGACTGGTGACATTGGCGGGCAAGATCCTCCTGGAGTTTTCGGTTTTCAAGTATCAATCGTCTTTTTTCCACCGCCCGCTGCAGGGAGGCGAGGAGCACTTCCTCATCCACGGGCTTTTCAAGAAAATCATAGGCCCCAGCTCGAATAGCCTGAACCGCCAGGGCCACATCGCCGTGGCCTGTTATCATTATTATCGGCAGATCGCGATCAACTGCGCCTATCGCGGCAAGCAGCTGCATGCCATCCATTCCCGGCATCCGGATATCGGCGATGACTGCCATGTAAGATGCGTTTTTGACCCTTTGCAGAGCCGTCAGCGGGCTGGCTTGAAGATCAGCCTTGTAGCCGTTGAGCATCAAAGTCTGGCCGATAGCCGACAGAAGATATTGATCGTCATCAACGACCAGAATAGAGCGGTTTATTTCCGGGGCTACGTCTGTCATGAGCTATCCTTGACAATTATTATTGGTATATTCAGGCAGATATACCGTAAAGGTGGTGGCGCTGTGCGGCGTGCTGGTCACCTTGATATGTCCGCCGAAGCCTCTGACAATCCGTTCGACTATCGATAATCCCAGCCCCATACCGGAACCCACCTCTCTGGTCGTGAAAAACGGATCGAAGATTTTATTCAGGACATCCATCTCAATTCCTTCCCCGTTATCGATGACGGAGATTCCGACATAAGCTTTTGGCTGCAGGCTATCAGGATCGACACCGGTATGTTTGAATGTGGTTATCCTGAGGATCGGGTCGCTGGTCTCGGCCATCGCCTGGATGGCATTCTGGATGAGATTGAGGAGAACCTGCTCGATTCGCACCTCCTGCCCCAGGACCTGATTGTCATTCTCATCCAACGTCAGGTCAACCTTAATATCCGAGAGAAGCAGCTGCGCGTCAAGAAAACTGAGGACATCAAAAATAATGACATTGATTCTCACCGGTGCAACCTCTTCTTTTACCTTGCTGGCAAAACCTTTGAGACTGCGGATAATGCTTGAGGAATGATTCACCCGTTCAATGATTGTCACGAGGTTTTCCTTGATCATTGCCGCATTATGTAAAGGATCATCCATAGCCTTGATGCAGTTGCGGGCAAGCAGCAGCACGGTGTTTAAAGGCTGGGTCAATTCGTGGCCGATACCGGCGGCCATTTCACCAAGACTGGCCAGCCTGCCGGAGTGGATGAGCTGATCCTGTACTTCCCGCATCCGGCCCATGACTTCATAAAAATCGCGCCGGTCGGAAGCGACCAGCATATGCAGGATGCGCCCGGATTCGGTGATATAGGTTGTCCCCCTGATAATAACCGGCACAGGTTTGCCGCTGTGACTGAGCAAGGTGGTTTCCAGATCCTGAAATTCTCCGGCCGATAACCGTTCGGTCAGGAGCTGCAAGCTCTCTTTACCGGTGATATCGCTGAGTGACAGGCCGGTTTCCTGCTCCTTGACTTCAAGAACATTATAGAACTCCTTGTTCGCCTGGACAATCTTCAGATCGGCGGAGAGAACAATGATCAGGTCCGAGAGATTGGACATGATCTTATCGATAAATGATTTGTTTGCCTCGACTTCTTCATGTTTTTTCAGAAACCTGACAACAAGATCTTTTTTCTGTCTCTCAAGAATGTCAATGAGGATATTGTTCCCGTTTTCCGCATTGTTATCACTTTCCATAGGTCTCTAGGTCTCCTTTTGTCACCTCAACTATACATCGCGGCAGCAAAACAAATTTCGATTGTAACCATCAGTTAACAATATTTCTTTCCTCATTTCAAAGGATTGTCGAGGGAGGGTTGTTTTTGTCACCACTGCTTCACAAAAAACCTTGTGCAGTCTTTGTTCGAGTCTCCCTATCCGTTCTGGCAGAAGTTCGCTAAGTCAATGTTATTAAAATTAATATATTGATATTTCACCAGTTGGTTCAAACCGGCATGACGGTTGCTAGTAACAAGACATTATAAAAGCGAGGAGCCTTCAACCGATCGGCAACAGGAGAGGGTCGATGATCAGAGGATTGTATTATAAAGGCGAAAAACAGCCGAGATATCTCACCATTGACGAGATCGCCACAGCCTGTCGAATTTCACCAAAGAAGGTGAAGGGATGGGTTTCTCAAAAAATCCTCCATTCGGCTGCAGTTGACGAACATTTGGTGGCAGAGGATGAAGTCCTGACCTTCCTGCTGCGAAATAATATGCCTGTCGTTTCTTCTCTCCTTCCTCCCAAGACCGGAAAAATCCTGTTTATAGCCTTCAGCAGTGTTGAGCTGCGGGAGAAAGAGCAAAGCTCCGAGCAGATCTGCCGGCTGTTTGCCGAAAATTATAATCTCGTGCTGGCAAAGAGCACAACTCTCGGACGACCTTCCCATTTGAGTATCCTGACCTTCAAACCTGATGTGGTAGTTATTTTTCAAAAATCGTTCAATAAAGATCTGGTCGAAACGCTTGAGTTTTTATCAACCATGCCGGCTTTGAGAACCATCCTCATCGCCGACCAGGCTACCAAGCTTGCAGTTGATAATGGTCTGCTTTCCCTACCTGCGGACCTGATTGTTTCTGAGAGCCTGCCGGACCATCAACTAGCAACAGGATTAAGTTTATTTTTCACAAGGTGAGGAATCAGCATGGAGAGAAAGAAAAAATACTATTCGGCAATAACCAGAAGGCTGCTGATCGCCTTTTTCTGCCTGAGTATCTTACCGATCCTGATCTTTGCCTGGATAATGAAGGACACCGTCGAGCAGACAAATGTCATTAAGCTGCGGGAATTGGCGACCAGCACCATCGAACACCGCAGCGAAGTTATCTCCAACTTTCTCAATGATAAGATTTCCCTGCTCAGCATGATGGTCTCCTTGTACCCCCGGGAATTTTTTCTTGTCCAGCAAAACCTCGACAACCTCTATCTGGCCATGAATTCGCGAGGGGGGGGGGATATAGTCGATCTCCAAGTGATCGATGCGGCAGGCATGCAGCACACCTATGTCGGCCCTTATCGCACCATGGTCAAAGATAAAAAGTACAGTGATGCACAGTGGTTCCAGGAAACCTTGTTAAGCGGCGTGCATTTCAGTGATGTTTTTACCGGTTTTCGCAATGTCCCTCATTTTGTCGTGGCGGTTACCGACTCCCTGAAGAGCTTTGTGTTGCGGGCGACCATCAATTCGAGCAGCTTTAACTCACTGCTTCATTCCGCCCAGCTCGGACCGCATAGCGACGCATTTATTATCAATCGGGCAGGGAATTTCCAGACTCCGAGTTTGTTGAACAGAACGGAGCTTGATGAAAACGAAAAAAAACTCATCTCTTTTGATAACAAATCCCAGGCGGTGATAACCAAAACCGATATCTACAAAACACGCTGGATCGGCAATGGCCAATGGTTGCTGGTGTTGAAAGCCAATTTAGCCGATTCGATGGATTTTTATCTGGCCCTGCGCAACCGTGTTTTCATCATTGTCGGAACGATCATTTTTCTTTCTTTGTCCGCCGCAGTGGCGACCAGTGTGGCTTTAGCCCGCAATCTTGAGCGGGCGGACAAGGAGCATGCCGCCAACAGCATGCAGTTTGCCCATGTCGAAAAAATGGCGACAATCGGCCGCCTGGCGGCAGGTATTGCCCATGAAATAAATAATCCGCTGCAGATGATCACCTCGCAAGCCGGATGGATCAGCGAACTGCTCCCTGATGAAGATCCGGCAGCTGTGAAAAATTTGGCGGAATATCAGAGTTCCATCGAGAAGATTCGCCATCATGTCAAGCGGGCCGGCACTATCACTCACCGACTGCTTGGTTTCTCAAAAAAAATGACGGCGCAGCAGGATCGGGTGCATATCAATGAGCTTATTTCTGAAACCCTGTCCTTTGTCGAGCGGGAAGCTGAGAACAACAGCATTGCCATCATCAAGAATTTCAGTCCTGACTTACCCGCCACAATGACCGATGGACCGCAACTCCAGCAGGTTTTTCTCAACCTCATAAACAATGCCCTCGATGCGGTCGGTCCAAAAGGGACGGTTGAAATCAATACGAGCTTGAGTGGTGATGGCCGTCTGGTTATTGAATGTGCCGACAATGGGCCGGGCATCAATCCGGAAAACCTGGAACAAATTTTCGATCCTTTTTTTACCACGAAGGATCCCGACAAAGGAACCGGACTGGGACTCTATATAAGCTATGACATTGTCAAAAAATTGGGTGGCACTATTTCAGTCGAAAACAGGAAGAGTGGAGGTGCTCTCTTCAGGGTCATCCTGCCGATTAAAAGCTACGGCAAGCAGGAGTGATACGTAATGGGAGATCTTCTGAACTTTTTTATCATCTCAAAAAAAGGAGTACATCATGAGAGAATTTAACGTACTGGTCGTCGATGATGAGGATGAATTCCGCGATGTCATTACCAAAAGTCTGGAAAAGCGAGGACTCCATGCGGAGGGTGCGGAAAATGGACTGAAGGCTCTGGAAATCCTGGAACACAGTCGTACCGATGTGGTGTTGCTCGATATCAAGATGCCCGGAATTGATGGTATCGAGACCCTGCGGCGAATACGCAGCCTGAAGCCCCTGGTGGAGGTCATTCTGCTGACCGGACACGCTTCAGTGGATTCGGGAATAGAAGGCATGAAACTTGGAGCTTTCGATTATCTCATGAAACCAATTGAGCTCGATCCACTGCTGGAAAAACTGTCCGATGCATATGAAAAGAAACGTCTACAGCAGGAAAAGATTGAAGCGGCCCTGATGAAGAAACATATGTCCATGCCGATCTAAAACACAACAGTTCTGTGAGGCGACGCTGGATTCTTAATAATTTTAATCAAAAGGTGTAAATTATGGGTAATTGCAGGGAGTTTTACGAGCTTATGCTAAAGGGCTCACAGGCTTACGCTAAGTGGGACCTGGAAATGTCAACCAATATCCTGAAGAGCGGTAAACGGAGGGCTCTTCTCTTTCTTATGCTTTTGCCGGTCCTGATCGGCGGCATCGCCATGGCCGCGGGCGACGGAACACTGCCGAATGTGCTGGGCGGCAAGTCAGCTTACATGCCGTCGCATTATACCAATCTCATTTTCTTCGCTTCGGTGTTTGTCGGTCTCTGTGCCGGGCTGATCACCGGGTGTATTGGGGCAGGCGGCGGTTTCATCATCGCCCCGGCGCTGATGAGTGCAGGGGTCAAAGGTATCCTGGCAGTTGGTACCGATCTTTTTCATATTTTCGCCAAAGCGATCATGGGCAGTGTGCTCCATAGAAAAATGGGCAATATCTCTGTCAGCCTGGCGGTCAATTTTCTTATCGGGTCGCTTATCGGAGCAACCCTGGGCGGGATGCTGAACAGGTATCTCTATGACCTTAACCCGGTGCTGAGTGATCTGTTTATTACCGTTGTTTATGTGTTTATTCTCGGTTTTCTCTCCTTCTATGCCCTGACGGATTACTTCAAAGCAAGACGAGGAGACGCGTTAGTCAAGAACAAAGCGAGCCGTGCCGAGGATGTCTCACCAATGGGGCAGAAAATACAATCGGTAAACATTCCACCGATGCTGACTTTTGACCAGGGCGTAACCCCCGGTGGCCGCAAGATCTCCGCGATGTTCCTTTGGGGCAGCGGTCTGATCGTCGGTGCTGCCGCCGCCATCATGGGAGTCGGCGGCGGTTTCCTGACCTTCCCTATATTTGTTTATGGTCTTGGCGTCTCCTCAATGACCACGGTTGGAACCGACATATTCCAGATCGTCTTTACCGCTGGATACACTTCCATCAGCCAGTATGCTATTTATGGATTTGTTTTTTATACCCTGGCCATGGGCATGCTGCTCGGCTCACTGGTCGGTGTGCAGATCGGTTCCCTGGTCACCAAGGTCGTACCGGGTGTTCAGATTCGCGGTTTTTTCGCCCTGGCAGTAACGGCCGGTTTCATCAACCGCTTTTTTGCCATGCCCGGAAAGCTGAAAAGCATGGATTACCTGCAGATTTCCAAAGAGACCGGGGCCATGCTCGATTTGGTTGGCAACAGTCTTTTCTTCCTGGTTATCGGTGCATTTGCCGTCTGGGTATTTTACGTCTTCTTCACCCATTTAAAAGATCTGAAATCTGAGGATTCGCTGTCTTCTGCGCCGGTTTTAACAGATCTCAAATTAAAAGAAGCGAAATCGGAGGGTCAATAATATGAGCATGCAGCGTAAACTTAAATTCCGTGGAATTGTCATGGTGGCCTCCTTTTTTGTACTGCTGGGGATCATCTTCACTCCGGTCTTTCCGGGCAAAATGAATGGTCTTGATTATATGGACAACCTCTTCAACATGATTTCGAAGGGTTCGTCCTACTTCATCCCTCAATCATTGGCTGAAAGTGAGAAATTTGCCGATAAGACGATCGATGTTACAATTACCGTGGCCAATGACCAGGAGGCCACGGAAATTGCCAAATTGTTTGTGGCAAGCGGCGCCCAGGTTGAGGCTACAGGTTTGGATTTGAACATCAAGGGAAATGTTGGGCAAATAATGAAAACGGCTCTGGAAGATGCCGACATGATGTTCAATAACAACGGCCAAGCGCTGGTAGACAAATATGGCTATGATGAAAAACGAGTCATGTTTAACTGGTGGACATCAAGTAGCAACATTAGTAAATTTCTCACCAAGGAGAAGAGGTTTGATGGGGCAAAATTATTTGATAATATACAGAAAAAGGCCCTCGAACCCGCTTATAACTACTATGGCGTAAAAATCGAGGACTGGAAGGCAAATATTGCCCTGGTCCTTGCATCTCTTGCTTTCTATGTTCTTTATACTCTTTGGTATGGGTTTGGATTAATGTATGTCTTTGAAGGATTGGGGTATAAAATAGGCCATTAGCTATTGGCTGGCACTGATCAAACCCTGCCGGATTGGTGAAAGAAGACCTTTGCCTTAATCCGGCAGGGCAGAAAAGGATATGGTATGCTGCGGATTTTTTCGTTGATAAAAGAAAGCCTGTTCCCTGCGCCGCCTCCTGTGTTAAGTCAGGAAGAACTTGCTGAGGCCTTCCGGAAAAGGTATACGCATTTCCGCAGTCTGTTGACGGCCAACAATAATGCCCTGCAGGCCATGGCTGATCTGGAAAAGATCTATTACGGCGGGGACAGTTACCGGATGGCGGTGATCCGCTCGAAGATAACGACCATCCTGGTCAATGTCTATAAAATGGTCCGCAGTCTCCTCGCCATGTCCTCCGGCAGATATGGTGAACTGGAGAAAATATTCGATACCATAAATTCCAATCTGGAATATATCATCGAAAAAAAACCTGAGTTGCCGCAGGGCCCGTTTATTCTCGGAGTACCTGAACTCAGCCTGAAAGACGCAACGCTGACAGGCGATAAAATGGCCTGTCTCGGTGAGCTTTCCCGGCTTCCGGGGATTATGGTCCCGCCAGGTTTTGTGCTGACGGCCACGGCTACCAGAAAATTTCTCACCGCCGAACATCTCGCCGAGATCAACAGGCGGCTGCAGGTGCTTGATCCCGATGATCTTGACGCCCTTTATACGGGTTGCCATGGCATTCAGTCGATGATTCTCGCTTTGCCTCTGCCGGCAGATCTTGAGGAATTGCTGCTGGTGCATTATAACAGGCTCGAAAAAGCTGCCTTTGCCGGTTGCCGGGTTTCCATGCGGTCAAGCGCACTGGGCGAAGATAGCGCAACGGTGTCCTTTGCCGGTCTCTACCATAGTGTGTTGCATGTCGATAGGACCAATATTGTTGCCGCATATAAAGAGGTAATCGCCAGCAAATACGGCGCCAGGGCCATTGCCTATCGGCGGAAACGAGGCTACCGGCATGAGGATATCGAGATGTGTGTCGGGTGTATGGTCATGGTCGACGCCCTGGTCAGCGGGGTTGTTTACAGCAGAGACCCCGGGCAGGAAGACAATGGTCTTTTGCGCATCAATGCCACGGCCGGAATCGCCAAAGGAGTGGTGGATGGCTCACAGGCCGCCGACCTTTTTCTCGTCAGCCGGGAAAAACCCTACCCGGTCGTCTACAATGAAATACGTCAACTGGTGGCCAAACAGGGAACAACGCAGACGGCCGGACCATCTCTTACCTATAATCAATTAAGAAAACTGGCGGAAACAGCGCTGTTACTTGAAGAACATTTCGGCGAACCGCAGGATATCGAATGGTCCTTCGACCACCAGGGAGAGCTCTATATACTGCAGAGCAGGCCGCTGACCGGAGGACACCCCGCGGTGGAAACGTCGAAAAAACCGGAAATAACTGTCGCTGATTCAAGGGAACAGCCAATTATCTTCGGCGGTGTTTGTGCCAGCAACGGCATTGCCAGTGGACAGGTTTTCCGGGTCGACTCGCCCGAGGCCATGCGTCGTTTTCCAAAAGGAGGCATCCTGCTGCTTGCCCACCCCTTGCCGGAGTGGGCACCGCTCCTCAATCGGGCCACTGCGGTTATTGCCGAAGGCGGCACCGAGGCCGGACATCTGGCGACGGTCTCACGGGAATTCGGCATACCCGCCCTGTTTGGTCTGCCGGACGCTCTGAAACTGCTTGAAGATGGTCAAACGATCACCTTGCATGCCACCGGCAGGGCTGTATATGACGGACGCCGGGAGGATCTCCTGCGGCAAAAAAATGTTAAAAAAGATATTATGGCCGGCAGTCCGGTCCAAAGGATTCTCACCGAGGCCCTGCAGTGGATTACCCCGCTCAACCTCAATGACCCTGCCTCCCCACGGTTTAAATCCTCATGGTGTGAGACTCTGCATGACATCACTCGTTTCTGTCATGAAAAATCGGTGACGGAGATGTTCAGTTTCGGTCAGACTCATCGTTTTGACCAGTCCGCCGCCAAACGACTTGTCGGTGATGTCCCGCTGGAATGGTGGGTGATAGATCTGGCCGATGGTTTCCGGGAAGGGGCAGGGGAAGGTGTTAAAACGATCCGGATCGAAGACATTGTCTCGATCCCGATGCTGGCCATCTGGCGGGGTATTTCCGCCTATCCCTGGCAGGGACCGCCCAGGGTCAGCGCTCGGGGTTTTGGTTCGATTATCTTTCAGTCGACCATGCGGCCGGAGCTTGATCCGTCGGTGCCATCGGCTTTGACCACTAAAAATTATTTTCTTATTTCCAAAAATTTCTGCAATCTCAGTGTTCGTCTGGGCTATCATTATGCCATGATTGAAGCCTATCTCAGTGATCTGCTCACCGAGAGCTACGTTACTTTCAGATTTAAAGGCGGAGCCGCCGATCAGCAACGCAAGGCGGTTCGTGCCAGGCTGCTGGCCGATATTCTGCTGCAGTATGATTTTCGCATCGAGTTACGTTCGGACTCTCTGCTGGCCAGAGTAAAAAAACGATCGCTGGAATTCCTTGAACAGCGATTGCAGGTTCTTGGCTATCTGACACTGCACGCCCGACAGCTGGATATGGTCATGGAGCAGCCTGGCGTGGTTGACCGGTACCGGGAGAAGTTTTTGCGGGAAATTGAAGAAATGCTTGGCAAAACAGCATCAATATGTGCGGAGGATGATCATGGCGAAGATAAAGAAAATCCTGTTAGTTGATGATGAAGCTGATTTCCGCGAGACAATGGGAAAATTATTTTCCAGAAGGAAGGTAGATTTTAGTCTGGCGGAAAGCTGCATGGACGCACTGGAGCAGATTGAGCATGAGGATTTCGATGTGGTGGTCATGGATGTCTCGATGCCCGGACTCGATGGTCTCAAATGTATGGCGGAGATGAAAAAGGTTCATCCACACCTGGAGGTGATAATTCTCACCGGTCATGCCTCACCTCATGCAGGTGTTGCGGGGATAAGAAAGGGGGCCTTCGATTACTGCCTGAAACCAATCGACTTCGAAGAGCTGCTTGAAAAAATCATGTTGGCAAGAAAATCGCTTGCCGAGTAATGGTAGCCTCTGCGTTGAAATATTTCAGTTTGCCCTGTTTTCCTGTTCACTCCTGTGGCATTCCTCAAAGGCTTAACCAGCAAGCCAGCCGGTGGTAGCCCATACCGTATTCGGTCCGGATGGAATCGAAGGTGGAAGCAACTCTTCTGAATTTATCGTGAATATGGCGGAGATTCGTTGTTGACAATGCATGGTTTTTGTTCAAAAACTGCTACGGTGTAATTTTCCGAGAAAAAAGAAAAACAAGGAGAACAGCCGTGCAGCTTATGTTCAGTCTTCGATCGAAAATTGTCGCAATTTTCTCGGCAATGGTTGTCATTGTCGTCCTTGGTGGGGGAGTTATGTATTGGTACACCCATCAAATTGACACAATGCTCAACTCGATGGTGCAGAAGGAATTTGTCCTGTATAAATCAGCGCTGGACATGGAGCTTGCCCTGGCCAACCAAAAGGGATTTCTCACCTACTATGTTGTCGATGGCGACGAGAAATGGCTCAAATCGCTGTGGGAATATCGCCAGGTTTTCCGCCAGTACCTGAATCAGGTGGTCTCCCTGGAGTTGAATTCGAACCAGAGGGAAACCATTAACAGTATTGCTGCGAAGTACGATGAGTATGTCGAGGCAAAAGACGTGGCGATCGACACGTATCGGCGTGGCATTATGAAAGAGAGTATTTCCAGCCTGCACGAGAAGCAAAGGGATGTTTTTTTTGTTCTGCTCGAACTCTGTCGCACGTTCAGCCGCGATCAATGGCAGCTTCTCCAGCAAACGGAAGAAGACAACAGCCTGCGGTCTGCGCGACTGAGGATCATGGCTTTCTCCGCTCTGGCCGTCTTTTCGGCCCTGTGCGCTTTTTTTCTTTTTATTCTCTATCATCAGATTCTTGGGCCGATCAGGGAACTTGCCCTGAAGACGGGAAGTACGGCCAGGGAAAGCTCCAGGGATGAGGTTGACTCGCTGCAGCATTCGTTGAATGGCATGATGCGCGATTTTGATGCAACCAGTGATGAATTAGTGCGAAGTCGCAAGCATCTGCAGGAGGCAGAACGAATGGCCATGGTGGGCGAGCTGGCGGCAGGGGTTGCCCATACAATCAGGAACCCTTTCACCTCCATTAAAATGAGGATGTTTTCCCTGGGAAGATCGCTCGAACTGTCCGAAGCACAGGATGAGGACCTGCAGGTCATTTCCGATGAAATAGCGAGAATAGACAAGATTGTCGAAAATTTTCTCGAGTTCGCCAGACCGCCGAAACTCAGGCTGCAGGAGTGCCGTCTAGGCGAAGTCATCAATGGGGTATTAACCCTGCTGGAATATCGACTCCGAGCCTATAATGTGGATCTGCACTACACCTTCCAGCCGGACCTGGGGAAGGTCCAGCTCGATCCCGACAGGCTGAAAGAAGCTCTGGCTAATCTGATTATCAATAGCTGCGAGGCAATGGAGACCGGGGGGTGGATTGCCATCAGTGAAACACGGGAAAACCACCCGACGATGGGCAACGTTGCCGTCGTCACCGTCAGTGACAGCGGTCCGGGAATCCCTGAAACGATACAGGACAAGGTCACTACGCCGTTTTTTACTACCAAGGAAGATGGTTCCGGGCTTGGACTCAGCATTGTCGCAAGAATCGTCAAGGAACATCATGGAAAATTCATTGTCACTTCGAAACTTGATCAGGGTGCGACCTTTGTCATCCTGTTGCCGACAGGAGCACACACCTCATGAGCCTGATTCTGATAATTGATGATGATCAACAGCTGGGACAAAGTTTTGCCAAGATCCTGTCACAGGATGGCTATACAACCGCTCTGGCATTTACCGGCCAAGAAGGCATAGAACAGGCAAAGGTACAGAATCCGGACCTGGTCATCCTCGATGTTCGTCTGCCGGATATGGGCGGGCTTGAAGTGTTTGAGGTCATCCATGGGATACTGCCGAAACTTCCGGTCATCATCATAACTGCCTACAGCAGCACGGAAACCGCCATAGGGGCCATACAGCAGGGCGCGTATGATTATATTTTCAAACCCTTTGACGTGCCTGAAATGTTGCAGCTGGTGGAAAAAGCGCTGATCGCCGGTCGCTGCATGTCTTCCCCGGTCGATGTCAATCCTGCCGCCGAGGTCTACACCGGCAGGGAGGCTCTTGTCGGAAACGGCCAGCGCATGCTGGAGATTTATAAGGCTATCGGCAGGGTCTCTTCGACGGATGCCACTGTGCTGGTCAGGGGGGAATCGGGAACCGGGAAAGAGCTCGCTGCACGGGCAATTTATAATTATTCGAGCCGGGTGGACAAACCCTTCGTCGTCATCAACTGTGTCGCCATTCCGGAAACCCTGCTTGAAAGTGAACTTTTCGGCTACGAAAAGGGGACCTTTACCGGGGCGGTACACAGGCGGGTCGGCAAGATTGAGCAGGGCAGGGGTGGCACGGTCTTTCTCGATGAAATTGGTGATATGCCCCTCAGTATCCAGTCGAAATTTCTCAGATTATTGCAGGAAAACAGCATTGAAAGACTCGGGGGAAAAGAACCGATCGATGTGGATGTCCGGATTATTGCCGCAACCAACAGGGATCTCGAGGCGGCGGTTGCCAATGGCACATTTCGAGAGGATTTATACTATCGACTGCGGGTGGTGACCCTCACCATGCCGCCTCTCAGAGAGCGCAAGGAAGATCTCGAAACCCTGGCCGATTATCTTCTGACCCGGCTTTCAGTCGAGATGTCCGTCAAAAATCCGGGGATCAGTGCCGGTGCATTGCAAAAGATCAAAGAATATGATTGGCCGGGAAACATCAGGGAACTGATGAATAGTATAAGAAAAGCCCTGATCTTTAACCGGGGTGCACCTGTTCAGGCAGAAGACATTACCTTGATCCGCCAGGAGCCGCTGCGTGGTAATGGTCCCGGAGATCCCGCCGGTAATGAGGCCGTCCGCTCGTGGGTCCGGGCTGTGCTCAATTCCGGAGAAAAAGAGAAACTTTTTGACTCCTGTATGGATGATGTCGCAACGCTTCTCGTCCAGGAAGCTCTGCTTCTCACCCAGGGCAACCGGTCTCGTGCGGCGAAATTGCTGGGGCTGTCTCGACCCACATTGCATGCAAAAATAGAGAAATATGATTTAGGCCGGGCGTCCGAGGGGAGTGAGTAGCCGGTGGGACTGGGCCGCGGCTTTTGTTGTGGCGGATTTTCGATCCCGGTTATTTTTCTGCAAATGCCTGGAATAAGGCATGAGCGACACTTTTAACTGAACTGATACTTGCAGCATTTTTTTCAATCTGGCTGATATTATCAGCTGTCTTCAGCCCGCTGAGTATGTCCGTATAGCTATGAAAAATTATCTGGGTTGCGGCATGATGACGCAGAATTTTATCAATAATGGTCTGGTCGAAGGGATGAAACAGCTGCGGATCAAGGATGAGAAGGTCCATCCGGCTGGAACTGCACAGATATTCATAGGCCTTGTTTGCAGACTTGAGGCTGTGCACCGCATAGCCTTCTTTTTCCAACTCGCGTTGCAGAAGGTCGCAGACATGGTGATTGCTGTCTGTTACCACAATAGTAAATGATTCAGGTGGGCGCATGGCTGTCTTATATGCTGCAATTTTCTTTCATACCCGGGGGATCGTCGTCGGGGTATTGTTTGCGGCAAAAACCTCGGGATACAATTTTTCCGCGCAACGAGGGCAGAGTCCATGACTGAATCTGGCGTCTGACCTTTCATGGATATACGTCTCTATCTGCTGCCAGTTTCCCTGCTCATCGCAGATCTTTTTGCAGGACGAACAGATACGCAACAATCCCTCCAGATATTGCATTCTGCTAAATAATATTCTTGTATTACGGATAATTATCAAACCAAGTGGCGCTATGATCAGCGTCTCGAAGAGTGATTCCCGCCAATTGACCGGGGTTGCGATACCTCCAAGCAGACCATGCGGCAGATCATGAATTTCATCAAGCCATATCAAAGCAATCATCGCAGTAAATGCCATAAGCTGATAGGAGAGTACTTTTTTGGAAAGAAGCGCTTTGTTGATTATTTGCATATTCAGGACGTCCCTTCTTTGTTAGTTTTGCCGATAGATGGCCTTCAATCCTGCTGATTCCTCGGTTCGTGCAGTTCATTTTGCATACAGGTGCATTGGCGACAGGGAAGGCGCGTAAGCATGTTGCCCTGGGTGAAAAGAAACCCTTACCCTCTGAAACCGCTCGATTATTTCACCTGTTATGTTCAGTAAGCTGTTGTTTTCCCATGAGATAACCAGGTCATGGAGTGATTGGGCATATGCTTGTTCATTAAAGAGGAATTGCGTCCATCCCGAGACCTTTTCATCATGCCGCCGAATATGTTCTCTGGCGGCATCCTCGCTTAACCCATCCTGCTGCATAGCCCGTCGAACACGGCCCTGTTCATCATCAAACACCAACACCTTGAAAACCTGGTCGCTTTCTGTATCGAGAAGTGAGGTGTGTACGCCATAGAAGATGCAGCCGCCTGGAGATAATTTCCGTCGAGCCTCCAATGAGCACCTGAGAAGATTGATATATTTTTCTTTTTTAAGTTTGTATCGGTTCAACGCCGGTGAGGTCCTGAAAAGTATTTTCTTTAACTTGTCAACATGAACACCGAATTGGTCGGAGATATCCGAGAAGAGCATTTCATCGGTATAAACCCGCAGGTGCAGTGCATTCGACAATTCACCAATAAGCCCGGCTTCGTCGGTGTATGAACATGGAAAAAGGGCAAGAGAGTGCATTTCCTGTCTCCTCGTGTGCAGTGTGAAAACGATAGAGTGGCGGTATATATATTTCTGAAGCAAAGAACATGCCAGCACCCCTGCCTGCCTTGCCGGCATCATTTTGTCAAGGTGTTCCGGCAACAGCGTACGGTAACAATCATTAAAAATTTTAATTTGGCAAACACCAGTGTCAGTTCCTTTTACAGGTTGTTAAGTATTCGGACGCAAGTCGCACAGCTGACGCCTGGAGCGCAGCATCCTGAGAATTTTGTTCATTCGATAATTCCCGATAAGTTTCTGATATTGATTTTAATAATGATAAATTTTCCGACACGGCTCGTCATGGCATACGGGTTGCTCTGCACTTGATAACAAGCAAAGGCGCAGGCCGCGCTAGGTTTCAATGGAGAGATGCTCATGATCAGCGGATGGTATCACAGCGAAAAAAACGGACAACGGCTCCTGACCAGCGAGGAGGTAGCCACTGCATGTTGCATCACCAATGACGAGGTGAAAAAGTGGCTGGAAGATAATCATCTCAAGCGAGCCCGGCCGGGAGAAGATCTTGTCGATTCGGCCGAGGTGATTTCTTTTTTGATCAGGCACAATATGCCTGTCTCGCCATGGCTTCTTCCTCCGCAAACAAAAAAAATTCTCTTTATCGCTGCCGACGAAGGTCAATTTCAGGATCAGTCAGACACCTTCGATCACATCTGTAGATTCTTTGCCGAGAGCTGCAATATTCTTGTCGAGACTTCGCTTGCCGGGAAATACGCCGACCTGTGTATATTTACTTTTTGCCCGAATATAGTCGTTATGTTTATCAGGGAGTGTTCTGAATATACCGAAACTACGCTAAATTTTCTCTCGAGCATCCCGGAGCAGCAGACGATTCTCATTGTCGACGAATTGCTTTGGAAAGCAAAGGTCGACGGTCTGCTCACTCTGCCGGCTCATCTTATTGTCAGTGAAAACCTGCCGGTTGCATCTTTAAGGTCGCAGCTGCAATCGGTTTTCGTCAACCGGTCTCAAAAAAGGAGGCCATTGCCCATCTTCTGAAAAGGGGCACTTCGAAAACAGTTTGTAAAAAACGTTCTCGCCAGGGAAAAAATATGTCATCATGAGCTGCATGGTCAATTCTCATGTTTTAAGTTACTTTCCCTGATAAAGGCGGAAGAAATGAATAGAAAAAAAACCTGCACAATTCCTGGCTGCATTGCTCGATATTCCATGGTCTTGATCTTTTTGCTGGTGCAGCTTGCTGCTGCGGCACAGGGACAGGGCACCGATAAACTGGTGAAGATCGGCGTGCTTGCAGTGCGGGGAGTTGAAAACTCTCTACAAAGCTGGTCGCCTACAGCAGACTATCTTACCGAGCATATTCCGGGATATACCTTCAAAATCGTTCCGTTAAGCCATGACCGGATTATTTCCAGCGTGCAAAAGGCCGAAGTTGGTTTCATCCTGACTAATCCCTTATTTTATGTGGAACTGGAACAGGGATATGGCGTCGACAGAATCGCCACTTTAAAAGAGTTGCGGCTTGGTCGGGTTTACTCAAAATACGGCAGTGTCATTTTTAGTCGATTGGATCGGTCTGATATAGTAAAAATTACTGATCTTAAAGGGAAAACGTTTATGGGGGTCTCCGAAGAATCCCTTGGTGGCTGGTTGATGGCCTGGCGGGAACTGAAGGAAAACGGCATCGATCCCCACAAGGATTTTAAAGAGCTGTATTATGGAGAAACCCATGATAAGGTTGTCTATGCGGTTCGTGACGGGCTTGTCGATGTCGGCACGGTACGAACCAACACCCTAGAGTCGATGAGTGCCGAGGGGAAGATCAAATTGCAGGATTTTTTTGTTTTCCCACGGTTGTATGATCGCGAGTTGCAGACCCCATATCTCTGCACCACAAGAGAGTATCCCGACTGGCCTATGGCAAAGGCTAAAGAGACGCCGGATGAGCTGGCGGAAAAGGTTACAGTGGCCTTGCTGCAGATGAAGATCGATTCGCCTGCAGCCCGCGCTGCAGGCTGTGCCGGTTGGACAATACCTCTGAGCTATCTGCCGGTCATGGAATGCATGATGGAACTGCGTGTGGGCCCTTACAAGGATCTGGGCAAGGTGACCATGCGCAACATCCTGCGCGATTATGGACCCTGGGTACTCTTTTCCTTTATTGTCTTTTGTTCGCTCCTTGCCTTTACCGGACTTGTTCTGCGGCTTAATCGCAAAATTAAAGCCTCGCATCTCTCCTTGCAACACGAGATTGAATTACATAAAAAAATGGATGTAGAGCTCGAGCTTGCAAAAGAGCAGGCCGAGGCGGCCACCCTTGCCAAAAGCCAGTTTCTCGCCAATATGAGTCATGAGATCCGTACGCCGATGAACGGCATTATTGTCGCAACGGATCTGGCCCTGGCCGAGACCGTCACACCGGAAGTAGAACATTATCTGCACATCGTGCAGAATTCTTCCTATTCTCTTCTGGGGATCATCAACGATATCCTTGATTATTCCAAGATTGAGGCCGGCGTCCTGGAACTGAAAGACCGGGTTTTTCGGCTGGATGAAATGTTTGATCGGGTGATGGATGTCTTTATCAACCAGGCGGGGGAAAAGGGGATTGAGCTGCTGGTGGACATCGATCAGGATACGCCGCGTATCCTGCACGGGGATTCGTTGCGTCTGCAGCAGATTCTGACGAACCTGATTAGCAATTCACTGAAATTTACCGGTCCGGACGGTATTATTCTCATCAGTGTTCGGGATACCAGCGATACCACGGAAGGGCTGACCGACGATCAGGTGATGCTCGCCTTTGCCGTCAAGGATAACGGTACCGGGATCTCTCCGGATTATCTGCCGCTGCTCTTTGAACCGTTCACCCAGGGCGATTCTTCGTCAACCAGAAAATATGAGGGGACCGGCCTGGGTTTGAGCATCTGTAAAAAATTCGTCTCCATGATGCACGGGACCATCGGTGTGGAAAGCATGCCCGGCCAGGGAAGTACGTTTTCTTTTACGGTCAGGCTGGTCAGGGCGGCAACGCCAATTGCCTCGATGTTTGATATCCCCCAGGATATTATGGGCATGAACGTGCTGGTGGTCGACGATTGCGCCGACAGCCGGGCGATTATGACCAAAATTCTTACCTCCTTTGATTTTCAGGTGGAGACCCTGGCATCCGGAGAGGAGGCCATCCGGCGCCTGCAGGCTGCAGCCGATGGCCCAACACCGGTGGACCTGGTGCTGATGGATTGGAAAATGCCGGGCATGAATGGCATTGAGACCTCGAGGAAGATTCGCCAGGACCTGCACCTCACCCTGCCGATCATCATGATGACGGCCTTTGCCAGAGAGGTGCACAAAACCGAGGCCGAGCAGGCCGGGACCAACGGCTTCCTGACCAAACCGATCTTCCAGTCAACCTTGTTTGATGCGATTATGGATGCCTTTGGCAAGCAGGGAACGCGCAAGGCCGGCAGCCGGACCGATTTCACCACCAGGGCGTCCATGTATAAAAAGCACTTGAAAGGATGCCGGATTCTGGTGGTTGAAGACAATTATACCAACCAGCAGGTGGCCAGAGCCATCCTCGAAGGTGCCGGAGTGCTGGTGAAGATTGCCGAAAATGGTGAAGAAGCGGTTGCGGCGATAAAAAAGGAGTTCTTCGATGGCGTCCTCATGGATATCCAGATGCCGAAGATGAACGGGTATCAGGCAACGCGATTGATCCGGGCACTGCCCGAATACGATGATCTGCCGATCATCGCCATGACCGCCCATGCAATGAAGGGTGACGAAGAAAAATGTCTCGAGGCGGGGATGGATGGTTATGTCGCCAAACCTATCAATCAGGACCGTTTTTTCTATACTCTCTGGCGTCTGCTGCGCAACAGGAAAAGGCTTGCCGAGGATCATGCCGGGGATGCGGAGCGTGCTGCCGGCAATGAGGTAGTTGAGGCGCAGAGGCACGAGCTGCCGCAATTAAGCCAGGACGCTTCGATTCCCTCCCAGCTGCCCGGTATCGATGTGGCCGGGGCCTTGCAGGCAACCGGTCTGGATTGGCCGACATATCGGGACATTCTGCGTGGATTTTTTCAAGACAATACGGAGACGGTACAGACCATTGAACAGGCCCGTGAGGAACAGGACAGCAAAACGCTGCTCGACCTTGTCCATCGCCTCAAGGGAAGCGCGGCCAATATCGGCGCGTACAAAGTCCAGCAGGCGGCGGAGGCAGTCGAAAAATTGTCTGGCGGCGAATCCACCGATATGCTGTTGCTGACCGAGTCGGTGACAAGGCTCGAGGTAGAGTTGAACTGCCTGCTGGAAGTGCTTCTGCCCCTGGCAGGGACTAACAGGATTGAGGAGAACAATGTTCCTGCCTCCAATAAAGATGATGATCCCAGCAAGCTGCTGGCGGTATTGATGGAGGCGATAGAGAGAGCTGATCCTGTGGAAATTCAGTCGATTACCACTCTGCTCAGAAAGAAATTGGCCGGTCGCAAACTTGTCGACCCGGCACTTATCAAAATCCTCGACACCCAGATACGCCGGTACGATTACCAGCAGGCACTGCAGACAATTCAGCAGGTCCGGGCTGCTCTGGAGGGACAACGATGAATGCATCACGGCCCCTCGTTCTTGTTGTCGACGATAATGCAACAAATATTGATTTACTGGTCAATACCCTGAAGGAAAGGTATCGACTGGGTATTGCCAAAAATGGTGAAAATGCCCTGCAGTATGCTGCAAAATACCACCCCAATCTTATCCTGCTCGATATCATGATGCCCGAGATGGATGGCTATGAGGTGTGCACCAGATTGAAAAAAGACCCTGAAACGCGGTCGATTCCCCTGATTTTTCTCACCGCCCGCAGCGAAACGGTGGATAAGACCAAGGCTTTTGAAATGGGCGCTGTTGATTATATCACCAAGCCCTTTCATGCGGCGGAACTGAAGGCCAGGGTGCAGATGCATCTTGAGCTGGAGGAGATGCGCTCCCAGCTGCGTTCGCAGAATGCCATGCTGGAACAGATGGTCGAGAAGAAAACAATGGAACTGCAGGAGATGCTCCATGGCAGTATTTTCAGTATGGCGCTGATGGCGGAAATCAGGGATCCGTATACCGCCGGCCATCAGCATCGGGTGGCCGAGCTGGCCTGCGCTATTGGTGCAAGGATGGGCCTGTCGGAAGATATTATCGAGGGTATTCGTATTGCCGGGATACTTCATGATGTCGGCAAAATTCGTATTCCGGTGTCGATCTTAAATCGAATGGGTCGACTCCTTGACGCCGAAAAAGCGGTCATTAGAATCCATCCTCAGATAAGCTTTGAGGTCCTGAAAAATATCCCCTTTCCCTGGCCCTGTGCCCAGATAGTTTTTCAGCACCATGAGCGGCTCGACGGGTCCGGCTATCCGCTTGGGCTGCGCGGCGAGGAGATACTGCTCGAAGCAAAGATTCTGTCGGTTGCCGATGTAACCGAGGCGACCAGTTCCTTTCGACCCTACCGACCGGCCCAGGGCATTGAGACGGCGCTTGCCGAACTTCGACAACACCGGGGGATTTTATTTGATGCCGAAGCGGTTGATGCCTGCCTGGAGCTTTTTGAAAGTGGTTCTTTCCAGTTTGCCTACGATCTGCAGAAAGCTTCTCCCATTCTGTGCGTCGCTTCGCCGGAAATGATCAATCTGTCGATGCCGTCAAGACCGAACCGCTAGACATTATCAAGCAGCTCGAGCTTTGACGAATGACTTTTTATTGTCATTAGAGTATATTGGCGCTCCACTGTTAATGTACGTGTCACCGGCAGCCACCACCAGTCGGTACTTATATGAGATGAAACCATGGACAAGCCGAAAGTCGCTGTAGTCACCGGTGGGGCAAGGGGTATTGGCAAGGCAATCTGCGACGCCTTTGTCGCCCAAGGGGTTGCCGTCTGTACCATTGACCTGCTCGACAACAATTACTTTGTCGGAGATATCGCCGATGAACAGGTTCTCCGGGATTTTGCATCCAAGGTCATCACCGAATACGGTGCAGTTGACTATCTGATCAATAACGCCTGTGTTTCCCGGAGAGGCCTTAACACCTGCTCCTACAGCGATTTCAACTACGTGTTGCGCGTGGGAATCACGGCGCCGTTTCTGCTGACCCAACTCTTCATGGATCATTTCAACAGGCTCGCAAGCATTGTGAATATTTCCTCCACCCGCCATCTGATGAGCCAGGCCGATACTGAAAGCTATACCGCAGCCAAAGGTGGTCTCACTGCCCTGACCCATGCAATGGCCATCACCCTGGCCGGAAAAGCGCGTGTCAATTCCATTTCCCCAGGATGGATCGACACCACCGGCACACCATTCGATGACTCCGATACAACTCAGCACCCGGCAGGCAGGGTAGGCAAACCGTCGGACATTGTCCATACCGTCATGTTTCTGTGCGACCAGAAAAGTAGTTTTATCACCGGGCAGGACATCATTGTCGATGGCGGCATGACAAAACTGATGGTGTATCACAATGACTGCGGATGGACATATAAGTCATAAGAAATTGATATCATTTGTCGCAAAAACGATTAGCCAGCAGGTATACAATGGAAAAAGCAAAGGTCTATTTTACAGATTTCAGAACGATGGCTTTCGGGGACGGGCTACCCACCAAATTGAAAAAGCTTATCTATAAGGCAGGGATAGGTCAGATCGATATGGATGGAAAGTTCACTGCCATCAAGATGCATTTTGGAGAATTGGGAAATATCAGCTATCTTCGTCCCAATTACGCCAAAGCCATCGCCGACGTGATAAAAGAACTGGGCGGCAAGCCCTTTTTGACTGACTGTAATACCATGTATCCGGGGAGTCGCAAAAACGCCTTGGAGCATTTGCAATGTGCTTGGGAAAACGGGTTCACGCCCCTGTCCGTCGGCTGCCCTATTCTCATCGGGGATGGATTGAAGGGAACCGACGATATTGATGTGCCAGTGGCTGGAGGTGAATACGTAAAGTCGGCCAAGATCGGTCGGGCAGTCATGGACGCTGATGTGTTCATCAGCCTGACGCACTTCAAGGGGCACGAGATGACCGGTTTCGGCGGAGCAATCAAGAATATCGGCATGGGTTGCGGCTCCAGGGCCGGCAAAACAGAGCAGCACAGTGGCGGCAAAGCCGAGATCGACGAAACCAAATGCCGGGGGTGTCTCATGTGCCTTAAGGAATGTGCCAACGAGGGACTCGCCTTTGACGTTGAAGCAAAGAAGATGCGGGTCAACGAAGAAAATTGTGTCGGCTGCGGCCGCTGCCTGGGAGCATGTAACTACGATGCCATCGCTTTCGCCAATTTTGCTGCCGTCGAACTTCTGAACCGGCGCATGGCGGAATACACCAAGGCCGTCGTTGACGGTCGGCCGTGTTTCCATATTTCACTGGTTGTCGATGTATCCCCCAATTGCGACTGCCACGGAGAAAACGACGTTCCTATCCTGCCTAATCTGGGCATGTTTGCGTCTTTTGATCCTCTCGCTCTGGATCAGGCCTGTGTCGATGCCTGTCTACGGGCCGCACCTCTACCGGGAAGTCAACTGTTCGAGAATATGGCAAAACCTGACTTCATTGATCATTGCGACCATTTTGTCAATTCCAGACCGGAGGCCGAATGGCGTACCTGCCTGGAGCATGCCGAAAAAATCGGTTTGGGTACTCGGCAATATGAGTTGATAGTAACCAAATAATTGCTTAGGTGATCGTCCAGGTTCGAGTCACGGATCAAAGTTACAGAGTGTTTGCAGGTACGGACATTGACACAGCAGAGGATATGCCGGTTATTTCGGTAACCCGCTTCATTGACAAAGGTGTCTCTCGGAAGAAATTCCGATTGCGTTTTTAGGAGATTTAAATGGACAATTTGAGCGTTGTTGACTTTTGCTTTCCTCAATCATCCGCTGCACCTCCGCCAAGGGTTTTTCTCTACCATTTTCTAGGAAAAGTATGGAAAGCCCTTCGTGTCCAGTAATGAATAGCTGACACTGTTTATTTCTGTAAACTCGTAGGGATTCCATAGAGATTACATCATCTTTAAGGGAAAGACCTATGAAGTCAATCATCTCATTCAGCATAGCAATGGTGATATTTGGGACCATTGGTGCTGTCGTTCGTTTTATTGATCTTCCATCCAGTGAGATCGCTTTATTTCGAGGATTACTTGGTGTCATTTGCCTGGTACCTTTTCTCCTAATAAACAATCGCAAAGGATTAGGGGGAGATCTCAGAGCCAACTGGTTCGTTCTGTTCTGCACTGGTGCTGCACTGGCAGGCAATTGGATTTTTCTTTTCCAGGCCTATCGCAACACCACAATTGCGCTCGCAACGGTGAGTTACTATACCGCGCCAGTCATGTTAATGATGGTATCTCCCTTCATCCTGAAGGAGCGCTTATCCTTATTCAAGGTAATTTGCATTATAGTCACACTTCTTGGGATGTTTTTGCTTATTGGAATCAACCCAGGAACAATTGGATCGGAGAAAAATATCAGCGGTATTTTTTATGGAATCCTTGCCGCTATTTGTTATGCCACACTCATGTTGCTGAATAAGTTTTTGAATAACTTGGGAGGGTTGGAAACTACCGTTCCCCAGCTGGTTCTGGCGGCAATATTTTTGCTGCCATATGTTCTCTTTGTCGGAGAGCTGAATCCTCTCTTTCAATCTCATCGATCCATAGTTTTGCTTTTAGTGCTCGGTCTTGTTCATACTGGACTGGGCTTTCTCTTGTTTTTCGTAGGAATAAAAGGACTGAAGACCCAGGAAATCGCGATGTTGAGCTATCTTGACCCGCTTACTGCAGTACTGATCTCGTTCCTTTTCTTTCAAGAACACATGACTACGTACCAGATTATCGGTGCATGTTTGATTTGTGGCGCAACTTTTGTCGGTACGACAGGCAGGAATGTACTGCTGAGAAGGGGGTTGAAACCGATAGAGAGAGCATAGCACTATGGAATTGACAGGCGATTCGCATGCAGAGTATGCACAACCCGGTCAAGCCGGGTTGTTGCTTTTCTGGGTGGTTAAACAGGAGTTTCGGGGATAATCGGGGCGGCGGGCCGCAATCCCGCGCAGCATATGGATTTATCAGGCGAGACCCTGTAAGACCCCAATCTTGTCAACGTGGTAGGCAAAGAGACGATCGAAGATGAACGGGAGGATGAATTTGCTCCCGGGGTGTGAAATTATAAAACCGGTCAACTATGGGAGCTCGATAATCTTCTCGAAGCGCTAATGTTAGCTGGTTTACGTATATTTCTATGGGACCTGAGAATCGTTTGTTTCGTCGCAACCACACTTATGTAGTAAAGGGCAGCCAAGCAGAAAAGTAACTGAGATTGAAAGCACTCTAAGATCTGAATGCAGGAGAAAATATGCAATGGATAGCTTGAAAAGTTATTTAAATCCGATAGTAAATTGGCTACTTGCAGCCATGCTTCTTAGTCTGCTTTTTTCCGGCTGTGCTACTATGGGTAAAAATGAATGTCTTAACGCCCAATGGCAGAGCGTCGGTTATGAGGATGGTGCTAAAGGGTATGATGCCTCCCGTATCGGCGAATATCGTAAATCTTGTGCTGAATATAATGTCTCACCTGACCTTGAAGCATATATGCAGGGCCGCACACAAGGTTTGGCACAGTGGTGTACGCCCAGCAATGGGTATTATCAGGGAACCCGAGGTGCAATCTACAATGGTGTTTGTCCAGAAGCCTTGGAATCTGATTTTGAGTTTGCAATGAGTGAGGGACGAGCAGTTTATGATTACAGCAGAAAAATTCAGGACCAGGAGATGCTCATAGC
This sequence comes from Desulfocastanea catecholica, assembly GCF_054657295.1. Classification (NCBI taxonomy): domain Bacteria; kingdom Pseudomonadati; phylum Thermodesulfobacteriota; class Desulfobulbia; order Desulfobulbales; family Desulfobulbaceae; genus Desulfocastanea; species Desulfocastanea catecholica. The sequence continues at coordinate 32,057 of NZ_BAAHYZ010000011.1, forward strand.
ACGTTTGCATGGACAATATAGGGCCATAGAAGAACAAATATCCTTCATGGAAGAAGAATTAATCAGGAATCAAGGAAGTCCACATCGACGCAGGGCGTTATTGGATGGAATTCGAGCAGCTGAAAGGGATCGTGAATTGCTGCGCTACGATATCTCTGAAGCTGATTTTGCCCTCAATGAAATGCGCCGCAATCTCAATAACATGAAGGCAGATAGTATTTATAAATAAAAAAAGGTCTGTTACGGCAGGAGCTCCAGGCACTTGCCGATACGACAGTTGCCTGTTGTGCGGGGCGCGTTGAACGGCTTGGCAGCTGACGAGGCAGTTATTTTTCAGCCAGTCGCCGAAAACGATCGCATACTTCGAATGCGAGGGCGAACACAACATCGAGTGGCATGAAATCAATCATGGAGCGATCAAAGAGCATTTTCGCTTCGGCAGGAAAGTCTTCATCACCGGTCCAGTAGAGAATAACTACCGGAATTTCGGGCGTTATCTGAAATTTAAAAGCAGCGTCCGCCAGTTCCAGCGGCTCCCCGTTCAGAGCATGACAGCCATCGATGAATGCCTGGAGATTGTTAGCGAAGGTGTTTGAAATGAGATTTGTCGGTATCAGGTGCGGCCCTCTGAAAAATGTGACTCCTCCGGGCAGATCTTTCTCGGAAATCCAGTCTGTACCAGGTCTGTTGTCACCTATGTGAAGCAGATAATACATGAGGAACACCGGAAAATATTCCTGTGGAACAAAGTCAGCAGGAGAGACAACGATGGTCTCCTGTTTCGGGTCCACCGAATACGTTTCATTCCAGAGCGTCACTGAGTATGTGCCGCCGGCAGTATCATAAACCGCACGGTTATTGCGGCAAATGTGTTCAGGAACAGCGGCAGCGAGTTCGCTGAAATATCGGCGGTCAACCCATTTCATCATTTTAACGCTCCATTGTAGAGTTTGCCGAATTGGATAACTTTTTTTGCTTGACAGGAAGCATCATCATTTTCAACTAATTGTTCGCTGAAATTTTCATAGATATATCGTCTGTGGCCTATTGCCCACACGACAATAACCATTTTCCTTTCGCAGGGAAATTGAGTCAAGCAAAGACCCATTAACATTTATGCCTTTCGACACGCATTTCGTTGTGGCTTAGCTTGGCAGATAGTCGGCTCGAACCGGGGAAAAAACCTCAACGACTACCGAATCCTCAATCGCGATAACCGAGTGTTCACTGCCTCCGGGAATGCACCAGCTATCGCCGGCTTCCACTTCAAGTTCCTCCCTCCCTATGGTGAAAAGCAGTTTTCCTGAAATCATCAGTCCAGTTTGTTCATGGGGGTGTTGGTGAGGAGGTATTTTGGCACCTCTTGACAGTTGGAAGCGGCCCATGAGAGTTTTTTCGCCATGCACGAGGGTTTGCAACTGAACACCTTCCAAAAGTTCTCGATATTCTTCATTATTATTTTTGCGAAACATTTTCTCCATCCTCCTCATCTTATGGGTTGATGCATCGATGCATTGATGCCTTTGCAGTGGCAAGGCCCGTGGTGTAAGAAAATTCCTGTTTTTAAACACGAGATACTTGTACCAAATTTACTGAAAAATATCGACAATTCGTCTTGGAATATAAGCCTGCGCACGGCTGGGATGAATTTTTATGAACGAGAAAGAGTGAGAATGCCTTGACTTTGGTTTTCGAGTCTCCTATAGATGCGAAAGTAACATTTTTTGCAGGGGGTGGCCGTATGGCCTGAGAAGATACCCGTTGAACCTGATCTGGATCACACCAGCGTAGGGAATTGCAGAATGTCCTTCCTCTTTTTCATTCTTCGATCCGTTCGCCCGTCCTTTCTCCCTGCTTTTCAACTGAGGGCTTCAATCTTTATCGGTCGAGTTACGTTATGTTGAATATTTCCCTGAAAGCCGCGGAAAACCTGCAGAAAATTCGTGAAACCAAACCGCTCATTCATAATATCACCAACTTTGTGGTAATGAATTATACCGCGAATGTCCTGCTGGCCATGGGGGCATCTCCGGTTATGGCCCATGCCGAGAACGAAGTGGAAGATATGGTCGCCTATGCCGGATCCCTGGTTCTCAATATTGGTACGCTCACTGATCCATGGGTTGCCTCCATGATACGAGCGGGAAAAAGGGCGACGGCATTGCAAAAACCGATCATTTTAGATCCGGTCGGTTCAGGTGCGACACCTTTGAGGACCGCTTCGGCCAAGGCCATCATCGATAAAACAAAGGTCAGTGTTATTCGCGGAAATGCCTCAGAGATTCTTTCTTTGGGCAGTCAGCAGTCGACGGCCAAAGGTGTTGATGCGGCAGATTCTGTTCAAGCTGCGGCGGTAACGGCTTCCCTGCTCGCGCAAGAGTTGCAGACGATCCTGGCGATTACCGGACCAATTGATCTGGTGACCGATGGTACTCGTGTAGTCAATATCGCCAATGGCCATCCGCTTATGCCGTATGTTACCGGGACGGGATGTTCCGCCACTGCGGTCATTGGTGCTTTTGCCGCGGTGGATACGGATTACCTTACCGCTGCCGCCACAGGCCTGGCGTTTTTTGGTCTGGCCGGAGAAATCGCCGGTAAGGCGGCAAATGGACCTGGTTCCTTTATGATTCACCTGCTCGATGCCCTCTATACTATGACCCCGGAACAGCTTGAAACAGGATGTCGCATTCATGAAAGCTGATTATGGCCGAAAAAGAGTCGATTATTAACTTTATTGATAGAGGAAGAATATGCTGACAGATACCAAAAAAAAATATTATCGGGTATTAACCATAGCCGGATCTGATAGTGGCGGCGGTGCGGGAATACAGGCGGATCTTAAAACCATTGCGGCGAACGGTTGTTACGGCATGAGTGTGATAACCGCGCTCACTGCGCAAAATACCGTTGGCGTCAGTGGAATTCATGGCGTACCGATTGATTTTGTGCGCCTGCAGATGGAGGCGGTATTGTCGGATATCGGCACTGACGCGGTGAAAATCGGTATGCTCTTTTCACCGGAGTTGATTGCGACGGTTGCCGAGCAGCTGCAGAGGTTTCATGTGGCGAATATCATAGTAGATCCGGTGATGATAGCGCAAAGCGGCGATAAACTCTTACAGGATGAAGCCATTGATGCCCTGAAAAAGCGATTGATTCCGATGGCAGAACTCATCACCCCCAATCTGCCGGAAGCCTCGGTCCTTCTTGACCGGGAAATAACCACTTTAGATATGGTAGCTGACGCGGCGAGAGAACTGTGTCGTTTAGGATGCACTAATGTATTAATAAAAGGGGGGCATCTTCAGGGGGAAGTGAGTGATGACTGTCTTTATCTGGGCAAGGCCGATGAGATGATTTTTCTGCCCGCCGTACGGATAGAGACTCGCAACAATCACGGAACCGGGTGCACATTATCCTCGGCCATCGCCTCGGGGATTGCCAAAGGGTACGATATGGCGAAAGCTGTTCGTCTGGCAAAAGAGTATATCACCGGTGCTATCGCTGCCGGTGCCGACTATTCGCTTGGCAAGGGACATGGACCGGTTCATCATTTCTATGCATTTGAGCATATACTGCAGTGACGGAGGACCGGCTGGAAACAACTGCAGAATCGGAAGAGGCCCCGTCAATTAATTTTACCAATGTCTCTCTTTCGTTAGGTGACAAACCACTGTTCGACAAGCTGTCCATGACCATTGACGGTGGCCGGTGCACCTGTATCCTCGGGCCCAGCGGTTGTGGTAAATCGACCTTGCTGCGAATGATCTCCCACACGACGACTCTTGTCTATCAGGGTACTATTCGAATTGAGTCCCACACCGCGGGAGGTGGCAAAATTGCCTGGATGAGCCAGAATGATTTGTTACTGCCGTGGTTGTCGCTCCTCGATAATATTTTGCTTGGCGCAAAGTTGCGCAATGTCGAATCGAGCCTTCACCGGGCAAAGGCCCGTGCGCTTCTCAGGGAGGCGGGGCTTGCAGAATACGCGGACGCCTTGCCGGCAACTCTTTCCGGAGGCATGCGCCAAAGAGGTGCATTATTGCGTACGCTGATGGAAGAACGGCCGGTGCTGCTGATGGATGAACCTTTTTCTGCTCTGGATGCCCTTGCCAGGATGAAATTGCAGAATCTCTCCGCCAAGCTTACCGGTAAGTCAACCGTACTGCTGGTAACCCATGATCCGATGGAGGCCTTACGGATGGGCCATAAAGTTTTGGTTCTGTCGAACAGGCCGACCCGGGTGAAAAGTATTGTCGCTCTTGCCGGAACTCCACCGCGAGATGTTGACGATCCGGAAATTCAGGCCCACTTCAGCGTGTTGCTTGGTCAGCTGATGGATGAGAGTCCCGTTTGAAAGTGATCAGGCTGATACTCCTCGCCTGCGGCTTGCTGCTCATCTGGCAGCTGGTGGTCTTTGTTACAGGTGCGCCACATTACATCCTGCCCGGACCGGTGCCCGTCTTTCATGCCATCATCAATAACAGCGCAACTTTGCTGAAACACCTGCAGACGACCTTAACGGAAATACTCCTCGGTATACTCCTCGGCAGCTTTTTTGGGGTGACCACGGCGCTCATCATGACTCTTTCGCCTTTGCTGAAGCGGTGGATGCTGCCGGTTCTGGTGATCAGTCAGGCAATTCCCGTTTTTGCCCTCGCGCCAATTCTCGTTCTTTGGTTCGGCTATGGCATGGCGTCGAAAGTGGCCATGGCGGTGCTCATTATCTATTTCCCGGTAACCTCTTCTTTTTACTATGGCATGCAACGAACCGAGCCGCAACTGCTGGAGTTGGCGCGTATCATGGACGGGAGACCATTGTCAATAATGCGCTATATCATTATTCCATCGGCTCTGCCGGCATTCGCCTCGGGCTTACGCGTTGCAACCGCGGTGGCGCCAATTGGAGCGGTGGTCGGGGAATGGGTTGGCTCGAGTGCCGGCCTGGGATTTTATATGCTGCATGCCAACGCGCGCATGCAGATTGATGTGATGTTTGCCGCGCTGACAGTCCTTTCGGCTGTTTCGTTACTTCTCTATTTCTTCATTGATTTTGTACTGGGGAAGCTCATTTTCTGGGAAAATAAACAAGGAATTACACGATGAAAAAAATGTGCATGCAAATACTGCTGGTATCGATCCCCTTGCTGATGGCCTTGGGTGGCGCGGCCATCGCCGCTCCGGCACAGGAAAAAGTGACGGTTTTATTGGACTGGTTCGTTAATCCTGACCACGCTCCTTTGTTCGTCGCCCTGGAGAAAGGCTATTTTGCGGCTCATGGCCTGGATGTGGAAATTATTGCGCCTTCCAATCCCAATGATCCGCCCAAACTGGTGGCGGCGGGAAAAGCGGATATGGCAGTATCGTACCAGCATCAGCATCAAATGCAGATCGATCAGGGACTGCCCCTGGTGAGGATCGCCACCTTAATTGCCACCCCGCTTAATTCCCTGGTCGTGTTGGCCGATGGGCCGATTACATCTTTAGCCGATCTTAAAGGAAAAACCATTGGCTATTCTGTTGGCGGCTTTGAAACCGTACTGCTTAAGGTGATGCTGGAAAAAGCAGGTCTCGGTCTCGAAGATGTCAAGCTTGTCAATGTCAATTTTTCTTTGTCTCCCGCACTTTTTACTGGACAAGCCGATGCGGTGATCGGCGCCTTCAGAAATTTTGAGCTGAACCAGATGGATATTGAAAAACGTCCCGGTCGGGCTTTTTATGTCGAAGAAAATGGTATCCCCGCCTACGATGAATTGATACTGGTCGCCAATGCAGAGCAGGTAAAGGATGCAAAATTACGCCGATTTGTCGATGCACTTGAAGAGGGTGTGCAGTATCTGGTCAACCACCCGGACGAAAGCTGGCAACTCTTCATCAAAGGAGAGCGGAAAAATCTCGACGATGCATTAAACCGGCGGGCCTGGAAAGATACCTTGCCGCGTTTTGCCCTGCGGCCCGGGGCCTTGGATCAACAACGCTATCGCCGGTTTGCCGAGTTTTTGCAGAAGCAGGGGACGGTAAAAAATGTCCCGCCACTTGAGGCCTGGGCAGTCGAGCTCCGCTAGGAGCTTGTCCCTTACCCATAATCATCTCCCGACAGCCATAATGCCGAAGAGATGGCATATGGTATAGTCTTGCGGGCTAAAACAAGCGGAGCCGGAGAGAACTTTTCAGTTGTTATCCTCCTGGGAGCTTGATATTCTTGTGCGGTACAGATTTTGCACCATGGCGTGCATTCTCTGCGGCGGAAAAATTTTTATCCTTTGAACCGTACACGTTTACCAGTGCCGATGACAGCGCAGATTCGCTGCTGGTGAACCTTTATCAATTTGTATATTGAATGAGGTGGCGTTATCAAGATCATTAATTCCGTAGAGGAGATGCAGGCGCGGGCGGACCAGCTGAGACGCTCGGGTAAAACCACGGCCTTTGTGCCGACCATGGGCTATCTGCATGAAGGGCACCTGTCGCTGTTGCGCATCGGCAAACAAAAGGCCGACGATCTGGTTCTCAGTATTTTTGTCAATCCTGCCCAGTTCGGACCGAATGAAGACCTGAGTTCCTACCCCCGTTCTCTGCAGGACGATCTGGACAAGGCGGAAAAAGAAGGCGTGGATGCGGTCTTTGTGCCAAATGACCAGGCGCTCTATCAAGAGGGGTATCAGACCTATGTGCAGCTGGAAAAACTGCCGCAGCATCTGTGCGGTCTGTCACGGCCGGTATTTTTTCGAGGTGTCACGACGGTGGTGACGCAGCTCTTCAATATTGTCAAACCCCACGTGGCAATATTTGGTGAAAAGGATTTTCAGCAGCTGGCGATCATCAGGCAGATGGTCCGGGATCTCAAGTTTGCCATCGAGATTGTCGGCGGACCGATTATCCGGGAGGCGGATGGGCTGGCCATGAGTTCGAGGAATGCTTACTTAAAGGAGTATATGCGACCGGCGGCCTTGAGTTTATCCCGGGTGCTGGAAAACTCGCGAAAAATGGTGCAGGACGGCATCGTCGATGCGCAGGTGATCACGGACCGGGCGCTTGAGATGTTCTCGGCATTCCCGACAATAAAAGTCGATTATATTTCCATCTGTGATCCGGTAAGCCTTGATCCGGTCGAGTCGATAGAAGGCAGAACGCTCATGGCCCTGGCCGTGGCGCTGGAAAAAATCCGGCTCATCGATAATACCATTCTGCAGCCGTAAGCATTCGGCTTTAATGCGTTCTATGCCCTGCGCGGTGTCTGCTTCGACTGCATCTTAACACAAGGAAACAGCAAAATATTTTGAAAAATCATCAAATCACCAAAACACTCGTCTCGGAAGAGCAGGTGAAAAAGACCGTGCAGCGGCTTGGCGCCGAGATAACCGCCCATTATGGCCAGCTTGAAAGAGAGCTGATGGTTATCGGCCTGCTGCGCGGATCGTTTATCTTCATGGCCGACCTAGTGCGGCAGATCAAAATTCCTCTGGTCGTTGACTTCATGACCCTGTCCAGTTACGGCGACGGCACCATCAGCAGCGGCGATGTCAAGGTTGTTATGGATCTCGACTCATCTATCGAGGGCCGCGATGTCCTGCTGGTGGAAGATATCGTCGATACTGGCAGAACCTTCAGTAAAGTTATCCGCATGATGCGTAACCGCAATCCCCGCTCCCTGAAAGTCTGCACCTTTCTCAACAAGCCCGCGGCCCGAATCGCCGATATCGACATTGATTTCTGCGGCGTGGATATTCCCAACGAGTTTGCCGTCGGTTACGGCCTTGACTATGCCCAGGGCTATCGCCATCTGCCCTATGTCGGAGTTTTGCAGCTTGGCTCTGACAAATAAAGTTTCTCAGGAGGCTGTCCGAGAATAGGCATTTTTTCTCAAATCGAGGCGTTTTGAAAAAATAAGTGCAGGCATATGTTTGATATTCCGAGCATTATTTTTTTCCAAAAAACGAAGAGTTGGGGAAAAAAGGCATTCTCGGACAGCCTCCTAGCCCAGTAAGTGGATCAGGGCGCTGCTTAGCCACGGAAAATAGGTGATGATTACCAGGGTGACCAGCAGCAAACCGAGAAACGGCAGGGTGGCGCGGTAGAGCTCGGTCACCGGCCGTTCAAAGCGGTAGGAGGCGAGAAAGAGGTTCAGGCCCACCGGCGGGGTGCAGTAACCGATCTGCAGGTTGGTGAGAAAGATAATGCCCAGATGGATGGGGTCGATGCCATAGCCGGTGGCGATCGGCAGGATCAGCGGCACGATCAGCACCAGGGCGGCGAAGATGTCCAGCATGGCGCCGACCAGGAGCAGAAAGACATTCAACAACAGCAGGAAGGTGTATTTGTTGTCGATATAGTTTTGCATAAACTCGAACAGCCGCGACGGTATCTGCTGGTCGATCAGGTAGTTGGTCGAGGCCATGGAGGTTGCCAGGATGACCAGTATGCCGCCGAACAGCACCATGGATTTGCTCATGATGGCCGGCAGCTGGCCAAGTGATATGTCCCGGTGAATGGCCACCTCGACCACCAGTACATACAGGGCGGTGACCGCAGCCGCCTCTCCGGGGACAAAAATCCCCCCATAGATCCCTCCCAGCAGAATAACCGGCAAGGGCAGTTCCCAACCAATTTCCCGCAGCCCCTGACGGATTTCTACAGCACTGTAACCTGCTCTTTTCCTACGCGGCGGGCTTTTCGCCACCGCGTAACCGATGAGCAGCAAAAGCATCAAAATACCCGGCAGAATGCCCGCCAGAAAGAGATGGTCGATTCGTTCCTCGGCGATGACACCGTAGAGGATCAGCGGCAAACTGGGCGGAAAGAGCAGGCCGAGGCTGCCCGAAGAGGTGATAAGGCCCATGGAAAACTTGTCCCCGTAGCCGTCTTTCAGCAGGGCCGGGAGCAGCAGGCCGCCGAGGGCAAAGATGGTCACCCCCGAAGCACCGGTAAAGGCGGTGAAAATAGCGCAGACGATAAGGGTGATAACGGCCAGGCCGCCCGGCAGCCAGCCAAGAAAAATCTGGGAAAACCGCAGCATACGACTGGGGGCCTGGCTCTCCGAGAGCAGAATGCCGGCAAAAATAAACAGCGGCAGGGAGACCAGCAGCGGGGTGTCGGCCAGTCGGGCCATCTCGATGATAACCACGGAGATATCAATATCCGCCGAATAGAAGGAAACCAGGGCCAAGGCGCCGATAACCAGAAAAAGCGGCGACCGGAACAGCGCCAGAATGAGGATGACAATTTTCAGTGTATTCATCGACGGTCGCTGCCTTCCTCTGGTCCTGGGCGGAAAAGAGCCTTCACCTGCAGTACGAGCAGCAGGAAATATTTCAGGGTGATGAGGCCGAAAGCCAGGGGAAAGATACCGTTCCAGAACCACAGCGGCAGCGACAGCGGGCCGGAGCCGCCGAACTCGATTTCACCGCGCAGAAAGCGATATGCGGCCCAGGTCAGACCGCTGGCGGCAAGGGTGCAGAACAGGTGGGTGATACAGGTGAGCCATGGCTCAATTTTTTTCGGCAGGGCGTTGCCGGTAATGTCCAGGGCAATGTGCTTGCCCTGGCTGGTGGCGGAAACCGCGCCGATAAGTCCACACCAGAGCACCAGGTAGCGCAGCAGAGGATCCGCCCAGAGCAACCCGCTGGCAAAAAAGGTTCGCAGGATTATCTGCACACAGACGAGAATAATCATCGCCGTGAGCAGCAGGCAGAGAAGCATCCGCTCACCTTTTTCGAGCCGGCGTAATAGCGGATGCGACTCGGCAAGTGGCGTTATTTCCGTCAATTCGCCGGCTCCGCAGTCTTTTTGTCGCGAAATTCCTGACGCAGGGCAAGAAGCTGGTCATAGATAGCTTTGGAAAACGAGCCCGGCATGAGTGTCTGGACGGCCTGCTCACTCTTTTGGCGCAATATCGTCAGTGTTTCCTTATCAATTTTCAGGAATTCAGCGCCCCGCGTTGCCAGTACCCGGCGGGAGTCGCTGTTGCTTTCCCTGGTTTTTTCCAGCAGAACCGGGAAATGGGTCTGCGCCGCCGTCTCGATGGCCTGCCGGTGCGTCGCCGGAAGTTTGGCAAACCTGGCGGCGTCGAGGGCAAGGACGCCGTAGGCGTAGCCATAGGGGACATCGGCTATATAACGAGCTTTGGTGAACCACTGCAGGATAATAGAACCGTAGAGTGAGTTGTACACCGTTTCGACCAGACCGCTCTGCAGCGAGGTAAGAACATCGGGGATCGACAGCTGCACCGGTGAGATACCGAGGGCGGAAAAGTATGCCTCGGAAATCGGATCGCCTGAGGGGCTCCAGTTTTTAGAATTTTTGAAACTTGCAAAAGTGGCGATCGGCTTGGTGGACATGGCATAGACAAAGCCGACTTCGGTCATGGCGATAAATTCCAGCCCTTTGTCATGAAAGCGTTCCTTAAAGATGGGGAGCAATCCTTTTGTCACCGCGTCCACCTCGGCATAGGACTCGAAGAGGAAGGGGATGGAGAGCACCCGGAAATCCGGGACGACCGTGGCGATCCCGGTCATGGTAAAGCCACCGCCATGCAGCTGGCCGACCCGCATTTTTCGGTACATCGACTGGTCATCGCCCATAACCCCGCCCGGGTAGATACGAAAGCCGACTTCCCCGCCGGTCTTTTCGCCGACTTCCTTGGCAAAGTTGTCGAACTGCTCAATCCAGACCGAACCGGCCGGAGCGAGACTGGCGATTTTGAAGAGATATTTCGGTGCGGCGTGCAGCCGGCTGGTGCTGAACAAGAGGAGCAGGAGTACGGTTGCAATCAGGGATGCACGGTGTCGCATGGTCTTTTCTCCATGTGGAACATATTGCAGAGGTTGAGGAGCAATAAAAGGCAGCTTATTCCCCAAAATAGTTGTCATCGAGCAGGCGTTTTGCCTTGCTCACGGCAATCTGGTTGCTGAGACCGTATTCCGGCGCACTGTCCTGCGGGAAGGCGAGGACCTCGTTGAGCAATCGGTCATGCAGCTGCTGATCCAGAGTCGTTCTGGCCAGAGTTTCGGCATAGGTTGTCTGGGTCATGAGAAATCTGCGCCCGGCCAGTTGCAGCGCTTTTTCGAAATGCATTTTACTGAGATCCGGTCTGCCGCCGAGCATGGCCGGCTTTGCCGCGTAAAAACTGCCGAAAAAGAGATGGATAGAGCCCCCCTGGTATGATTCGTCGATTTCCAGAAGCCTGGCCATTATTTTCTCGATGAGATAAATATCGGCCAGTGCATCCGGGGAGCCCTGCTGATTTTTCACCCAGGTCAGCCAGCCGAAGGTGCCCCAGAAGATGTCCGGCACATCCCCCCGGTCAAGCCTGGCCAGTTTGCGGTCGAAGGCTGCATAGTCCTGCTCGTCGGTTAACGGCAGATAACGACGGAGCAGGCGCAGTCCATAGAGTTTCGCCTTGTCGGCGATTGGCACTATTCTCTTGTCGTCGACTTCGCCGCATTCCTCGAGGGTCATGGCGTAGGCACTGTAGGATTGCGCGCCTGCCTGGAGCAGGGCATGATTGTTCGGCGAAGAGACCAGCATGCTGTCGATCATCAGCAGATAGGCCGGGGCACCCTGGCAAACCAGAGCCACGTCGGTCTGCTGCTGCAGGTTACCGATGGTCGGTCGCATGAACGATGTTATCAGACTCGAACAGGAAGAAAGAGAGACACAGGAAAAGAGCATAATAAGATAAAGTGTCAGATACAGTGGCCGTGAAACGAGTCTTCTTGGCATGGACGATCCGGTTGATAAAGGTGACGTTACACTGGTTGCGGGACGCGAGGCGTCTCGCACCAATTTAATAGGAAATGACAAACTCGTAAAAACCTAAATCTTCGGATGGCTAAGTAAAAAACTTCATATGCTAGGCGCGCAAAATTTATATTATTTCGGCGTACTAGAGTACGTCGTAATGATATAAATTTTGTGGCAACAACGCAGATGAAGAGTTTTTACGACGCCATCAGGAAATGGTAATTGTCATATTGTTGTTTGGCAACGATAATATGAGCAGGCCGAGAGCGAAAAAAAGCCCCTGACTGTGCGGCAACGACAGTCAGGGGCTCAAGCGGACATGCTTTATTGCTGTTTTGCTGGCGGTGTCTCTTGCGGAACCTCTGTGCTTTGCTGTGTTGCTTTTTCGGCATTGAGCAGTTGCTGGGTAGCGTTGACCAGCTGTTTGGTTGCCAGCACCATGTCATTGGTGGTGTCGATCATTCTCTGCAGGGCGGCAGCGAGATCTTGTGTTTTTTCGGTGGGTTCGGTTGCACCTGGCGTGGCCTGCCAATGTGGTTTCAGGCAGGGTGCATTTTCCGGAATATCCTTCAAGGCCATCATTTTTCCACAAGGCATAACCACCTGTTCGGCTTCAATAGCCGGCTCGCCAGGGGCTTGCTCGACAACTTCAGCCGGTTGCTCAACAACTTCAGCCGGTTGCTCAACAACTTCAGCCGGTTGCTGCGTGGCTTCAACACCTGCTGCAGGTTCTGCGGGGACAGCTGCATGCTGTTCAGCAGGGGCAGGGGCAACCGTCTCCTGTGGCTGGTCGGGGACGGCCACCATTTCACTTTGCGGAGCATGTTCCACGGCCGCAGGGGTTGTCTGTTCGTGGCTTTCCGTGGCCTTCTCCGGGCTGTCGGGACTGCAGCCATAAATAACAAGATAGAGGGCAATTAGAACAATAAAAGCGTACTTCATTGATTTTTCTCCTATTAAAAAATTGATGTCTGGCGGGATACCATTTTCCCTGAGATAACAAAGACTAACATCTATTCCATTGGTACACCAAGGTCAAATACTAACATAGTTTAATGACTCTTTTTACTTTTTTTGCAGCCTTGTAGGTTATTTTGCAATCATTTTCTGGTTTTTTCTTAAGAAGAGCTGTTATTTCGGCAAGATCAGGCGCAACTCTTTTCGGTCTCCTGATAGTTTTCGGCCATGGCGGTAATTTCATCCTGCAGCCGTTTGATCAGTGCGGGCGGCGAGAGCACCTGGGCCATGGCCCCATACTGCAGGATCTTCATGACCAGCTCACGGTCATCGCTGACCGGAAGCCGTAACAGCAGGCCTTCTTCCAGCAGCTCCGTCTCCTGCTCCTTGTGCCAGCGCTGGTTTTTTACCAGTTCGGCGGCTGTCGAGGTAAAGAGAATTTCGGCGGTATACTTTGCCTTTCCCTGGAAAATGCCAAACGACAGGCCAAGTGTCGTCCAGTCACGAGAAATACCCTCGGGAATGTGCGTATCGCTCAGTTCGGCCCGCTCTATTCGGCCAATATGAAAAAGGCGGTTTTCCTGGCGCAGGAAGCAAAAGGCAGAGACATACCAGCGGCCCTGGTAGTTGATGATCTGCAAAGGGGCAACGTTTCGCGTGCTGGTTTCTCCGCCGATGGAGCGGTACTGCAGAACCAGCAGCCGCTTCTTGACGACGGCTTCGATGATGATCTCGAAAATGCGGTGATCAATCGATTCGATCTCGATCCACAGACAATGCAGGGCGTCAACAACCGTACGATAATCGGCGGAAATCATCGTCGACAGCCGTTGCTCCAGCTGTTTGACCTCCTGCAACGCACCAAGACCGGCCTCATTGGCCAGTTTACCGAGCATGGCCAGAAGAAAAATAATGCGTGGACTCTCTTCAAAAGGCAGCTGAAAGCCATCGCGATAGTAGAAGCCGTTTTTTTTTGCGTTGAAAGCCAGCGGAGCACAGAGTCGATCGCGGAGATAGTTGATGTCGCGCTTTGCGGTTGCCGTCGACATCTCGAAATGATCGGCCAGGGTCCTCGAGTTCGGGTAGCGCCCTGTAAGAATCTCCCGGTGGAAATAAAAAACTCGCTCAAGAACACTCATGGCAGGCCTTACTTGGCATGGCGACGGTGTTTCACCGGAAGGATCTTCAGTTGTTCTCGGTACTTGGCGACAGTTCGCCGGGCAATTTTGATATTCCGCTCGGCAAGTTGCTCCGAGATGGCGTTATCGCTGAGCGGGGCGTCCTTGTCTTCCTCCTGAATCATCTTTCTGATAATGGTCTTGATCGACTCGGAGGCCATGTCGTCTTCGCCTTCCCGAGGTATGGCCGTCGAAAAAAAGTACTTCAGTTCGAAGATGCCCCGGGGCGTATGGACATATTTATTGGACGTGACACGGCTGACCGTTGACTCATGCATCTCGATATCTTCGGCGACGTCTTTTAAGATGAGCGGTTTCAGGTACTGGGCGCCCCGTTCGAAAAAATCCATCTGGAAGCGCAGGATGGACTCCATGACCTTGACGATGGTCCGTTGCCGCTGGTAGAGGGATTTGATAAACCAGTCGGCATTTTTCAGTTTTTCGCTGATGTACTGGCGTGACTCTTTCTCCAGCGTTTTATCGTTTTGCAGCAGATCCTGGTACAGCGACGACAGTTTCAGCTGCGGCAGGTCGTCGTCATTGAGGCGAATAACATATTCGCCGTCAAATTTTCGCACATAGACATCGGGAACGACATAGTTGGTCTCTTCGGTGGCATAGGACAGTCCGGGAAAAGGGGTCAACTCGCTGACAATGAAGTTGATGGCCCGTTCAATTTCCGGTTTTTTCCGGCCGGTTGCCCGGGAGAGTGCTTTGTAGTTGCGGGTCTCAAGAAGCGGCAGGTGGTCGCGGACGATTTCCGCGGCGAGGGATTTACCTTTTCCCAGGCGTTCGAGCTGAAGATAGAGCGACTCGCTGACATTCCGTGCGGCAATACCGGGTGGATCAAGTTCCTGAATCACTTCGAGGATGTACTCCGCATCGTCCGGTTCGCAGCCGGTTTCTTCGACAACCCTGGCAATATCGACCTCAAGGAAACCGTATCTGTTCAGGTTGCCGATAAAGAACAGCGCTATTTCCCACTCCTTCTCGTCGAGTTCGCTGTGGGCGAGCTGCCATTGCAGATAGGCCAGCAGACCGGGTTTTTCCGAGATGAATTCAAACTGCGACGGGGCATCGGCGGCAGGGGTTTCGTGGGAGAAGGAAAAGTTGGAATCAAAATTGTTGGCGTAATCATCCCAGTTGGTCTCGACCAGGTTGTCATCGACCTTCAACCGTTCGGTTACCTCGGATTCCGGCCGGATGCCGGTATCTTCCACCGTTGAAGAGAGCGACATCGGGTTGTCGATGACCTCCGGCGGTGAGAAATCCTCCTCAAGTGCCGGGTTTTGCTCAATTTCCGCCTGCAGGGCGTCAGAAAGTTCAAGCCTGTTCAGCTGAAGTAGTTTTATGGCCTGACGCAACTGCTGCGTCATAACCAGTTTCTGCGAAAGCTTGAGCTGTTGTCTGAGTTCGAGGGCCATAGAAAATCACATGTGAAAATTTTCACCGAGATACATTTTTCGTGCAACTTCACTCTCAATAATGTCGTCGGCGACTCCACTGGTGAGAACTTGTCCAGAATTCATAATATAGGCAAAATCACAAACTTGTAAAGTTTCTCTTACATTGTGGTCGGAGATTAAAACCCCTAGTCCCTTTGCTTTGAGATTAAAGATTATTTTCTGCAGATCGTGCACCGCCAGCGGGTCGATACCGGCAAAAGGTTCGTCCAGCAGAATAAATTTTGGCCGGGTGGACAGGGCGCGCATGATTTCCACCCGGCGCCGTTCCCCTCCGGACAGAGCATGGCCTTTGTTGTTTCGGAGATATTCAATGTTCAGGTCGGCCATCAACTCGTCGATTCGGTTGTTAATTTCGTTTTTCGACAGTCCCAGCGGTTCAAGGATGATCCGAACGTTTTCCTCCACCGTCAGCTTTTTGAACACCGAAGGTTCCTGGGCCAGGTAGGTAATCCCCTTCAGGGCCCTTTTGTGGATGGGCAGGTTGGTTATCACCTCTCCACCATAGACGATGTTGCCTTTATCGGGACGGATGAAGCCGGCGATGGAATAAAAGGTCGTCGTCTTCCCGGCGCCGTTTGGGCCAAGCAGGCCGACGACGGAACCGGTCTGCACCTGGAGGCTGACGCCGTCCACCACCGTTCGGGCGCCGTAGCGTTTGACAATATTTTGTGTTTCAAGTGTCGACATGGTGGTGTGTGTTCGGACAGCCTGCCGGCTGCGTGTTATTTCTGGCGGATGGTCATATTGACCCGTGACGGTTTTTTTTCGCCTGCCGCTGTGCCGCCGGTGGTCATAGCCGGTTTGTCACCGCTGACTTCCGAGCGGCCTTCATCGAGATAATAGATGATCTTCTCGCCGCTGACCATATTCTGGTTCTGCCACGCCTTGGCGTCTCCGGTGAGTATAACCTGTCTCTCTTTGGAGAGATAGGTCATTTTTTGCGAGGTCCCCAACCATTCTCCCTTGGTGATTTCCACGTTGCCGAGACAGACAAGTTTTTCTACCTGCTGAGATGCTGTTTTTTCAGTATCTTTGCCCGTTTCATCCTTTTCCAGCTCGGTGTAGTAGACCGTCATTTCATCGGAGCGGATTCTGACGTCGGCCTGCCTGGCATCGACTTCACCGATGAAAACGACCGAACTGGTCTGTTCCGTCGAGGTCATGCTGTTTGCCTCAATATGAATGGGCGCATCCTCTGCGACCAGGGCCACCGGATAAAAAAACAACAGGACTAGAGACAGACAACTGTTGAATATGATAGAAGAACATTTGATAAGTTTCATCAGGACTCTCCACAAATAAAATGATATACTCGGATATATACAGGGGCCTGCCACCGCACCGAGCCCATCGTAGCGTAAAGGCGGGAAAATGTAAAGTCATGGTATGCGGGCAGCAGGACAAAGAGTGCTTTACTTACCTCATATGAGCAATTACAATAGCCCCTTATATTTCACGTGGTTCGGCGGCTTAGATAATTGATTTTATATAACAATATAAGGATCGATCAGGAGATCGAAAATGATGCCATGGTAAAAACCGTTGAGGAGAGTATTGAAAAGGCGAACGTTCTTCTTGAAGCCCTCCCCTATATGCAGGAATTCAGGCACAAAACCATTGTCATCAAATATGGCGGGCATGCCATGGTTGATGAACACCTGAAAAAACAGTTTGCCCTGAATGTCATCCTGCTCAAGCAGATCGGTATTAATCCGGTCATCGTACACGGCGGGGGGCCCCAGATCAACAAGCTGCTTGAACGGCTGGGTATCAAGCCCAGTTATGTGCAGGGGATGCGGGTGACCGACGGGGAAACCATGGATGTGGTGGAGATGGTTCTCGTCGGCAAGGTCAATAAGGAGATTGTCGGTCTGATCAATCATTGCGGCGGCAAGGCGGTTGGCCTTTCCGGGCGGGACGGGGATCTGGTCTGTGCCGAAAAGCTGAGGGTGAGCAGTAAAAAAGGTGACGTCCCTCAGCAGGATGCCCCGCCGGAGCTCATCGATCTGGGACGGGTCGGCCAGGTGACCAGGATCAACACCGGCGTACTGCAAAGCCTCTACCAGCAGGATTTTATTCCGGTCATCGCGCCGGTGGGCGTCGGTGATGACGGGCAGGCCTTTAATATCAATGCCGATCTGGTTGCCGGGGCCATTGCCGGCGCCTTGTCGGCGGAAAAGCTGATTCTGTTGACCGATGTTGCCGGCGTAAAGGATAAAAACGGCCACCTGATAACCACCCTGCCGCGTCAGGACCTGGAGGGGCTGATCGATGATGGGACTATCGTCGGCGGCATGATCCCCAAGGTGCGCTGCTGCGAGGATGCGCTGCGGCGCGGGGTGGCCAAGACCTATATCGTTGACGGACGGGTGCAGCATGCAATCCTGCTGGAGATGTTTACTAAACAAGGTGTGGGAACGGAGATTTATTGATGAAGAGCAATAAACAGTTACAAGAACGAGGTGACAAGGTATTCATCGGCACCTACGCTAGATACCCCGCCGCCATGGTCAAGGGTTCCGGCTGTCGACTGACCGATGCCGACGGCAAGGAATATGTCGATTTTATGGCTGGTATCGCCGTGTGCGGCCTTGGCCATGCCCATCCGAAAATAACCGAGGCCATCTGTCGCCAGGCGGGCGAACTGGTGCATGTGTCCAACCTCTATTACACCGAGCCGCAGATCGAGCTGGCCGAGATGATCACCGATAATTCCTTCGGGGAAAAGCTCTTTCTCTGCAACAGCGGCGCCGAGGCCAATGAGGCGGCGATCAAGCTGGCGCGCATTTATTCCGGCGAGGGTCGCTACAAGATCATCAGCCTGTCCGGGTCGTTCCATGGCCGGACCCTGGCCACCGTGGCGGCCACCGGGCAGCTGAAGTTTCATAAGGGCTTTGAGCCGCTTCCCGAAGGCTTCCTGCATGCGCCGTTCGGTGATCTGCAGGCCCTCGAACAGCTGATCGATGGCTCCACCTGCGCCATTCTCTGCGAACCGCTGCAGGGTGAGGGCGGGGTGCGGCCGCTGGCCAAAGAATACCTGCAGGGCATCAAAGTGCTCTGTGAAAAGCATCATCTGCTGCTGATCTTTGACGAAATCCAGACCGGCATGGGGCGGACGGGCACCCTCTTTGCCTATGAACAGCTGAATATCGAGCCGGATATCCTGACCATGGCCAAGGCGCTGGGCAGCGGCCTGCCGATCGGCGCCATGCTGACCACCGCGAAGATCGCCGAAGCCTTTGTCCCCGGTACCCACGCCTCGACTTTCGGAGGCAATCCGGTGGCTTCGGCGGCTGCGGTGGCGACCTTGAAGATCATGCTGGCGGACGGTTTTCTGGCAGGGGTCCGACAGAAGGGGGAGTATTTCCAGGCGCAACTGGGCAAACTCGCTGAACGGTTCCCGGCCATGATCAGCTCCGTACGGGGCATGGGCCTGCTGGTCGGCGCCGTGCTCACCGAACAGGGTGTCGCTCATGGTACGGAGATTGTCAATAAAATGTTCGATCGCGGCTTCCTGATGAACTTTGCCGGCAACGTGGTTCTCAGATTTGTCCCCCCGCTGATCGTGACCAAAGAGGAGATTGACCTGCTGGTGACCACACTCGCCGAGGTGCTGGCCGAGTTTTGACGGTCTGCTCCTCCCGGACCGGAGGAGCAAGAAAAAGGACGGCTGTTGCGGCTTTTAGGGGGAAATGTTTTGCAAATCCCCCCTCTTTTATGTAATGATACCTCCTTTCTCCCCGCTATATGAATAAAGAACGCAGGCATGGGGGAGCTAACCGGCGGGAAATTTTCCCCCCTTTTGTTTTGAGGTGAACAGGGTGCCGAAGCATTTAAGGTCATTACAGGAATTTACCAAAGCAGAGCTGATCGGTTTTATCGACCGGGCAATGGAACTGAAAAAAGAACAGAAAGCCGGCAAGATCCATCGCCAGCTGGACGGCAAGACCATCGGTCTTATCTTCGAAAAACCCTCCACCAGGACCCGCGTCTCCTTTGAGTCGGCGATGTATGGTCTCGGCGGGCAGGTTATTTTTCTGTCCGCCCGCGATACCCAGCTGGCCAGATCTGAGCCGCTGAAGGATATGTCTCGGGTGATGTCCCGTTATGTCGACGGCATGGTGGTCAGAACCTTTGGGCAGGAAGTGGTCGAGGAACTCGCCGATTACGCGACGGTTCCGGTGATAAATGCTCTGACTGATGTGCACCATCCCTGCCAGGTCTTAAGTGACATGATGACCGTCATCGAAAAAAAGGGGCCTCTCGAAACCTTGCATATTGCCTGGGTCGGTGACGGCAACAACATGGCCAATTCCTGGATTCAGGCGGCGGCAGTCATCGGTTTTGAACTGACCCTGGCCTGCCCGGAGGGTTATGAGCCGGATGGCGACATTCTTGCCGCGGCCCGGAAGATTGCCACCAAGCCGATCAATTTGGTCCGTGACCCACAGGAGGCAGTGCGCACCGCCGATGTGATCAATGTCGATGTCTGGGCCTCCATGGGCATGGAAAGCGAGCAGGAAGAACGGCTTCGGGTTTTTTCCGACTATCAGCTCAACAGCGGGTTAATGGCCAAGGCCCCGGCGGAGTGCATCGTCTTACATTGTCTGCCCGCACATCGGGACGAGGAAATAACCGACGAGGTGCTCGAATCGAAGCAGTGCGTGGCCTTTGACCAGGCGGAAAATAAAATGCATCTGCATAAGGCGATACTGGAAATTCTATTAAGTTAATTACATCTAAGAACACCTTGCGGTGTTTACATATTGAGGTTGTGTCATGAGCGTAAAGAAAATTGTCCTCGCCTATTCCGGCGGTCTCGATACATCGGTTATTTTGAAGTGGCTGGCCGAGGAGTACCAATGCTCGGTGATCGCTTATTCCGCTGATATCGGGCAGGAAGAAGACTGGGAAGCCGTCAAGAAAAAAGGTCTGGCCACCGGTGCGAAGAAGGTGATTGTCTCCGATCTGAAAAAAGAATTTGTCGAAGACTATATTTTCCCGGCCTTTCACGCCAATGCCATCTACGAAGGCTCGTATCTGCTGGGTACCTCGCTGGCCAGGCCGCTGATTGCCAAGGAACAGGTGCGCATTGCCCTGGCCGAGGGCGCCGATGCGGTAAGCCACGGTGCGACGGGCAAGGGCAACGATCAGGTCCGTTTTGAGCTGGGCTATATCGGCCTTGCCCCGGAGCTGCAGATTATCGCCCCGTGGAGAACCTGGGATCTCAATTCCCGTCAGAAATTGGTGGATTTTGCCAAAGAGCGTAACATCCCGGTGCCGGTGACCAAGAAAAACCCCTACAGCTGTGACGAAAACCTGCTGCATATCAGCTATGAAGGCGGAATCCTGGAAGATCCCTGGAATGAACCGGATGAGGATATGTTCAAGTGGACCGTCGCTCCGGAAAAGGCCCCGGAGGTCGCCACCTATTTGGAGATCGAATTTGCCAATGGCGATCCGGTCGCGCTGAATGGTGAGAAAGTGGCGCCACTGACGCTGTTTACCAGGCTTAACAAACTGGGTGCAGCCAACGGCATCGGTCGACTCGACCTGGTGGAAAACCGTTTTGTCGGTATGAAATCCCATGGCGTCTATGAGACTCCCGGCGGCACCATCCTGCGTGAGGCCCATCGTGCCCTGGAGACCATTACCCTTGATCGGGAAGTCATGAAGATCAGGGATTCGCTGGTGCCACGCTACGCCGAACTGATCTATAACGGATTCTGGTTCTCGCCGGAGCGCGAGCTGCTGCAGCTGACCGTGGATGCCACGCAGAAAACGGTGAACGGCACCGTGCGGTTGAAGCTCTACAAGGGTAACTGCATTGTCGTTGGCCGCAAATCCGATCAGTCGCTGTACCAGGAAAGTTTTGCCACTTTCGAGGAAGACCAGGTCTACGACCAGGGCGATGCCACCGGTTTCATCCGGCTCAATGGACTGCGGCTGAAGATTAATGCATTGCAGGGGCGATGTAATAAGTAGGACGCCGCCTTGAAATCCGAATTTTTGCGAGTTAAGCAACCATGACTGAAACAAAACAGGGCGGATCGGCAAAGATGTGGGGGGGGCGCTTCAGCGAAGGAACCGCCGCCTCGGTCGAGGCCTTCAGCGCCTCCATCCATTATGACGCCCGGCTGTATAAATACGATATCGCCGGCAGCAAGGCCCACGCGGCGATGCTTGCCGATCATGGCATCCTGACCAGGGAAGAGCTGGCGGCAATAACCGACGGTCTCACGGCAATTGAGCAGGAGATCGAGCAGGGGACCTTCACCTTCAGGCGTGAGCTGGAAGATATTCATATGAATATCGAAAAATCCCTGGTCGAGCGCATTGGACCGGCCGGGGCGAAGCTGCACAGCGCCAGATCGAGAAACGATCAGGTGGCCCTCGACTTCAAAATGTATCTGCGCGACCAGTGTGATTCGCTGATCGACCTGCTCGACACCATCCGCAGGGCCTTTGTCATGCTGGCCAGGAAATATATCGGCCACGTCATGCCGGGCTATACCCATATGCAGCGGGCGCAGCCGGTACAGATAGCCCATCATCTGCTCGCCTATTACGAGATGTTCAGCCGGGATCGGGAGCGGATGGTCGATTGTCGCAAGCGGCTCAATCTCTCGCCGCTCGGCTGCGCGGCCATGGCCGGAACCGGTCTGCCGATTGACCGCGAACAGGTCGCCACGGCCCTTGGTTTTGATGGGGTAACCGCCAATTCCATGGACACCTCCGGCGACCGTGACTATGCCATCGAGTTTACCAGCGACTGCACGATGATCCAGCTCCATCTGTCGCGGTTGTCGGAAGAGCTGGTACTCTGGTCGACGCAGGAGTTTAACTTTGTCGACATCTCCGACAAATTCTGTACCGGTTCGTCGATCATGCCGCAGAAGAAAAATCCGGACATTCCTGAATTGATCCGCGGCAAGAGCGGCCGGGTGGTCGGCAGTCTGATGACCCTTATCACCCTGGTGAAGGGGTTGCCGTTGACCTATAACCGCGATCTCCAGGAAGATAAAGAGCCGGTTTTCGATACCGTCGATACCGTTTCCGCGTCTCTGGCGATTATGGCCGAACTGCTTGAAAATCTACGTTTTAACACCGAGCGGATGGCCGAGGCGACACAGACGGGATGTATGACCGCCACCGATCTGGCCGATTATCTTGTCTTGAAAAATGTCCCATTCCGCGAGGCGCACGGCATTGTCGGCCGGGCTGTTGCCTACTGTCTGGAAAAAGGCCGTGAACTGCCGGATCTGACCCTGGCCGAGCTGGCCGGTTTTTCTCCGGTCATCGGCAAGGATGTCTATGAAGTACTCAGTGTCGAAGGTTCGGTCAACAGCCGCATATCCACTGGCGGCACCGCGCTGCAGCGAGTGCAGGAAGCGGTGGCCGCGGCTGAAACAAGGCTGGGGATCGCCTGATGAACGGCGGCTCTGTGGTGCGGCTCACCGGCCTGTTGCTTCTTGGCCTGTCGCTGCTTTTTTTCAGTGGATGCGGCTATAAGAATGCACCGATACCGCCGCAAAGCGTGGTACCTGTGGCAATTAACGACCTGCGCTCTACGACGGACGAAAAAGGCGTGCAGCTTACCTGGTCGTATCCGGTGAAAACCATTCAAGGTGCGGTGCTCGAGGATATTTCCACCTTTGAACTGTACTGGGCGGAAATACCGCTCGATGACTATTGCCGCAGCTGTCCCGTGCCGTTTGGTGAGCCGATCGAATTGGCTGGCGGTGTCACCTATGACGGCACGATGCGAAGAAAGGGTGTTTACGAATCGTCGCTGCTCCGTTCCGGACATAAATACTTTTACAAGGTCCGTTCGCGCACCAGCTGGTGGGCGGACAGCGCCGACTCCAATATCGTCACCTTTGTCTGGTTTCAGCCGACCGCTGCCCCGGCCGGGCTGACGGCAACGCCTGGCGATCGACAGGTGGCGCTGCAGTGGCAGCCGGTAACCACCTTTAAAGACGGCAGTACCGTTGACATGGTCATGAAATACCAGGTGCTGCGCAAGGTCGGGGGGCAGGATTTCAAGGCACTCGGCGAGCCGATAACGGCAACGGAGTATGTTGATGGTGATGTGCAAAATGGCGTAAAGTATTTTTATACCATCCAGAGTATGATGGTCTTGCAGGATGAATTAGTCAGCGGTGGCATCAGTGAAGAGATGGCGGCAATGCCGATCGACCTGACTCCGCCGGCTGTTCCGACAGGAGTCACGGTCGTGTGGACCGGGGTCGGCATGAAGATTTACTGGGATAAAAACGATGCCGCCGATATCGGCGGGTACAGGGTCTATCGCCGCGCCGCCGACAGCGGCAGTTTTGCACAGGTTGGTGAGGTAGCACCGGAGTATGCCCTTTTTACTGATGCCGGTGCTGACGAAAATGTCCGCTACTATTATGCAGTCACTGCCATCGACCAGGCAACACCGCCAAACGAGAGCAGAAAATCAAAAGAAGCGACAAGCAGGTACTAACCGCAGCACATCGATTGTGGCGTGAAAAGATGCCCTCTAACTGTCATGGAAGCGGTTGGAGGGTTCTGTCGTTCAGGTAGAAATCGTTTGACCGGCTGAAAATAATGCACCGTCGTGAGGTGCCGAGAAAAATAGAAGGAGCGTGAGTGATGGCAATAACCTTTCCCATCGCCTTTGAAAAGATGAGTGGTACCGGCAATGATTTCGTCATCATTGACAACCGGACAGCAGACATCCCGCTTGCCGAACAGGCAGAGTTTGCCCGTAAAATCTGCCGACGAATGTTTTCTGTCGGCGCCGACGGACTTATTCTCATCGAAAAATCGGCACTTGCTGATTTTGCCTGGAATTTTTATAACGCCGACGGTTCGGTTGCCGAAATGTGCGGCAATGGTTCACGATGTGCGGCGCGTTTTGCCTACCGGCATAAGATCGCCGGCCGGAAGATGACCATTGCCACGCTGGCCGGCATAGTCGAGGCGGAGATAAGCCCGGAGGAGGAAGACGTCGTCCGGGTGAAGATGACCAAGCCCTTTGACTTTCGCCTCGATATTTCCCTGCAGATAGGCGATGAAGAACGCCCGGTCGCCTATGTCAATACCGGCGTGCCCCATGCGGTCATTTTTGTCCAGGAAGACGATGTTCCGGTAAAAACATGGGGGCGCAAGGTGCGTTTTCACCAGATCTTTGAACCAAAAGGTGCCAACGCCAATTTCGTCAAACTGTTACCCGACGGCAGGCTCAAGGTGCGGACCTATGAACGTGGTGTCGAGGCCGAGACCATGGCCTGCGGTACCGGCGCCGTCGCCGCAGCCCTCTTCGCCTCCTTGCTCAAGGGTATGGATTCTCCTGTCGAGGTGGTTACCTCCGGCGGAGATGTGTTAACGATATTTTTTGATTTACATGATGGGCCGGTGGCAGAGAACATCTTTCTGCAGGGTCCGACCAGGCTGATTTGTACAGGAAACCTGACCGCTGAAGCGCTGCTCTGATCGATCGTGCAGTTGAACAAAAGTAGAGAGACACTAACCAGGAGGAATCATGGAAAAATTTCATGGAGCGCTTGTTGCAATTATTACCCCGTTTATTGACAACGAATTGGATGAACAGGGACTGATCGATCTTATTGAGTTTCAGATCGACAAGGGGACACACGGCATCGTGCCCTGCGGCACGACCGGCGAATCAGCCACCATCAGCTTTGCCGAACACAAAAGGGTTATCGACCTCACCGTGAAAACGGTTAACGGTCGCGTTCCGGTCGTTGCCGGGACCGGCGGCAACAATACCCTCGAGGCCATCGAACTGACCGAAAGCGCCAAGGATAGCGGGGCCGACGCGGTCTTGTCGGTGGTGCCCTATTACAACAAGCCGAATCAGGAAGGCATGTACCTGCATTTCAGGGAGATTGCCGAGAAAGTTGATATCCCGATGTTTCTCTACAATGTGCCGGGGAGAACGGTGGTCAATATGTTGCCGGAAACCGTCGCCCGGTTGGCGGATGTCGATAATATCATCGGCATTAAGGAAGCGACCGGCAGCCTGGAGCAGTGCACCGATGTCATCCGTAAGTGTCCCGACGACTTTATCGTTCTGTCCGGTGATGATTTTACCGCCATGCCGACCGCTCTCATTGGCGGGGCAGGGGTCATCTCGGTCATCTCCAACGTCTATCCGCAAGGCATGGCCGAGATGATGGAGGCGGCGCTGGCCGGGGATCTGGTAAAGGCCAATGCCCTGCATTACCGGATGTACGACCTGATGAAGCTGATGTTCTGCAATCCCAATCCGGTTCCGGCCAAAAAGGCGGCGGAGTTGATGGGCAAGATAAAAAGCGGCCTGCCTCGTTTGCCGCTGGCGCCTATCGATACGGCGAGCCTGGAAAAACTGAAGGCAGCCTTGGCCGCACTTTCCCTTATTTAGGTTCAGAGTAACCAAGGAGTGGACATGATAAAGGTAATAATCGCCGGTGCAGCCGGCAGGATGGGGCAGCGCGTCGCGTATATGGTCAGCGGCCACCCGCGCCTGGAATTTGCCGCCGCCTTCGAGGCGCCGGGGAACCCGGCCATCGGTAAGGATGCCGGCTTGTTGTCGCTTGGCGTGGAGAATGGCGTGATCATCGGCGAGGGGCTCGAGTCGGTCATCGACCAGGGCGACGTCATCATCGATTTCACCTTCCATAAGGCGACCATGGAATTTGCCCGGACGGCGGCGAAGCATAAAAAAGCCATGGTTATCGGCACCACCGGGCTTTCCGCCGAGAACCTGGCCGAGCTGCGCGAGCTGGCGAAAAACTTCCCCTGTGTCCAGGCTCCGAATATGTCCATCTGCGTCAATGTCCTCTTCAAGCTGGTGAAAAAGACCGCGGCAATTCTTGGTGACGATTACGATATCGAGATCATCGAGGCGCATCATAATAAAAAGAAGGACGCCCCGAGCGGCACGGCACTCAAGCTTGCGGAAATGGCCGCCGAGGGGGTCAATCGTAACCTCGATGACGTGCTGGTCCTTGAGCGCAGCGGCATAATCGGCGAGCGCAAACCAAAGGAGATCGGTATCCAGACCATCAGGGCCGCCGATATCGTCGGCGAGCACACCGTCTATTTTGCCGGTCCGGGAGAGCGCATAGAGCTGGTGCACCGGGCGCACAGCCGCGATCATTTTGCCAAGGGCGCAACCACCGCCGCGGCCTGGATCGTCGACAAGGAATGCGGCGTCTATTCCATGTTCGATGTTCTCGGACTGCAGGATCTCTGATCTTGAAAGCCTTTATCGGCATGGGCTCCAATCTCGGTGACGGCAAGGCGCTTCTGCAGGGAGCCTGGCAGGCTCTGGGCGAGGTCGACGGCATTGTCCTGGACGGACTGTCCAGCCCCTACCTGACCGCGCCGGTCGATATGACCAGTCAGCACTGGTTTACCAATGCGGTCGGCCGCCTGCAGGTGTCGCTGTCGCCTGTCGCGCTGCTCCAGGTCCTGCTGGCCGTCGAGGCTTCCTTTGGTCGAAAGAGAAGCGAGAAAACCGTCGGCTATCAGGATCGCAGTCTGGATCTCGACCTGCTCGCCTACGGCGATGTGGTCATGGATAGTCCTGAGCTGATCCTGCCCCATCCACGCATCGGTGACCGCCTCTTTGTCCTGGCGCCTTTTGCCGAGCTTGAGCCGGATTTTCGCGTCAGTCCTGGTGGGGAAAGCATCGCCGAAAAAAAAAGCCGTCTGCTTGATTATATGGCCACCAACAAAAACAATGTACAGGAAATCATTCGCGGCGCATGGAGTGCATAGCCGCCCTTGCAAAATCAGCAGAAAAATGACATGCTTGATTGAGCGATGGCAGAAGCAATTACCACGAGACAGAAGCGAGAAAGTATTTTGAGTCCGCTACGCATAATCATCATCGCGATCCTGCTGTATATCGCCTTTCGGCTGATAACGGCGGGCCGGACAAAGCCATCGGTTGATCGCAGCCGGCCGAAAAAACCACCCAGGGAGATGCCGGCCAGCGATATTCTGGAAGAAGATCCGGTCTGTAAAAAACTGGTCCCGCGGCAACAGGCGGTGCAGTATGAACATCAAGGAATAACATATTATTTTTGCAGCAAGGAATGCTGCAATACATTTAGAACCACACAAGGAGAAAGTAAATGAAGTTTTTTATCGATACAGCCAATCTCGAAGAAATCAAAACAGGCCTCGAGATGGGCATGGTTGACGGCGTAACCACCAATCCTTCGCTTATCGCCAGGGAGAACATGCCGTTTGAAGAGATTATTACCCAGATCTGTAAACTGGTCGATGGCCCGGTGAGTGCCGAAGTGGTCAGCCTCGATGCTGTCGGGATGCTCGCCGAGGCCAAAGAGCTGGCCAAGATCGCCGACAATATCGTCATCAAGATCCCGATGATTATCGAAGGACTGAAAGCGGTGAAAAAACTTACCGCCGAAGGCATCAAAACCAACGTCACGCTGGTCTTTTCCTCGGCCCAGGCACTTCTGGCCGCCAAGGCGGGCGCCTCTTTTGTCAGCCCCTTTGTCGGGCGGCTTGACGATATCGGCACCCCCAGTATGGATTTGATCAGTGATATCGCCACGGTTTATGACAACTACGGCTATCAGAGCGAGATAATCGTCGCCAGTGTGAGAAATACGCAGCACGTCATGGATGCCGCACTTATCGGGGCGGATATCGCCACCATTCCCTTGAAGGTGATCACCCAGCTGGCCAAGCATCCACTGACCGATATCGGCATGGAACAATTCCTTGCCGATTGGGAAAAACGCACCAAATAGATGGCTGCAACCAGGAACGATACCTTCATACGTGAAGGCCGATCCTTCGGCAGGGAGTATTCAGCCGGACACGAACGGGGCGCCAGCTTCCTCCGTGTCCGGTGCTATCAAGGCTCTCTGCTGCTCTTTATCGCAGTTCTTCTGGCGATACTGTTCCTTCTTGTCGACAGTCGCACCCTGCAGGCGGAAATAATGTATCTCTGCCGCGATCGATCGGGGACGCTGAACTTTACCAATGTGCCGAATGGCTCGGACTGCAAAACATTTATCCTCGAGGTCGGCGGGGGCGGCAGCTTTCCCGGCATTTCCACTGATTACCGATATGGAGACAATACCGTCAGATATGACCGGGAGATACGCAGGGTTGGTGCCATGTATAACGTCGATCCTTCGCTGATCAAGGCAATAATCCACACCGAATCTTATTTTGACTATCAAGCGGTTTCGCGGGCCGGCGCCCAGGGTCTGATGCAGCTCATGCCGGATACGGCGAAAGATCTCCAGGTCTCCAACCCCTTTGATCCCCATGAGAACATAGATGGGGGAACCCGCTATTTCCGCTACCTGCTCGATAGCTTCAACAACGATCTGATCCTTTCCCTGGCGGCGTATAATGCCGGTCCGGGGCTGGTCACGCGCACCGGCGGGGTGCCGAGAATTCCGGAGACCCTGAGCTATATAAACAAGGTTCTCAAACGCTACAAGATATACCAGGCGACATGGTAACCTGTTGTTTGCAGAGGATTTGAGGCATTGATGAATCAACTTTCCAATCTGCCTAATATATTAACAGGTTTCAGATTCGCCCTTATTCCGGTGCTGATCGTGCTGTTCTGCCTGCAACAGACAGTGACGGTGGAACTGGGCAGCTTTATCGTCTTCACCGTTGCCGCCTTGACGGATTTTGTCGATGGCTGGGTGGCAAGACGCTACCATATTGAGACGGTCCTCGGCAAACTGATGGATCCCCTGGCCGACAAGGTGCTCATCCCGTTAGGTAAAATTGCCGCCTGGGTCAGCCTGCTGATCATCTGCCGGGAGATTATCGTTACCGGCCTGCGCGGACTTGCCG
Source organism: Desulfocastanea catecholica (assembly GCF_054657295.1). Taxonomy (NCBI): domain Bacteria; kingdom Pseudomonadati; phylum Thermodesulfobacteriota; class Desulfobulbia; order Desulfobulbales; family Desulfobulbaceae; genus Desulfocastanea; species Desulfocastanea catecholica. The sequence goes on from NZ_BAAHYZ010000011.1 coordinate 61,254, forward strand.
CGACCACCGGCAAGGTTGTCTCCGCCGGCTCGGTCGGCAAGATGAAAAGCAACTTCCAGTATTTCGGCCTTGGCTTTCTGCTCTTTCCGTTAAACGTGCTGCCGGTTCCCTACCAGCATGAAATAGGCAGGGGGCTGATTTATCTTTCCCTCTTTCTCGCCCTCTGGTCGGCGGCAGTCTATTGCTCCAACCTGCGCGCCGTCTTCCTGGAAACCACACGATAGTCGGAGATTGAGAAGCTTTTACCTTGACGAAAAACAAGAAAGTGGGGTATAAACGAACTTCACGCCGGAGTGGTGAAACTGGTAGACGCACTGGACTCAAAATCCAGCGAGGGCAACTTCGTGTCGGTTCGATTCCGACCTCCGGCACCAATGCCAAGAAGCTGTAATTCCTAGATATATTGGGGATTACAGCTTTGTTGTTTCTGGCCACCATGCCTTGGTTATTACACTAGGTATCACTTATTTTTCCTACATTTCCTCTTCACTACATTGTAACTCTTCAGTTGAAATTGGAGAATCCGTTGCAAAATCAGCTTGCATTCAGGTTTCCGCCTATCGAAAAATTGTTTTATGAGGTGTGGGTCTAAGGCGGTTGCGGCTCAATTATTGATGCCGCCGATTGTGGCGTATTAGCAAGATGCCATTTACCAAGTCTCAAATGTTTGTATGAAAGTGGCAATCGGGATCTTCGTTTTTTGCGTACAGATATATATTTATCTTATTGATAAAAAAAGATTTTTATATTAACTCCCCTACTGGGCTAGTTGTTTGGTGAATCATAAGCAGACTTTCAGAGGAACAACAGTATGAAAGCATCTGAAGCGAAGATGTTGGAGTTTTTAAAGAAGTCGCCGCAGTTTGTTATCCCGATTTATCAGCGGACATATAGCTGGACGGAGACAGAATGTCGCCAGCTTTGGGATGATATACTTCGCACGGGTAGAGCCGAAGAGGTAACGGCCCACTTTGTCGGCTCAATAGTCTATGTGGAAAAAGGGCTCTACCATGTTATGAGCCAGACACCTCTACTGGTAATTGACGGCCAGCAGCGCCTGACCACCATTATGTTGCTTATTGAGGCACTGGCCCGTGCCCTTGGCGGGGAAGAACCTCTTAGCGGCTTTTCCGCCAAAAAACTTCGCAATTATTACCTTCTTAACCCACTTGAGGATGGTGAGTCCCGCTATAAACTGGTCCTGTCCCAGACAGACAAAGCATCTCTGAAGGCGCTGCTCGACCAACAGGCAAAACCGGCAGAGTTCTCGTTGCGCATAGAGGAAAACTTCAAACTATTCCAGGAATGGATTTCGGGAATACAGGATGATTTGATCTCTCTCTGCAAGGGGCTGGCCAAATTGGTGATCGTTGATATCTCACTCAATCGAGACCAGGATAATCCCCAGCTAATATTTGAAAGCCTTAACTCAACCGGGCGGGAGTTGAGCCAGGCAGATCTCATTCGCAACTTTATTCTGATGGGCTTGGAGCCGCAGTTGCAAACCAAACTCTATGAATTGCACTGGCGCCCCATGGAAGTTCTTTTTGGCCAGGAAGCTTATGCCGCACACTTTGATGGCTTCATGCGTCATTATTTGACGGTGAAAACCGGAGTGCTCCCCAAAGTACGTGAGGTATATGAAGCATTTAAACAATTCGCCCGTTCTCCAAAGGCTGGCGATGTCGAATCCATGGTCAAGGATATTCATACCTTTGCCGGATACTACTGCGCCATAGCGCTTGGCGGCGAGCAGGATCCGCAACTCAAGATTGCCTTCCACGATATCCGGGAATTGAAAGTCGATGTCTCCTTTCCTTTGTTGCTGGAACTCTATCATGATTACTCAACTGGATTAATGACGAAAGAAGAGATACTGCAAGCGGCACGGTTGGTAGAAAGTTATGTGTTTCGCAGAGTGGTATGCGCTATCCCAACCAATTCGATGAACAAGACCTTTGCTACCTTCGGACGGGCCTTGAAGAAGGATCGCTATCTGGAGAGCATTCAGGCACATTTTCTGTTGTTACCTTCTTACCGGCGGTTTCCGAAAGATGAGGAATTCAAAAGGGATCTAAAAACCAGGGACCTCTATAATTTTCGCAGCCGCAGTTACTGGTTGCGCCGTCTGGAAAACCACGGCCGCAAGGAACGGGTGCCGGTGGATCAGTACACAATCGAACATATCCTGCCTCAGAATCCCAAGTTGTCCGGTCAGTGGCAAGCCGATCTTGGCGCGGAATGGCAAAGGGTGCAGGAAACCTGGCTCCATACACTCGGTAATCTGACCCTGTCCGGTTACAACTCTGAATACAGTGATCGGTCATTTGCCGAAAAACGCGACATGTCGGGCGGTTTTGCCCAGAGTCCGCTACTTCTCAATCAAGGCTTAGGGGCACTCAACAGCTGGAATGAAGAGTCCATCTGTGCCCGGGCAGCAAAACTCGCCAACAAGGCCGCAACCGTATGGGCCATGCCTCGGCTGGACGAGGCCACACTTGCAGCCTATAAGCCATCCACCGTGGTTTCCGGCTATACTATCGACGATCATCACCACCTTGCAACTGGCCCCATCCGTGAGCTGTTTGAAGCATTCCGGAAACAGGTGTTGGCCCTTGATCCCTGCGTGAGCGAGGAGTTTCTAAAACTCTACGTTGCCTACAAGGCCGAGACCAATTTCGTCGACGTAGTGCCGCAAGCGAAAAGATTGCGGCTTTCCCTTAATATCTCCTTCCACGAAATTGATGATCCACGTGGACTATGCAAGGATGTATCCGGTCTGGGCCGGTGGGGAAACGGCGATGTAGAGGTCGCACTATCCTCCATTGGTGAGATGCCATATGTGATTGGTCTTGTACGACAATCTTTTGAAAAACAGATGGGCAATGGTACACAGGCCCTGGAACAATAAGTAAGGAAAAGAATTACATGGCCAGACTAACCCTGCCGAAACTCAAACGACATCTCTATGCGGCTGCCGATATCCTGCGCGGCAAGATGGATGCTTCGCAATATAAGGATTTTATCTTCGGCATGTTGTTCCTGAAACGCTGCTCGGATGTGTTCGAAGAGGAGCGGGAAAGAGTTATTCGCGAAGAGATGGCAGCCGGGGCGAACCAACAAGATGCTGAGGGGCTGGCTGAGAATCATAACCTCTATGAAGGACTTTTTGTTCCACCTCAGGCACGGTTCCGCACCATTGACGAAACTGCTCACATCAATATCGGTGACACCCTGAATAAAGCGCTCAGTGCAATCTCTGAAAATAATTCAGTGTTGGCAGGTGTCTTGGAGCAGATCGATTTCACCCGTCTTATCGGCAAAAAACCGATTGCCGACGCTAAACTACGGCAGCTCATCACCCACTTCCGCAAGCACCGGATGCGCAACGAGGATTTCGAGCATCGCGATTTGCTCGGTTCGGCCTATGAATATCTCGTTTATATGTTTGCCGAATCGGCCGGGAAAAAGGGCGGCGAGTTTTACACTCCGCGCGATGTGGTCAGTCTTATGGTCCGACTGGTAGATCCCAAAGAAGGTCAGCGTATTTACGATCCCTGTTGTGGCTCCGGCGGTATGCTCATCTATGCTCGACAGCATGTCGGCGAACATGGGGGTAATACGGACGATCTTTCACTTTATGGCCAAGATAACGAGGGTTCGGCCTGGGCCATCTGCAAGATGAACCTCATCCTGCACGGGGTTTTCGAGCGGGCCTTTATCGAAAACGACGATACCCTTACCGCCCCCCAGCATCTGGACAGCGGTGAGCTGATGCGCTTTGACCGGGTACTTTCCAATCCGCCTTTCAGCATGCCCTATGAAAAGAAACAACTCAGCCACCAGGAACGTTTTTCGGCCTATGGTTTCCCACCGGAGAAAAAGAAGGCCGATTTTCTCTTTGCTCTGCATATGCTGGCCTCGCTCAGGCCGGGTGGGATCATGGCCACGGTCATGCCCCACGGAGTCCTGTTTCGGGGTGGCGGCGAATTGGAGATCAGGAGGCAATTGGTGGAAAAGGATCATATCGAAGCAATTATCGGTCTAGGTGCCAATCTCTTTTTCGGCACCGGTATTCCCGCCTGCATCCTGGTCATGCGTCGCGAGGGCGACAAACCGGTCCAGCGCAAAGGCAAGATCCTTTTTATAAATGCCGATCGCGATTACGAGGAAGGCCGGGCCCAGAATTATTTGCGGGCCGAACATGCCGAGAAGATAGTTCAAACCTTTCAAAATTTTGAATCTATTTCCGGTTATTCCAGTGTCGTAACCAAGGAGCAAATTGCCGCCGAGGAGTATAACCTCAATATCCGCCGCTATGCCGACAACTCACCGCCACCGGAACCGCAGGACGTGCGGGCTCACCTGCTGGGCGGAGTACCCAAGAAGGAAGTGGAGAACCTTCGACCGCTCTTTGAGAGCCATGGACTGGATGTAACGAGGCTCTTTATTGATCGTGAGCAAAACTATTATGATTTTGCTCCCAAGACCGCCGGCAATGGCGGCTTGCGGCAGGCTGTGGATACCGACCCAGGCATCAAGGCGCGGGGGAGTGCGATGCTGCAGGCCTTCCAAAGCTGGTGGGCTGAACATTGCCTTCGCCTGGCGGCACTGCCGGAAACCAGGGATCCCATGGTTCTTCGGGAAGAATATCTGCTGTCATTTCAGACCAGCCTCCTGCCGGTGGGTATCCTCGACCGCTTTAAGGTAACTGGGGTACTGGCAACCTGGTGGGATGATGTCCGGGACGAGATGCAGACCATAAGTGCCAGGGGGTTCGATGAACTGGTGGATGGCTGGATTGATTTGATTCAGGATGTAATCGAAGACACCGAGACCAAGAAAACCGAATTGTTCGACCCCTTTGAGCATAAGCTGGTGGTCAAGCTGCTGCCCGATTATCTCCAACAGATCGATGATTGCCGGGCGGAGATTGCCAGACTGGAAGGAGAAAAAGAGACTTTCGAACAGCAGAGCGAAGACGAGGAAGGAGAAAGTTCGGAGGAGGGAGAAGAAGAAAATGTCAGCAATTATGCCAAGGTCCTTGAGGCTCAGTTGAAGGAAGTCAAGCAACAACTGAAAGTCGATAAGGATGATAGGGTCCTTCTTGCCGAAAAGGATACCTTGGAAGAAAAACTGGCTCCCTATAAAGAGATCCTTGCCGAGCTGCGAACTGCGAAGAAAACTCTCAAAGATTTGAGTAATGCCCTGTTGCAGGTGCTGAAGAAAAAACGGATGGAACTGTCCACGGAAGATTGTCGCAATCTTGTTTTGGAACTGAGTCGCGAAGAACTGGAAAGGGTGCTTTGTCGTTATATCGAAGAGCATCGGCAGGAGGTCCGGGCAGAGGTGGAGAACCTGTGGAATAAGTATGGGGTGAGTTTACGGGATATCAAAGTTGAGCGGGATGCGGTAACTGAGCGGTTGGATGGATTTTTGAAGGAGTTGGGGTATGTATGAGAAAATTCCTCTGACCGCCTATGCAAAGGTAAATCCATCGCTCAACTCTCGTTTACTGAAACCCGATTGCGAAGTGTCCTTTATTCCAATGCAGGATGTCAGCGATGGTGGTGATTGGAGCCATCGTCAGACAAGGAAGCTATTCACAATAAATAGTGGTTATACCGCTTTTCAAGAAGGAGATATTCTTTTTGCGAAAATCACTCCGTGCATGGAAAATGGCAAAGGTACCCATGCTGTAGGGCTGGTAAATGGTGTCGGTTTTGGTAGTACTGAGTTTCATGTATTGCGAGCAGAAAAAGAAGCATCACCTCGCTTTATCTTCCACCTCTGTAACTTCAGAGAGCTACGGCAAGCGGCAGAAGTCCAAATGACCGGTTCAGCGGGCCAAAAACGTGTTCCTAAGGATTTCTTTTCAAAATTTTTGGTGACACGTCTCAACCGTGGTGAACAACAAGCCATCGCTACAGTTCTCGACACAATGGACGAAGCCATCCGGCAAACTGAAACCGTGATAGCCAAACTTCGGCAGGTGAAGGCGGGGATGCTCCACGACCTCCTTACCTGCGGACTCGACGAAAACGGTGAACTTCGTGATCCCAACCGCCACCCCGAGCAGTTTAAGGCTTCACCGCTTGGCCGAATTCCAAAAGCATGGGATGCGTTGCCATTGTCAACAATCACCCTGAAAATTGCAGATAGAGATCATACCACCCCTCATTATACAAACAGTGGAGTACCAATGGTTTCACCGACCCATTTTTTCGGAGAAGATGGAATTGATTTTGACAATTGTCCATATATTTCAGTGAAAGACCACCTGATCAATAGGAAGAAAACAGACATTCATGCAGGTGATATTATTCTACATAGAATTGGCGCTGGACTGGGACGTGTAAGGATAGTTAAAAAATGGATGCCTGAATTTAGTATTCTTCATAGCCTTGCTCAAATCAGAATAGATTCAAAGCTTGCTGACGAAAGGTTTGTCTGCTGGGTTTTCCAATGTGATATTATTCAAGAGCAATTAGGTATTGGTACACAAAGTATAGGTGTTCCTGATTTGGGATTAGATAAAATAGGAAGATCTTGTTTTCCTATACCGAAGAATAGAGATGAGCAACGTTTCATAGCTTATCTACTAGACGCTTGGAGGGATTGTTTTAACAATGAGGAAATTATTAAAGAGAAATTGCTCCTTGTCAAACAAGGCCTAATGCACGATCTCCTTACCGGCACAATCCGAGTTCCCCAACATCTCCAGCCAGATAAAGCTGCGGTTGCAGATACCAAAAAGGTGTAAAATGATTGCGACGATTCCCGAGCTCGATCCTGACCCCGAACGCGAAACCCCCAATGAATGGACCACGGCGGAGCGGCCTCTCCTGCAACAGCTGGCGGCCATGGGCTGGGAGTACTGCCAAGGGGATCTCGACTATCCGCAAAAGAGCTTTCGGGAAAATTTCCGCGACGTGTTGTTGCTGGAGCCGTTACGTAAAGCCATCGTCAAAATCAACACTGCCGAAAATCTTGATGATCTCACCATCGATCGTGCCATACGCGAGCTGGAACGATCCGATAAGCCGGATGGGCTGGCCCGCAATCAGGAACTGACCGAGAAGCTGATCAAGGGGGTGTCGGTGGTGCGGGCTACCGGTGGCGACGGACCACATTCCCGCAATGTGACGGTCAAGTTTATCGATTTTACCCCGGACAATCTGCAGAACAACTCCTTTCTTGCCATCAACCAGTTCCGTATCGATTATCTTGGCCGGGTAGGTTTTGTCATCCCCGATGTGATCCTCTTTGTTAACGGTATCCCGCTGGTTATTATCGAATGTAAAAGCCCTAGTCTGGCCGAGACCGATGACGGTGGGTTCTGGAAACCCATCGAATCAGGCATCAACCAGTTGCTGCGATACGCCAACAGTCGTGAAGAGGTGGAACTGGAGGAAGGTGTCGAGCATCTCTTCCATTGGAACCAACTGATGATCTCATCCTGCTATTATGCGGCGAGGATTGCCACCTATGGCGCCGATTATAAGCATTATGTGGAATGGAAGGATACAGCTCCTTTTTCCGAAGCCGAGGTACTGGCCGAAATCGGCCGCGTCGGGACAAAACTTCGCAGCCAGGAAAAGCTTGTTGCCGGAATGCTACGCCCGGCCCATCTGCTTGATATTCTCCGCCATTTTATTCTTTTCCAGACCGAGGAAGGAAAGCTGATCAAACTCTGTCCGCGCTATCAACAGTACCGAGCTGTACAGAAAGCAATGCTGCGCCTGGCGGAAGGAAAAACCAGAATGTCTTCTGACAAGCAGCGGGACGAACGGGGCGGGATTATCTGGCATACGCAAGGTTCCGGAAAAAGCATTACCATGGTGCAGTTGGTGCGGAAACTTCGCACCCATCCGAAACTCTGCGGTTTTAAGGTCGTGGTGGTCACCGATCGCACCTCTCTTGAGCAACAGCTGCAGGGGACTGCCAAGCTGACGGGTGAACGGGTCAGGCCTGATAAAGATGATATGCGGCCGGGCGAATCAGGCAGTGACCGGGTAAAACGGATTCTCAGCGAGGAGGGGCCTGATCTGGTCTTCTGTATGGTGCAGAAAAACCAGGATCGAGAGGGTGAGGCGATTGTTCTCGAATACGAAGTGCCGGTCCCGCCGCCACGGCTCATAGCCACCGACGGCGATGCTGAATTTTCCGACACTTACCACCTTGAGGCTGCCGAGACGATTGGTCCTGGTTTTACGAGTAACCAGGGTGAGAAGAAGAATGGCAGAACAAAGACATTGCGACAGGTTATCCGCAACGAGGCTGAATATCCCGAGGTAAACCCTTCTGAAAAAATTTTGCTGCTTATTGATGAGTGCCACCGTTCTCATACCTTGGGGCTCCATGCCAACCTAATGCGAGCTTTGCCAAATGCCGCCAAGATCGGCTTTACCGGCACGCCGATTATGAAACGAGACCGCGGTAATACGCTGAATATATTTGACGATTTCATCGACAAATATTCAATGAAGCAGGCTGAGGAAGATGAGGCAACCGTCAAAATCCTCTATGAGGGGAGGGTGCCGCTCGGTTTGGTGGAGAATGGTTCGCGGCTCGATGCGCAGGTTCCGCTCAAGTTTGCCGAATTTACCGCCCCTGAGCAGCAGATCATCATGCAGAAGTTCGCCACCGAACGAAAGGTGATGGAGGCCCCGAAACTCATTGCCGTCAAGGCGAGGGATATTCTGCACCATTATGTGCGGAACATCCTGCCCGGTAGCTGCAAAGCTCAGGTGGTCGCCGCCAGCCAGGAGGCGGTGGTGCTCTATCAACAAGCGTTATGCGATGCCCGTGACGGGTTGGTGAGAAAGGCAAAAGCCATTGACCCCGCCTTGCTAAGCCTTCCAGACGAAGAATTGTTGCTGCGGCCAGAGGATGAACGAACTCTGGTCGCGGCATATAACGATCTGCAGAAAGTAAAGGATTTGGAGTTTGCCGCCATCATTTCCAAACGGCATAACCAAAGTGCTGACTGGGACAAATGGACGGATTCCGGCAAAATAGAAAATTATATCGCCAACTTCAAAAAGCCTTTCGACCATAAGGACAGCAGCAAATCGAGCAATCTGGCAATCCTTTGTGTCATGCGGATGCTGCTGACCGGCTTTGATGCGCCGGTCGAGCAGGCTCTTTATCTTGATCGGCGCATTGTTGAACACGATCTTCTCCAGGCCATTGCCCGGGTCAACCGGAAACGTCTCGGCAAAGAATGTGGTTATGTTATCGATTATATCGGAATCGCCAGGGAATTGCGGACTGCCTTAACCGAATCGGAAGAGGGCGGCCAAGGAGGTCCTCGGCCGCCAACGGGAATAGATGGGGTACGTGATGAAATACCCAGGTTGCAAGACCGACATCTTAAGGCTCTTGAGGTATTTCGTTCCCGAGGAATTCCCGAGCTGATGCCGATTGACCCTTGTGTCGACCTGCTCGAAGATGAGAAAATTCGGGCGGAATTTCTCAACCGGGTTGGGGCCTTTTTTGCCAGTCTCGCCATCGTCATGCCGAGACCTGAAGCCATGCCTTTTGTTCGGGATGCCAAGATACTTGGGTTTATAGCCAAGGTCGCGGCCAATCTCTACCGCGACAACCAACTCAACCTGGAGGGGGTTGACCGTCGCATGAAGCGGCTGATCGATCAGTACGTTTCGGCACAGGGAATAGATCCGCGGATAGCGCCGGTGGCGATCACTGATATAAACTTCCTTGATCAGGTGAAACGGAAGAAAAACGCTCGAGCTAGAGCGTCGGAGATGAAGCACGCCCTACGCCATCAAATTCGGCTGCGCTTTGATGAAGATCCCAGCCATTACCGGAAGCTGAGTGAAAGGCTTGAGGCTATCATCAAACAGTTTAAGGATAATTGGAACGCCCTTGAAGAAGCGTTGAGGAAGTTTATCAAGGAAGAGCTGGCTCGTAGTGGAAAGCAGACGGTTCCTGGGCTTGATCCACGATTGCATGCGCCATTCTTTGGGACCTTGAAAGACGCAATTGAAAAGGAGAGCGGGGCTGAGCTGAAAAGTGATGATCCGGCTTTCAAAGAAGTTATCGATTTAACTGTAGCGACAGTCGATGAAATAAGAGAAAAAATCCGCCTGGTCGACTTCTGGCGGGATGAGCATAGTCGTCGGTCTTTGGAAAAATCAGTGTACAGGTCACTATTACGAAGCGGTAAGATTGCCAGAAATAAACTGGCGGAATTGGCGACAAGAGTTGTCGAACAGGCAAGAAATCTTCATCGGCTGTTGGTGTGGGGCAATGGAAAAAATCGCGATTAAGGATTTTGCTGTCGAGGTAAGACGCAGTGCCCTGCGCAAAACGGTGGAGCTGAGTGTCGACCGAGATGGTCATGTTCTCCTCTATGCCCCGGAAAGCGCGAGCTTGGCGAAGCTGGAGACAATGATTCAGGGAAAACTGATCTGGATTTACCAGCAGCTTGGCCGGAAGGAAGAGGAACTGCATCAGCTGCCGGTAAAGGAATTCGTCTCAGGGGAAGGCTTTTATTATCGGGGCCGGAAGTATCGTTTGAAGCTTATCGATGATATCCGGTCCGTCAGAAATGGTAATCACTTAAGGTTTCAAGGCAGTCGGTTTTTGATGCCCCGCCTTTTGGTCTTGCGGGGCCGAGAAGTTTTTATCAACTGGTATACCAAGCGTGCTGAGGACTGGGTTCCTCAACGTGTGCAACTGTTGCAGGATCGGGTAGGTGTAGTGCCGGAATCGATTGAAATCCGCGATCTTGGTTTCCGCTGGGGATCATGCACCGAAAAAGGGAAAATCCTCTTTCACTGGCGGTTGATTCTCCTGCCACCGGAACGAATCGATTATCTAATCCTTCATGAACTGGTACACCTGCATGAACATAACCACAGCCCGGCGTTTTACGAGCGCTTGCGACGGGCTGCTCCGGAATATGAAAGTCATGAAGAGTGGCTACGGCGGAATGGGGATCAGTATGGATTATAAAGCAAGGTACGCAGAACAAGCTGCATTTCGCCATTCACGGCCACACAGCCGCTGAACGGATTCTGCAGCGGGCCGACCATCTGGAATAAATACACAATGGTTCCCTCATGGGGAACTATTGTTCTTTACAATTTGTGGGAACTGGATATATTATTCAATGAGAATAATAAAGTTAAAGACCTTAAAGGAATTCTGGGAAATCCAACCTGATGCGGAAAAAGCACTGCGGGCTTGGTATGCAGAAGCCAAGGTGGCAGACTGGAAGACTTCCGCAGATATTAAAGCCCAGTACAAAAGCGCCAGTATTCTCAAAAATTCCAGGGTCGTCTTCAACATCTGCGGCAACAAATACCGCCTGATTGTAAGGATTAATTACCCTTTTTCCACCATTTACATCCGCTTTTTAGGGACTCATAAAGAGTACGATCAAATTGATGCGGAGGTGATCTGATGCAGCCCAAAATAATAAAAACTGAAAAAGAATATGAGTTGGCTCTTGCCCGGATAGATCAGCTGATGGATGCGGTACCGGATACCGCTGAAGGCAACGAATTCGAGCTTCTCGTCACCCTGGTGGAACTCTATGAACAACAGAGATATCCTATAGATCTGCCCGATGCGGTCAGTGCAGTTATGTTCAGAATGGAGCAGCTGGGACTTAAACAAAAAAATCTGGTCGAGCTCATCGGCAGCAAAAGCAAAGTCTCCGAAGTGCTTGCCGGCAAGCGGCCTTTGAGTTTGAATATGATTCGTAAGCTGCATAACGGTCTCGGTATTCCAGCCGAAGTGCTGCTGCAGGAGCCTGAAGCGGAGCTTCCGGTGATCCCGGAAGGACTCGAGTGGGAGAGCTTTCCGATAGGTGAAATGCTTAAACGCAAATGGCTGCGGTTTGCAGGCACATTACAGGAAGCAAAAGAGCATGCCGAAGAGTTACTGAGTAAATGGGCCGCTCCTCTTGGCAAAAACGCTCTGCAACCCGCACTCATGCGGCAGCATATTCGCGGGCGTAACAACGCAAAGGCCTATCTTCTTAACGCTTGGCGTATTCGGGTATCCCTGCTCGCTATGGGCCAGAATATTCCGGTCTATAAAACCGGCAGCATTACGCCGGAGTTTGCTCGTGATTTGGTCAAGCTCAGCTATTTTGACAACGGTCCTCTTCTGGCAAAGGAATTTCTGTTGAAAAATGGTATCCATGTTGTTTTTGAGCGACATCTGTCCGGCACACACCTGGATGGTGCCGTTATGTTGCTGACCACGGGGGCACCGGTAATTGCCCTGACACTTCGTTATGACCGATTAGATAACTTCTGGTTTACCCTGTGTCATGAACTGGCTCATCTCGCTTTACATCTTGGCCGAGACGACTGGGAACTGTTCTATGACGATCTGGACAGTCAGGCGGAAAATGATATTGAAGGCGAGGCTGATCGCTGGGCATCTGATGTGCTCATCCCGGCTGATCAATGGCGCGAATCCGGCTTGCTTGGAAATTGTTCAGCAGCAGCTATTATCGCCTTTGCTGACACGCTGAGAATTCACCCGGCAATTCCAGCTGGTCGCATCCGACGGGAGCAGCATAATTACAAAAAGTTTGCGAAACACATCGGCAATGGAGAGGTGCGGAAGGCATTATTGTAACGTCCAAGACATCTGGGTCTAGGTAGGAAGTTGGACACTCCCGATATTTTTTTTGAATTAAGAAGACACTTATAACTTGGAAATGAGGGCTTTTGGAGGTTGGCGCTGAAAAAAAGTTTAACCTGGCAAGAATAGATGGTGCGGACATAGCAGAGGAGTACAACACTGAACAACGCCCTCATTATGTCGCCTGCGCCAAAGGCAAGAAATCATCTCCTTCACCAACGGATTGTCTCGGCAGAATATTTTGATATCGAGGAATAAATTGAAAGAAAAAGCAACTGGTTACCTGAGGATTTCTCTTAATGATCCAAAAGCTTCTTTTCGTGATGGACAGTGGGAAAGCATTAAGCGGTTGCTCAACCTCAAGCGAGTTCTGGTTGTTCAACGCACTGGATGGGGGAAGAGTATGGTCTATTTTCTGGCGACCAAGCTTTTGCGTGAGCAGGGTGCGGGGCCAACCTTACTCATTTCCCCACTTTTATCATTAATGCGCAACCAGATTGAGGCAGCTGCTCGAATTGGAGTTCGAGCAAAAACAATAAACAGCACCAACAATGAGGAATGGGATGCGATACAAACTGAGCTGGAAGGCAATCAAGTTGATGTATTGATTATTTCACCCGAAAAATTGGGAAATGATGATTTCCGACGAGATATTTTATCTAGTATCGCTGACAAGATAGGATTGTTTGTTGTAGATGAGGCTCATTGTATTTCAGACTGGGGACATGATTTTAGGCCAAAATACAGACAAATTGTCCGAGTACTCCAAGCATTACCTCCCAATATCCCAGTTCTTGCTACCACAGCGACAGCTAATGATCGGGTTGTGAATGATGTTAAAACACAATTATAGTGCGTCGCAAGTGAGTTGAGACCATTTTGCCCTGTTAACTCGTTAATATATCGAGGTTAAAAGAAATGGCAGGGTATCAATTCATACGCTACGGACTATAGGTGATGATATAGAACTCATCAGAGGTTCACTTGTCCGACAAAGCCTTAGGCTTCAAAATATTTTAATGCCGAGCCCTGCTGCGAGATTGGCCTGGCTTGCCCGAACTATTCCTCAAATACCTGGTAGCGGCATCGTTTATACTCTGACGAAAAGGGACGCAGATAGAGTGACCGAGTGGCTTCAGGTGGTGGGTATAAGTGCTAAAGCTTATTATTCAGGTGTAGCGGAAAGGGAAGAGCTTGAAAGAGAGTTACTTAACAATGATGTTAAAGTGCTGGTTGCAACAGTTGCACTAGGGATGGGTTTTGATAAACCCGACTTAGGATTTGTTATCCATTTTCAGAGACCTAGTTCTGTTGTTCACTATTATCAACAAGTTGGTCGCGCAGGTCGAGCTGTTGACGAGGCATACGGAGTTTTACTGAGTGGAACTGAAGATGATCGAATTGCGGACTTCTTTATTCGTAGTGCTTTTCCTCCACAAAGGAATATTTCAGAGGTAATCAGAGTGCTCGACGAAGCAGATACTGGTCTGTCTGTACCTTCTATGGAAGGGGTCTTGAATCTTCGGCATAACCAAATTGAGAGCACCATAAACTATCTTGCTGCCGAGTCACCTGCACCTATTGTCAAAGTTGGGTCAAAGTGGAATGTGACTGCCACAGCATCAACGTATAGAATTGACCAAGACCATATAGATGCAATAAGCGATATTCGTCGCCATGAGCAACAAGAAATGCGTAATTATATGCAGAACACTGGCTGCTTGATGGCTTTTCTGCAAGATTCATTGGATGATCCGGAACCTGAAAATTGCGGGAAATGCCAAAACTGTGCTCCAGAATCGCTGCTCGATGAAAGCTATGATGAAGACCTGGCCAATAAAGCAGGTCTCTTTTTACGCCGGAGTTACCAGCCCATTAAAGCAAAGAAGAAATGGCCACCCCATAATCCGTTACCTACCTACAGCTTTTCAGGCTTTATACGAGATAATTTAATAGCATCTGAAGGTCGTGCATTAAGTCTCTGGCGTGATGCAGGTTGGGGTGAATTAGTTTATAAAGGGAAGTATGAGGATGACCATTTTTCCGATGAACTTGTTGCTGCTTGTGTTGAAATGGTGGGAGTCTGGGATACTGAGCAAGCCCCAGGATGGGTAACATGTATACCATCCAATAATCACCCTAATTTAGTACCAAATTTCGCCAAACGTTTAGCTGATGCATTAGGGTTACAATTCGTTGATTGCATTGAAAAGGTACAAAATAATCAACAGCAGAAAACAATGGAAAATAGTTTTAAGCAAGCAAGAAATTTAGATGGTGTTTTTAAGGTTAATCTGGACCCTGGCACTTATCCACCATGCTTGCTCATTGATGATATGGTTGATTCAGGGTGGACTTTTACAGTTGCAGCTGCCCTATTGCGACAAATTGGTTGTACGGCTGTTTACCCTCTAGCTCTTGCCCTAAATTCATCTCGTATGGACTGATTTATGAGTAACTATCTAACAGATGACACAAAAGCAATTATCTTACTTTGCGGATTCTTTGGGAAAGACAGCCCTGCAAAACCATTGTCACAGGGCGACTACAATAAGCTTGTTGATTGGTTGATGAGTTCTGGCATGCGACCCAAAGATTTACTACTCAAAGAGAATATTGAACCAGCGGCAAAAGGTTCCGGAATATTCCAGCAAAGGTTGGAAACCCTGCTTGGGCGTGGAGTTCAGCTAGGTTTTGCTGTTGAAGAATGGCAGCGAAATGGCATTTGGATCATTAGTCGAAGTGATGAAGATTACCCGGTGCGTTACAAAAAACACTTAGGTAAAGCGGCCCCTCCATTGCTTTTTGGGGTTGGTGATCGTGCGCTTTTGGTTGGTGGCGGTCTGGCAATTATAGGATCCCGGAATGTTGATGAAGCAGGTGAACTTTTTACACGACGGGTTGGTGAATTATGTGCGTCAAATAGAATGCTAGTTGTCTCAGGTGGTGCTCGTGGGGTAGATCAGTTTGCAATGACTGCGGCTCTTGAGGCTGGTGGGGTTTCCATCGGTGTCCTTGCTGACAATCTTTTGAAAAAGAGCCTGGAACGTAATGCGCGTAAAGCAATTTCTGAAGGACGTTTGCTCCTTATCTCACATTGCCACCCCAATGCCAGATTTACGGTGGGGACAGCCATGGGACGGAATAAGCTGATTTATGCCCTGGCTGACTATGGGCTGGTGGTTAGTGCTGAACATAAGAAGGGTGGAACCTGGGCGGGAGCAGATGAAGAACTGAAAAGAGAATGTTCTCTTCCCGTTTTTGTTAGAATTGAAGACGGCGTTCCGCTCGGGAATAAAAAACTCTTGGAATTGGGCGCAGTTGCGTGGCCAGAGAAGAGTGACCAGAACAACCTTAAGGAACAACTCAGTGAGTTGTCTGTCAAAAGCCGGCAAAAGAAAACCCCGAAAAACTTGAGTCTTTTTGAGTTCCAAGAGAAACAAAAAACGTCAATTGAAGAAGCTGAAAGTACAGAAAGTGCTAAAGCAATTTTGCAACCCAACGATGCCGAAGACTTATCTGAAAACAACCCTGGATCTACCGTATATGAAACCGTGCTGCCTGTAATTTTAGATAAACTTCAATCTCCCTCAACTGTTGATGAGCTGTCACAGGCTTTGGATGTGGTTAAACCACAGCTCAATATATGGCTCAAGAAAGCTCTTGATGAAAAGAAGGTTGTTAAGCTTTCACGTCCAGTTAGATATCAGAGGCTTCGTTCAGAAAAACGGCCATGATGCGCTCTAAAAAAAGAAACGGTAACTGTGTTTGTAGATCTGGAATATCCTGTACCGCTGTATGCATTCATGCCAGTGAACCGGTACTGTATTTTGAAGATGAGGGACTAGACCCCGGAAGTCACCCCGGAAGTCGCCCCGGAAGTTCGGCTGTTAAATGTCATATCAAGAACTATAACTCGGCAGCAGCTGCAAGTGGTATTGGGTCTGAAAGATGATGAGCATTTTCTTAAGGTTGATATGTTGCTAAGTGCTCAGTTTTTGGGGTATTATTGGGGGTATTATTGGGGGTATGTGTGGATTTTGTCAATGTAAATGTTTTGTAAATTAAATAAGTTAAGATCACAGTTCGATTCCGACCTCCGCCGCTGAGATAGTCGAAGACCTTGAAGCAGATCTGGAGCAGTTCCGGGAGATTGCTGAGGATTTGCAAAATGATCGTGCGGATACCAAGTTTTAAACACAATAAAAGCTCTTGCTTGATTGATGGATATTTGACTAAAACTGCTGCCTGAAGGGGCTACCAATCAACTGGTATCCTGTCATGATGGGAGCTTGGCTGATGCCCATCAACTATTGCCAATCAGCGTTGATGTTTTGGCATTGATTTTTAAATGCCACCTTAGCATATTTTCACAAATCCTTAATCTCACCGGAGAACGAGTTTAATGGCAAAAAATGATATTCGCTGGGAGCAACGCTTTTCAAATTACCAAAAGGCCCTGGCTCAATTGCAGAAATTTATTGATAAAGGTGATTTATCGGAACTGGAGAAACAAGGGCTTGTTAAGGCCTTCGAATATACCTATGAGCTTGCCTGGAACACCATAAAAGACTTTCTTGAATTTCAAGGCCAGGCAGATATTTACGGCTCACGAGATGCTACCCGGAAAGCTTTTGAGTTAGGCATAATAGAAGACGGCGAAGGCTGGATGGATATGCTTGCAAGCAGGAATAGGACTTCAAACACTTACAATGAAGAAGTAGCCGAAGAAATATGCCAGGCGGTCTTTAAGGTATATTTTCGCCTTTTTCTACAACTCAAAGCAAAATTGGAAAATTTACGTTCCGGTTCAAGTCAATCTGCCTTTAATAAGAAATAATATGCTATACGGCTTAAACAAAGAAACCGTAGATAAAATCAACGGGGTTTTTTCCCGGTTCAGTGAAGTAGAGGAAGCCATTCTTTACGGCTCCCGTGCTCAAGGGAACTATAAACCAGGATCTGATATTGACCTGACTTTGAAAGGAAAAAAAATCAACTTAAAGATCGTAAATAAAATCAGTCTCGCCCTTGATGATCTGCTTCTGCCTTATACCTTCGACATTTCGATATTCCACCAAATTTCCAATGCCGATTTGCTTGAGCACATAGAACGAGTCGGGTTGGTTTTTTATAAGAAAAAAGAGGAATGAGAAGAGGATTTTCTTCTACGCGGGCACCGGCTTACATCCACCAAAGTTCTTCAGGTCTATCTTTCTAGAGAGAATTCCCTTCCAGGAATCTCATGCTCAAGGTTTTCTCCTAAATTCTACCCATAATGGATAATGATCCGATATTCTGTATGAAATCGATTCCTTTGATAAATTCAGATCAACATAAGAATAAGGAACAAAATCAAAGCCTCCCCCACAAATATAGTCCATTGTCAACTGTGACTTGCCGGAACCTGAATTGAACCATGCAATTTGATCATAAAATTTTCCTAACTTAGGATCCTCTCCTTCCTTGATAAATATTGATCTTTTTACTTTATGAAGGTCATCGGGAACATACAAATTAGTAGAGGTAAATGCTTTCCACAGCTCATCATTATGACGGTCAATATTGAAATCTCCCAGGACGAGAAAATTGTGATGATACCTGTTTGTACGTTTCGCCCAGTCGTACATCCACTTGGCAATTGCTTTAAGCTCGGGTATCCGCTCATCACTCTTGCCATAGTCGATATGTGCCGTCAAGAGTATGAAGGTTTCTCCACCTGCCTTGAAACTAACAGCATAGGGCGTTCGAACAAACTGCCGGCGCATAACTACATCCGGCTCTGTTCCATCTATCCATTCTGGTGGAATTACTACTTCACCGGCAAGCCCTGAGGGTTGAACCCTGGTGTTATCAAAAATATACGCTAATCGTTCGCCATTTCCAGCTTTGCCGGCAGTGACATCTGTCATAAGGAAAGACCAGTTGGTACCCAGATAGTTTATTGTATCTCTGAGCGCCCGTAATTTCCCGGTTACTTCCTGGAGAGCAATAACATCAAATCGATACAGGGTATCAATAATGGTTCGTAAGGCCCGGAGATCTCTCTTCGGGGAATAATTACCTGTGGGTAACCATTTTCTCGTCAGGTCGCCAAATTTGCGGATGTTCCATGTTGCAATAAGGAGGTTTGTTGGATTTTTCCGGGGGATTTGTACATCTAAGGCCGTCTTGAGGGCATCAAGATCTTCTTGAACGGAATGCGGAGGAGCATCGAATATTGTTTCCATACCGAACCTCTTTTATTAGAAAAGAAACGGACAGAACTTTTTAAAAGTAGGTACTAGAAATGTAGAAGTATTCCTTCATTTCTGATGGTCGCGGTTCAGGTGAAAATTGATCCAGGAAGAGGTCTTGTTCAACTCCCAGTTTCTGGGGGGCACCTTGTCTTCTAGAAAAGTGGGCAGTTTACCTGCATGTTCCAGACGGTTATATGTTCTTATCCATATGCAGTCTTTCTCCGGATACACCTCACAGGCACCATCCCGGCTGCCGCCACATGGTCCGTTGCGCGTATGCTTGGGGCACCCGGATTCCGGACACAGGAAGCCGGCATGCTGGATGCCACAATCTCCGCAGCTTTGGCAGGACAGGAGGGGAATTTTGATGGGGTCTTCCAGGCCGTGTTTTAATATCCATGATTTATTGTGGGAATCTAAATAGGCAGCAAATTTTTGGTAAACTGGTGCCATGCGGACTGTTTTATCAAAAAATAGACTGTGGGCAAAAGAAAGCATTTTATACGGCCAGTACTCCAGCAACATCTTCCTCAAGCCGGGCTTTGAAGCAGGAACGGTTTCATTTTTGATGACCTGATCGTAAACATAATAGGCGCTTTTTTCCTTGCTGGAAAACTCATTCAAATAATTGGGCCAGGTTTCTTCAATTTCTTTCATGCGGTCCAGGATACGACCAATGGTCTTGAAATTCCGATGTATGCCGCCAATGTGAATTCCCCGGTAGCCGAATGCCTTAAGAATAACCCCCAGACGGGCCGCTCGTTCAATGGCTGCATTGAGGCCTTCCCTCGGCGTTTTCCACTCCCGCACTACTGTTTCATACAGGGCGTCAGACACATAGGCGCCAGGAACCCTGCCCCGGTTCATGGCTCGGGCTGCCTTTGGGCTGAGCAGATATACCGAAGCTATAACTGGTATTGATGCATTTTTTTCATTATGGTATCGGATCAGTTCATTAAATTTGTTGATATCATAGCCAAGCTGGGTAATGACAAAAGCAGAACCCGCATCAATTTTCTTGTCCAGTTTTTTATATTGTGCCAGGCATTCCGATTTCAATGTTTTAAAAGGAGAAACTCCGCATCCGGTAAAAAATGGTTCTGGATCGCCAGAAGCCATCATGCGGTCGTTCAATCCCTTCATCATGCTGGTCAACAGCACAGAGTCCAGGTCAAACACCGGGGTGCCTCGCCCGCCAAAGCCCTTGCCGCTATAGTCCCCGGTCAGACATAAAATGTTCTTCATGCCCATACGGGCCAGCTGCAGGGCACGGCTTTCCATGCCGACCCGGTTCATGTCCCGGCAGGTGAAATGAACGATCACATCCAGCCCATGCTTGAAAATTTCATGTCCCAGAACATCCGGGGACAACGAAGGGTTGCCGCCGGGGTTGTCGGTGATGGATACGGCAGCAACCCTGCCGTCGGCAAAGGCATCTTTGGCGATGCCCACCAGGGTATCGGTACTGGCACCAAAGGATTCTCGTCCCGGCACCAGCTCGATGGTAACCACAAAGTTTTCCGGGTTCATCAATTGTTCACTGAAAACACGAAGCATGCACATTCTCCTGATTCAAGGTTATATTGTTGTCTGGAACATTAACGAATCTCATTGAATAAAACATTGATCTAGATCAATTTGCCCTTTTTTGGGCAGAGTGTAAACATCAGCTGCAAATCAATTACCAAGAGACTCAGAAATCTACCAATCGATTCTTAAATGGTCATATGTTGTGTTTCTCAACACCTTGATCTTCCATAGCATTTTGCAATAAATATTGATTTGTTGATGGCTCTGGGGTAGATGTTGGACATCTTGGAATTCGGAAAACCACAGACTGTCCCTGGCGCTGAACTGAAAGCTTAGTTTTTCAGACTATTAATGACCTGTCCCCTATGCAATCGATTACAACTCATGTTAATAGTGACGGAACCACTGCCATCACCTGCCCTGTCTGCAGCAACCAAAAAAGGATATCGGTTGCCACCCTTAAACATAAAAAACGTGTCCTGAAGGCACGCTGCAGTTGCAAAACAGTTTTCAGTGTTCAACTTAATTATCGCAGCCACTACCGTAAGTCTGTCAGCCTGTCCGGAACATACAGGACATTCCGCCAGTATGATAAATGCAAAGGTCTCACACAGATCACGAATATATCTGCAGGCGGCTTACAATGTCGTGTCGTTGGCCTGAATCGACTGTATCCAGGCGGCATTATCGACCTGGATTTTCAACTAGACGATAAACAACTGAGCCAGGTAAAAAAACGGGCTGTGGTTCGTTATTCTCACGATAATGTCGTTGGCTGTGAATTTATGGCCAGGGGCGATTCTGATAGAGCCCTGGCATTTTATCTGCGTTTTTGAATCCATCTATATCAGGGCACCAGCCATAGCACCCTAAAAAAGAAAATTGTGCTCGATAAACCAGGGAGGCGGATGAATATCCAGCAGCACGATTCAAACGTGGATCCGCTCGTCGTCGAGCCGGAACTCTCTCGCTCGTCAACCGGGAAAGCAGCCATGGAAGGCCGGTATCGTAAAGGGAATGGTTGTGGCAAAAGGTGGTACAGCTCGCTTCGAGCCAAGGTGTCTCTGCTCTTTCTGGCTCTCACCCTCGTCCCCCTGTTGATCATCGGCTATGTTTCCCATGTCTATTCCGAACAGCTGCTTATCAAGATGGTCGTGCGCCAACTGGAAAATGTGGCTGAAGACAAAGTATCGCTTCTGACCGGCTGGCTTGAGGAGCGCAGAGCCGATATGTCGATGGTGGCTGAAACGTCCCTGGTGGGGACCATGGACGCTAGCCAGATTATCCCTTATCTGGATCTGATCAGGAAAAAGTTCGATGTCTATCGAGAGCTGGTGGTGGTTTCCGCGACAGGTGACATCATTGCCGCAAGCCCCGCCAACTCGGCGGATATGACGCGGAGCAGGGATTCCAGGTACCAGGTACGCGAGAATTTGTATGTTTCCGACATCACCTATGCCGGCGATGAAGCGGAGTCATCTTTTCTCATTGGTGTACCTGTTCCAGGCCCGGCCGACGTTTCTGCCGGCATGGTTTATGGGCGGGTGGGTACCGATAAAATCATTCATTCCATCCTCAAGGTATCTCTCGGCGTTACCGGGGAGTGTTATCTCGTCGACCGGGAAGGCCGATTCCTGGCGCACAAGGAGCCCCAGCGGATTCTGACGGAAAACATCTCCCAGTCCGAGAGCTTTCGCAATATTTTTGAAAAAATCGAGCCTACCGGTGCCTACCTTGATTATCGCGGCATCGAAGTACTGGGTACTTCGCTCCGGGTCGGTGATACGAACTGGTATATCGTGGTCGAGCAGGATCGGGCCGAGGCCTTTGCCGCCGCTGACAAGCTCAAGGGACTCCTCTGGCTTGCCGTCTTGCTGTGTGTCGTCAGCGCCTTGCTGCTCACGTCGATGATCAGTTCACATATCATCGCCCCCATTAGAAAGCTGAGCCTCTATGCGGCGCGAGTCGCCGATAGCCAATTTGACGAGGCACTTGAGAAAAGCGAGCGCAATGACGAAATCGGCACCCTTTTAGATTCTGTTACCGATATGGCCAGGCGACTGCGAGAGCGGCATCTCCAGTTGGAAGAGAAGGTCGGGCAGCAGGAGGCGGAGCTGAAAGAGACCGATTTGATTCTGCAAAAAACCCAGTTGATGGCCGAACGATCGGAAAAGTTTGCTGCCATGGGCCGGATGGGAGCGGCTGTTGCCCATGAAATCAGGACCCCGTTGACGTCCATCAAGCTCTTTTTGGAATCCGTTCAAGAGGAAATCAGCATATCTGCCGAGTTCGAGGAAGATTTTACCATCGCCATGAACCAGATCGGTCGTATTGAGGGCACCATCAATCGCTTTCTCGATTTTGCCAAACCGCAGGATCTGGTCTTTTCCGATATCGAAATGAAGAGTTTTCTGGTCAACCTGTTGAGCATGGTACGGCCGCAGATCAATCGACAGAAATGCGTTCTCAACGTCTCGGTCGACGATCGGCTTCCCACCGTAATCGGAGACCGAAAGTTGTTAGCCGAAGCGTTGATCAACGTGCTTGTCAATGCCCTGGATGCCCTGCCTGAGCAGGGTATCTTGTCCGTATCGGCCAAGCAGGATAAATGTGTTGTTGACGATCGGGAGATTTCCTCTGTTCGGATTGACATCGCCGATACCGGTCATGGTATCACCGACGATGACATGACCAAGATCTTTGAGCCGTTTTTTACCACCAAGACCACTGGAACCGGTCTGGGGCTGCCATTGGTGCTCACCACCATTCGTAACCATGGCGGGGTGGTCCGGGTAACCAGCAACCTCGGCCAAGGGACCGTATTCTCAATTTTTCTGCCGGTGGCGGCAGATGCCACTTTGAGCGAAAGGTATGGAAAAGATAGTAGTGATCGATGACGACGAGGGTCTGCTTCATTTTTTGAGCCGCTTTTTTATTCGGAAAGGCTTTGCCGTCACCGCCTGTAAGAACGCCAGGACCGCTCTCGATGTCATCGCGGAGGAGACGTTCGACCTGGTCATGCTCGATTATAAGATGCCGGATATCAACGGATTGGATGCCTTGGTTGAAATCAAGAAGATCGACAGCAAGACCCCGGTGATCCTGATGACCGCCTACGGCACTATGGACCTGGCCATAGAAGCCATGAAACGCGGCGCCTATGACTACCTGGTAAAGCCGTTCGATCAAAACGATCTCACCCGGGTTGTCGGAGAAGCCCTCACTGTCAATCGCCAGATGAAGGATGTGGTCGGTTTTCCGTCTTCCGCCCTGGATCATTCGACGTTGGCAGCACCGCAGCGCTCGTCACAGATCATCGGCAATAGCCGCAAGATGCAAGAAATTTACAAACTCATCGGCCAGGTTGCGGAAAATAACGTCGCTGTGTTCATTACCGGCGAAAGTGGTACGGGAAAAGAACTGGCGGCCAGGGCCATTTATCATCACAGCAGACGAAAGGATAAGCCGTTCATCGCCATCAACTGTGCCGCCATTCCGGAGACGCTTTTCGAGAGTGAACTCTTCGGACACGAAAGGGGGGCTTTCACCGGAGCGGATCGCACCGTGATAGGCAAGATCGAACGTTGTGACCAGGGAACCCTGTTTCTCGACGAGATCACCGAATTGTCGATGCCTTTACAGGCGAAAATATTGCGAGTGATTCAAGAAAAAGAAATCGAGCGGGTCGGCGGCAACCGGGTTATTCCGGTGGATGTTCGAATTCTGGCAGCCACCAACAAGGATATTGAAAAAGAAGTGGAGGAAGGCAGATTCCGGGAAGACCTGTACTGGCGGCTCAAGGTCATTTCTTTGCATATTCCTCCGTTGCGCGAACGGACGGAGGACCTCCCCGCCCTGGTTGGATATTTTCTGGAACGGTTTTGTTGCGAATATAGACGGGAGCAGTGCTTTCTCAAAGAGGGCACGATGCAGAAACTCACTGCCTATTCGTGGCCGGGCAATGTCCGCGAACTGGAAAATTGGCTGCGCCGGGCGGTGCTGCTGTCTGCGGGAACCGTCATAGACGAGAAAGATCTGCCGATCCCGGTAACGGATGATGAAACTCTCCACATACGTGGCAGGGACCATCTCCTGGAACGGCTGCGGAACGAACTGGAACTGATTGTTGCCGACCTGCTCCGCCTGGATGTACCAGATGTCCACACCGACATCATCGAAATGGTGGAAAACGTTCTTCTTGATGCTGCATTGCGCCAATGCGGTGACAATCAGGTTCAGGCGGCCAGACTGCTCGGGGTGAGTAGAAACACCCTGCGTCATCGTTTAAAAAAGCTGCAGGCGCCGAAAGCGGCAGAGCCCTTCAAGGGCTAACAGCTTCCCACCTGTTCATCTTCTGCACAACACGCGGTGCCCTGTGCAGATTCTATACAGCCCTGCCATCCTTCTGTAAAGCAGCCGGAACAGCATTTTCCGGTCGACGACATCTTCAGGGTGTGCCGGAGGTGGTTAACAGCCTCCTTCGACACCGCACCCGGGCGATCTCTTTTTTCGTCTCTAATCCAATTATTCGCTTTTGTTTCAGCTAATTGCTTTAACTCATTGGGCCGCGATTAATTGGCACGGCCTTTGCTTACAACGGTTCCGGTCGAGGATCATGTGGTCATATTTACCGGGTTGATTCAACAAAAGGAAACCTTCTCATGCACAAAAACTACAAATATGAAATGGACGAAACCGAAGCAGTAACACCAATGCAGTCGAGAGTGGGGCAATTGGATCATGACGGGATCCTGGTTAACGAAAGGATCAATGAGATCTTGATGCTCTGCGACCGGAACCATCCGCTCTATGAACAGGTTTCCAGTTTCAGTGTCGCCCTCTATGCTCTCGGTTATTTCGATTGTTCTGATTTCATGTCCTTTCATGACGTGTTGGTTTTTGAAGCAGCGGAGATTCTGCGGGAAGAGTATTCGCCCGTAGATTACGACGACATTGAAAATGATTATCGAATTTCCGAATCCAGAGATCGGTATCTTCTGGTGATTGGCGACCCGCTGTTTCCGGTTCATTTTGCGGTACTTGTGGATAACGCGGCGGTACGGCCGTACTTTTCCAAGCTGCCGTTGTTTGGTGCCGGTTTTGACAGCGTGGAAGAACTCGTAGCGGAATTTTGCGGCAAGGATGGAGTAGGGGTCGAGGATTTTCACTATTACCGAAAAACCAGCCCGGGAAGATCCTGCCGTTAACCATCGGCATAATCCATATCATATAGGAATAACCACAACTTACCATGAGAATGGTGACAAGGAGGCGCATGCATGTCAGTTATTGAGCAGGTCATCGACAAGGTCAAACAACAGGATCCTGAGCAACATGAGTTTCACCAGGCGGTGACCGAGGTGTTGGAAACTTTGGAACCGACGACGGCGCGGCATCCGGAGTTCGTCAACGCCAATATCTACGAGAGAATCGTCGAACCGGAACGAACCGTTATTTTTCGTGTTCCATGGGTCAATGACAAAGGAGAGGTCGCAGTCAACCGGGGTTTCCGGGTCCAATTCAACAATGCTATCGGCCCGTTTAAAGGAGGTATCCGCTTTCACGCGTCGGTCAATCTGTCCATTATCAAATTTCTGGGCTTCGAGCAGATATTTAAAAACGCACTGACCACGTTGCCCATGGGTGGCGGCAAAGGCGGGTCCGATTTTGATCCCAAGGGAAAATCCGACGGGGAAATCATGCGGTTCTGTCAGGCCTTCATGCGCGAGCTGTACCGTCATATAGGTCCGGAAACGGATGTCCCCGCCGGTGACATCGGTGTTGGCGGCCGGGAAATCGGCTATATGTTCGGCTACTACAAGAAGATCAACAATGAACATACCGGGGTGTTGACCGGCAAGAGTCTCGAATACGGCGGCAGCCTCATCCGTCCCGAGTCCACCGGGTACGGAACGGTTTATTTCGCCGCTGAAATGCTGGCAACCCGCGGACTTGATTTAAAAGACAAGGTGGTGGCGGTGAGTGGCTCGGGCAACGTGGCTCAGTACGCCATTGAAAAAGTCAATCAGATGGGCGGCCGGGTGATCTCGGTGTGCGATTCGAGCTCGACTATTATCGACGAACAGGGCATCGATCAAGAAAAATGCCGCTACTTGATGGAACTGAAAAATATCCAGCGCGGCAGGATCAGTGAATATGCCGGCAAATATAAAGTAATCTGCGTCGAAGGGAAGAATGTCTGGGATGTGATCCGGGAACAGGGTATCAAAGTCGATATCGCCTTGCCTTGCGCAACCCAGAATGAACTCGATAGGCAAAACGCCCAGGCTTTGGTGGACAACGGCTGCATCTGCGTGGCCGAGGGGGCGAACATGCCGTCAACGCCGGAGGCTGTCAGGATCTTCCGGGAGTATAACCTCCTCTATGGCCCGGGAAAAGCCGCCAATGCAGGCGGTGTCACCACCTCGGGTCTGGAAATGAGCCAGAACAGCCTCAAGCTTTCCTGGACAAGGGAAGAGGTTGATGCCCGGCTGCTGATCATCATGAAGAGCATCCATAAATCCTGCCTTGATGCGGCGGCAGCCTATGGCAAGGAAGGCGATTATGTCATGGGTGCCAATATCGCCGGGTTCACCAAGGTGGCCAAAGCCATGCTGGCCTATGGGGTGGTTTAGCACGTGCGTCTGACGGAGTGAACTCCTTTCGGTCGAGGTGGTAAAGGGGCTTGAACTCGGTAACCGGCAAACAGATGAAACACATGCTGTTCGCCTCAACCTGGTTCAGCCCCTTTTTCTGTGGCTGGATCAGCAGCTGTCGCTGGTCTTTGCCGATTTCAGATAGCACAACACCTGCTGGGATTCCACGTCCGAATGGATAATCAATCCAGCCTCACGAACCTCCGCCACCTTCACCACCGGGGCCAGGTATCCATCTGCCGGACTGACGGCGGCCAGCTGGTTGGGCAGGGACAGCAGCCAGGGGCGGTTGAACAGTACATCGGGCTGTTCCGGATAAATGGCCATGTAGAAGATATTGGTTTCGATAAGATCATGGAAAAAATGGGTGCCGAATGACAGATCAGGAATCAGGCTGCCATGCCGGTAGCTGATTTCCGCCATCGCCGTGATGTGGTTAATCTCCGAAAAATGGACGGGCACCCCCATCGCCGGGGTCTGCGTTCCCCACCGGCCAGGTCCGAGCAGCAGGGTCGGGTTTGCTTCCTGATCGACAATGCTCCGGTTCAGCTTGCCGATCAGACGGGCAACACTGTATTTCTCCGAGAGTGACAGCCGAGTGTACTGCTCCGGGTCGACGAAAATGATCAGCGCGATCGGCTGGATGACATTACCGCCTATGAATCGGCCGTCCAT
Source organism: Desulfocastanea catecholica (assembly GCF_054657295.1). Lineage (NCBI taxonomy): Bacteria > Pseudomonadati > Thermodesulfobacteriota > Desulfobulbia > Desulfobulbales > Desulfobulbaceae > Desulfocastanea > Desulfocastanea catecholica. Next base: position 88,984 of record NZ_BAAHYZ010000011.1, read on the forward strand.
GCGCACAAAGACGTCGGTGGTGGGAATTGTATCAGGCAGAGGGCTCCCGGCACTCATGCCGATGGTCTGAAACGGGCGGCACTGCAGCAGGTTGATCTGGATCTCTCCGGCCTGATTGAAATTGACGGTAAATTCAATATCCACCGGATGACGGTAGATCTGTTTCAAGCGATCGAGCAGCGAACGCATCATCTCGATGAACGGGGTCGTCGTCAGGAACGGATCAAATGTCAGTATCCGCTGGTCTCTTTCCGGCAAGCCCATGTCCCGGCGAGCCTGCATGGCTTCCGTGTCACGAACAGTCAGCAGATCGATATTTGCCGGGACACTTTTTTCCAGCATTGCCGCAAAGGCCACGCTCTCAATGCGGTTTTCCCGGAGATTCAATACGTCGACGTAGTGCTGGGAAAATCTTCGCATATCCTTCATGCCGGACAACGGTTTGACCAGCGGGTCATCGATGGCAATGATCCTCGGATAATCGTTTTCCACCCGATCGACCGCACGTGTCCCTAAACCATAGACCAGACGGATCATGCCCGCCTGCGGGTCCATGCCTTTTTTCCAGACGAACGGATTGTGCGACAGTCCGACCCCGCCCATCTCCGGGAAGAAAAAATCTTCTCGATAGGCTCCCGATACCCGCTGGACGAGCAGGGCCATCTGCTCGTCCAGCTGGTCGAGACCTCGCTGGAGGCGGTAGGCAAGGGCATCCTCATTCATGATACTGGCGAAAATATGGCGAACGGTTGTCTCGAACATCTCGTATCGCTTTTCCGGTGGGCCCTGGTTGACACAGAAACAGCTTTCGTATTTGCCGGCGAAGGCGCTGCCGAAAGCGTCTTCGAGCAGGCTGGAAGAGCGGACGATAATCGGCGACTGGCCGAAATACTCGAGCATCAGCTGAAATTGTTCAGTGATCTCTTCGGGAAAAACTCCGGTCAGCAGACGTTCACGCAGTTCCGCTCCACGTTCGAAATAGCCTTCCCGAGTCTTATGGGCCATGAAAAGCTTCCACCAGCCGTTCTGGACGATGTAGCTGTAAAATATGTCAGAACCGATATAGAAGGAATCATGTTGTTCCAGGACATCGTTCCAGTTGTGCATGGAGTCGCCGGCAAGGATTTTACGCGCCAACAGCATGCCCACCGATTTACCACCGATGAATCCGGTACCGATCAAACGCACCTTGATCTGCAGGAGATCGTCCAGGGTCACATGTTCTCTGATCAGCGACAGCAGCTCCTTGTTCCTGGTCAGTAACAGGCGGCTGAGTTGTTCCACCATGTCCTGCTTTTCCTCGTCCGGCGCTTTCGATGCGTTGAGGGCTCCGGCCTGGATAAACAGGTGGTCCCAATAATCCAGATGCCGATGCGCGATGCCGGCTTTGTGACGGAAGAGATGGCTGAACAGCTCGGAGGCGTCGACGCTGTTGATCACCGGATCAAGAATGTGCTTCCGCTTGATATGCGGGAAAAACATGGTAGGTGAATAGCGATGCTGGACTTTTATCGGGTGGATGCAGGTTCGACCCTTATAATTGTAAACATCGATGAGCACCTGGGTGGTTTCCCTGATCCGGGCAATTGCCTTGAAGGAGTGACGGTCGCGGAGGATGGCGAAATAGGCGATGGTGTTCAGTTCATAGAGGTAGGGGCAGGTGATGGAAAAAAAATCGCCGATCATCAGATCCGTGGCCCACACATGCAACAGATCGGAGAGGGAGTCAAAAACATAGAAGGCGTTTCTGCCCTCTTGGGTAATGATACTGTGGACCTGCGAGGAAAATGATTCGAAACCCTGTTCCTCGCTGAGCTGGTAGACCGTTATCAGGTCACGGCGATCCTCGAGCATGGGTAAATGGCGGGCGAAACGGAGATAGATAACCCGCTTATTGTTTGTCAGGGCGCAGTTGACAAAGTCTGTTACCAGACGCTGATAGTCGTCTATTGCATCCACCTGCCAGACGACGTTGTCTCCGGGGCGCAGATGGTCGATAATCCGGTCCAAACTTTCCCAGCCGGTGCTGACCGAGGCATAAGAGGCCATAAGACATGCTCCTTTTCGGGTTGATCTGTCACTGCTCGTTGTATAATAGCTTATCTGCTGAAATATTGATAGGCGGAGAACTCATCTCAGTATCGAGGCAAAACCTCGCCTAGTCCGATCCTGCCTGCCATGACCCTGGACAGGGATTTTCTGTCCACAGAGCATCACCGCTGCGTAATCGCTTTTAGAGGCTTGTCCGCATGTCATTTCTGATCTAACGAGCCAATAATGCAACAAGACAAATAAAAGCACTTTTTTTTGCATAGTAAATTTAGTTATAATTAAGTATAAAAAGAACAATAAAACGAATAGTGTTAGACAATCGAGCAGACAAGGAGGCGAGTAATGGCATGTGCACCAGACCCAGGGAAAGGAATTTGGGCAAATCCTGTTCGTTGTTTCTTGACCGTGCCGGTTGAAAATTCATTTTACCGGGATTTTACCTATGAAGACAAGTAAGCTTCTGATATTTTGTGCTATGTTTTCTTTTTTCGTGGCGATAGTCATGTTTGCTTATTTGGTCTATGCTTCAAAAGGATTGTCGTATCTTTCGAAAGATCCGAAGGCATGTATCAATTGTCATGTCATGAATACCCAATATGCAACGTGGCAGCACAGTTCACATGCCAGGGCGGCGACGTGCGTCGAGTGTCATCTGCCGACCGATTCGACAGTCAACAAGTATATGGCAAAAGCCCGGGACGGGTGGAATCATTCCGTAGCTTTTACCCTGAACACTTTCGCCCATCGTATAGAAATCAGTGAAGATGCAGCCAATCGGGTTCAGGCCAACTGTATCTCCTGTCATGCTCGGTTGACCGAGACACTTATTGCCAACCGGGACAGATATCATGATTTTAGCGGTACGCCGGTAGACGACAGAAAATGCTGGGAGTGTCACAGAGACGTACCCCATGGTAAAGCAAGAGGTTTAGCATCAACGCCTAATAATCTTGGTGTGAGAGAACTATAATCAGCGGAGGGGAAAGTGAATAAATATAAACTATTACTTGGCGGTTCTTTGGTAGCGATTGCGGCAATGGCATTTATGGCCAGCTCTATCAGTGGTAAGCAGGCGGAAAGAGAAAGTATCAATACCAGTCCGGTGGTGAAAGCGGAAGGTTTCGAGAGTAAAAACGAAGAGTGGGCAAGATATTTTCCCCGGCAGTATGACTCCTGGAAAGAGACCAGGCAGAATGACAATATAGACGATATGCTCGAGAAGAACCCGCAGCTGGTCATTCTCTGGGCCGGTTATGGTTTTTCCAAAGACTACAATGCACCACGGGGTCATTTTTACGCGCTGCAGAGTAATATCAACACGCTGCGCACCGGTGCCCCGACCGGACCTGCCACCGGCCCCATGCCCACCGCCTGCTGGACGTGTAAATCTCCCGATGTGCCGCGGGTCATGGACGAGCAGGGGGAAAACGAATATTTTACCGGCGCATGGGCCAGGCTCGGAGATCAGATTGTCAATCCTATCGGCTGTGCCGATTGCCATGACAGCAAAACGGCAAATCTGAAGATTTCCCGCCCCTATCTACTGCGTGCACTGGAGGCCAGCGGCACGAAGCTCGACGAAATATCCCATCAGGATATGCGTTCTCTGGTCTGCGCCCAGTGCCATGTCGAGTACTATTTCAAAGATACCAAATATAAAGACGCTGAAGGGAAGGAGCAGCTGGCCAAGGTTGTTACCTTGCCCTGGGCGGAAGGTCTCACCGGCGAAGCCATGGAAACGTATTATAATGGCTATGGCTTTAGCGACTGGACCCATTCAATCAGCAAGACGCCGATGTTAAAAGCCCAGCACCCGGGCTATGAATTGTATAAAACAGGTATTCATGCCAGGCGTGATGTGGCCTGTGCCGATTGTCACATGCCGTATAAACAGGAAGGTGCGGTGAAATTTTCTGATCACCATATCACCAGCCCCCTCGACAATATCGACACGACGTGTTTGAACTGTCACGGGGAAAGTGAGGAAGAGTTCAGGGCTGTCGTTAAACTAAAATTTGACAGAAAGGAGCAGTTGTTGAAAATTGCCCTGGACAACACCGCCAAGGCTCACCTCGAAGCCGGCAAGGCCTGGGAAGCAGGCGCCACGGAAGCTGAAATGAAAGAGGTGCTTGAGTTTATACGCTCCGGCCAATGGCTGCTCGACTACTCCATTGCCAGTCATGGTTCCTTTTATCATGCGCCGGAAGAGACCCTCAGGCTCTTAAGCGTTGCCAACGAAAAGGCGCAGCAGGCACGACTCATGCTGGTTACGGTATTAGGCAAGCACAATGTCTTTGACTATGTCGCGCCCGACTTCTCGACGAAAGAGAAGGCCCAGGCAGTAGCCGGTGTTAATTTGCCGCAACTGGTCGATGAAAAACAGGAATTCAAGAAAACCCTGCTGGAGGAGTGGAATCAGACGGCGGTGAACGAAGGTCGGTTGAACCTCGATTCCAGAAAGGGGATGAGCGACAAGAGCTCCTATGCCAAGTAAGAGAAGGCCTTCATCCCGGTAGTATTGCGTGCCCTGAAAAATGATTGTCATTTTTCAGGGCATTTTTTTTGCCTTAAAAATGGTCTGCCGACTCAAGCCGTTTCCTGGACAGTGTGCCGGCGCCCTTCGATGGCGGTGATCAGTCGGTCGATCTCAGAGAGATGGATGTCACGCTGGGGAAAGGGGATTTCTATCCCTTCTCGGTTGAGCGCTGCGTAAATTGTAAAAAGCAGATCGGATTTGACGCTGAGAATTTCGCCGATATCGCGCAGGAAGCAGCGTAATTCCAGATCGAGGGAGCTCTCGCCAAGGCCAATAAAGAGAACCGACGGCGGCGGATGGGTGTAGATTGCCTTGTGTGATTTGGCCGCATCCAGGAGAATCTCCCGGGTTTTTTCGAGATCGCTGCCGTATGCGACGCCGACCGGAACGATCAGCCGTCCGGTCATGCTCGATAAGGTCATATTCTTGACGGTACCGCTGATCAGGTCGGAGTTGGGCAAAACGACATCGTGTCGGTCAAAGGTCTCGATGCGGGTTGAGCGTACCGAAATCTTGCGGACAACGCCGGAGTAACCGGAAACCTCGATCCAGTCACCCTCTTTGATGGGGCGCTCGACCAGCAGGATGATACCGGAGACGAAGTTCGAGACGATGGTCTGCAGGCCAAAACCGATACCCAGCGACAGGGCGCCGGCAACTACCGCCAGGTTTTTGAGGTTTAACCCTGCCGCGGAGACGGCAATCAGAGCGGCCAGCGTCAACCCGATATAGCCGATGCCGGTAACCGTGGCGGTCTGCGCCCCCCTGTCGAGCTTGGTCCGCGGTAAAACGGACACCCTGAGCAGCCGCTGCAGCCACCGGGTGAGAAACACGCCAAGGGTGAAGAGCAGCACCAGGGTCATCACCATATCGAGGGAAAGGCGTATCTCGCCAAGTTGCACCCCGTCGGTCAGCAGTCGCCAGATCTCGCGTAGATCGGCGATACTCGCTCCCCAGGCCATGGCCATGGGTGGCGCAAAAGCGATGACCAGCAGACAAATAACGCAGACAGGCAGCAGCGAAAGAGGATTTTTCTCTTCTGCTTGACCTGTTTGCAAGACTGCCTGAAGAATAATCACCACGACATTGTACAGCAGCAGGGCAAGGCCGAGCAGGATGACGGTCAGCACGATCGAGTGGACCGCCTCTTGAGAAAGCTTGATGAAGCCAAGAAGGACGAAGAGAGGGACAATCAGCGCCGCCCCCTGCATCAGCCGGGAAATCAAATATAAGAATCCTGAATCAATGGTCTTTTTCTCGTCGTCCCCATCCGGCGGTGATGGAACGTCCGTTTCTCTGGCGCCACTGGTAAGCAATAGCCGTCCGAACTGCCAGAGCAGCAGACAGGAATAGAGGATAAAGGGTGCGGCCAGTACCGAAATAGTTTCTTCCGAGATGATGGAGCTTGCCACAATTTTCTCGACCAGCAGTTCGATGGCAAGCATCACGCCAAATCCAAGGCACAGGCAAAACCCGGTTCGGGCATGGTCGTCCGTAAAAGAGAGGAGTCGTTCTTCGGGGTTTGCCGGTGAGAAGATGGTATACCCAAGCCAGTAGGCGACGATCACAATGGCCGCCATGACCGGCAAGGCTTCGGTAAGAGTCAATACGTCGGGAGGGGTTACCTCGACCAGCTTGATAGTCAGCAGCAGTGCCGCCGCACCAATAGCCGGTAATGCCAGGCGAGAAAGGCTTTTCAGGGCGACCAACGACCAGCGGTGCCATCTGGTCCGGCCGATAGCCGAGGCGCTCTCCAGGCGACGCAGAATCAGCGGTTGGCCGACCAGCAAGACAGCCAGACCAAATATGACCAGGATCACCATTGTCGGGATATTCTCTTTTAGGCGATCGATCTCCCCTGGTTCCTGCAGGGAGGTTTTGATCTGGTCGAGGATATGTCCCGTGTATGCGGTGAGATCATCTGCCGCAGTGAGCCATGCATGCGGTAACAGGGGCGTCGGGAATCTGCGGAGCAGTACCAGGGTCTGCTGGTTGCGGATCCGCTCATCGAATTCACGTATAAGCACTTCCGATTGCTGTAAAATTTCATTTGCCAGTCGAATGGGCTCTTCTGCCTTAGCCAGCATGGCGTTAAGCTCTGCCCGGCGGCCGGCAATTTCCTCCGATTCGCTTGTTCCCTCCGCCGGCGGCGGGCCAAGGCCATCAAGTTGTGCCCGGATGGTACGCCCTTCGACGCTGCCCTTGTTAACAATAGCCCTGGATGTGTCACGGAGGTCGGCGAGCTGTTCGCGGAATTTTTTCAACGTCTGCCGGGTAATTTCCTTTGATTCGAGAGCCTTTTGCGAACGTTCAATAAGGGCCTTGGCCCCGACCATCACCGCATCGGGCTTCTCTCCGACCTCTTTTTGCGCAACGGAAGTCCCGGTGGTCAGGAAGAGAAAGACGACAACCAGGACAAGATGCAGAAACAGGCTGAAATTTCTGCCGCATCCTTGGCGGAGCTGCCGTGCAGCGTTCAATTGCTCGATTCGTTTATACATATTTTTCTCAATGAAATGGCCAACCCCTACGGTGTCTTTTCACCAATCAGTTTTTCCATCTTGACCGCCAGTTCATACGACAGATCAGCAACCAGCATACTCAGAGCCTTCACCAGTCCCGGATATCCCGGTTCTGTCGACGGTCTGCGCAAGACACTTCGGCCACTCTGCAGCACTATTGAACTCTTGGCGTCTATTATACGCCACTTCGCTTCCAGTGCCGTCTCGCCATTCAGTGTTCCGTCAAACCGCTGGATATCGAGTGCAACACTGCAGGTTGGTGTAAAATAGGACATCCAGGGGAAAAAACCGACATTTTCAACAGCAAGCAGCAGACGGAGATTGTCACCTATGGCCGAGAGAAGATCTTTTTCCAGGACCCCGGCCCAGCGGTTGTATTCGTCAAATTGAAACTGGTTTTCATAGTGTCGCGTGACGATCTGTGACCGCTGCAGGCTGTCAGGGATGGTGAGCGGGCCAATACCCAGTTTCATCTCGGGATGAACGCCGACGCGCCGGGTATCGCCCAGTTGTTCCATGGTCAGCAAGCCGAAGTACCTCACTTCGGGGGCACTGCGCAAGGTGCAGCCGGAGAGGAACAAAACACTTAATAACAGACTTCCGGTCAACACACATACCAGGTATCGGATCATTTTTTCTCTCCCTCTTTGCCGAGAAGCAGCGCTTGCGGATCTCGCTCAAGTAATTCAATCAAAGAGCGCAGTGAACGAATAGCCGTCGAGAACTCGTCGGTGATCTTCCGGGTATTGTAATTCAAGGCTGAATTCGGGCCGAGCATTTGGTCGATACCTGCAAGCGTTTCCTTGAGTTCATCCAGAGATGTGTTAATTTTCGGCAGCGTCTCATTGTTGATTTGAGGCATGGTCTCGCTGTTGATTTTGTTGAAAAGCGATTTGAGCTCCACAAGCAGTGTGCTCAGATCCGTTACTGCCGTCGCAACACTCTGACCAATCTTGCCAAACTGTACCTTTTCGATTGTTTTCAGGAGATTGTCAACACGATCAACAATCTGCATAATGGGTGTCGGCATGGTCGGCAAGACCTGATAGCCATTTTCAATGGCCAGTTTTTCAGGCATTGCATCACGATAAAAATCAAGATCAACATACAGCTGTCCGGTCAGCAGATTGCCTGTTTTTAACTGGGCGCGCAGACCTTTGTCGACCAGCAACTGTATCCGTTTGTTGGCCCGGTTGTCCTGCTGGAGCGCCAGGATTTGGCTGCTGGCGTCTCCGTTCTTGACCACTTTCCCTTCCCTGGTGATCAGGGCATTTATGCGTTCCGGTTCTATCATTATCAACACAGGGATGCGGAAATCTTCGGTGCGGAGATCAAACTGCAGTTCAACATTGACGACCTCACCGACCTTGATCCCCTTGATCTCGACCGGCGCCCCGGCAGACAAACCACGTACGGTTTGATTAAAATACAGCCAATAATATCTCTTGATGGCATAACTTTCTTCCGTGCTGCTGTGATAATTCTCATACAGCCGGAAAACACTGTTTTCTTCCGCCTGCTCAGTTGGCCGGTCGTGTGGAGTATCAAAAGTGATCCCTCCGAGGAGTATCGAGACCAGAGATTGCGTGTCCAGTTTGACCCCCGTCGCGTCTACGGTAAAATCGACACCGCTGGCATTCCAGAACCGGGTGTGCTGCTGAATTTTTTCATGGAAAGGCGCATTGACAAAGACCTTGAGCTGGATAGAGTCCGCTGTTATATCAAAATTATAATCGACCACCCGTCCGACCTTGACCCCCCTGTAATAAACAGGCGAGCCGAGATCAAGCGAACCGAGGCTTGCCGATTGAAGAATAAAATGCCTCCCCGGCAACCCGCCGGTCAGCGCCGGCGGTTTCTCCAGACCTGAAAAGGCCCGCCTGGTCACTCCTTCCGATGCAGGATTGCAGCCGATGTACGCCCCGGAAAAGAGGGTCCCCAGCCCCGAGACTTCGCCGGCTGCCACTCGAGCCCGCACCACCCAGAACTCGGTCTTGTCGGTCATATACCGTTCCGTATCCCGGTGCATCTCGGCAGTGACTACCACTCCGGAGAGATCATCCTTGAGTTCGATTTTCGAAACTTTACCTATCTCGAGGTCTTTATATTTGATGGTTGTTTTACCGGCCTCGAGCCCCTCAGCGCTTTCAAATGTTATGGTAATGATCGGCCCCTTCTCCGACATAGCCTTATAGGTGAGCCAGCCGCCGATCAGCAGAGCGATGATCGGCACCACCCAGATAATCGAGAAACCACGTCCGGTCTGCATCTGCACTTCAGGTGCAGTATACTGAGCCCCGGAATCCTCTTGACTCATGCGTCATCCTCCATAACGTCCCAGATCAGTCGCGGGTCGAAACATTCCGCGGCAATCATGGTGATCACCACCACAGATGCAAAATAAATTGCCGCCGGTCCGGCTTCGATATTTGCCAGCACCCCGAGCTTGACCAGAGCCACCAGAATCGTCACCACATAGACATCAACCATCGACCAGCGCCCGATCGCTTCGGTAATCCTGTAGAGAACGGTCCGGTCCTTTGGCCTCTTGACAGACTTGAACTGCACGGACAACAGCAAATAGATCAGAATGATAAATTTCATAAACGGGATAAAAATACTGGCGGTGAAGATCACCAGCGCGATCTCCCAGGATCCGCTATGTATGAAATAGATGACGCCGCTTATGATCGTGTCCGCCTGTGCAGATCCCAGCGCGGTGGTCACAGTCATGGGCAGGATATTAGCCGGAATGTACAAAATAATGGCGGCAAGCAGCAGGGCCCAGGTTCGAGCGATACTGTGCGGCTTTCGTTGATGCAGGGGACCACCGCATCGAGGGCAAAGCGCAATCTGCCGAGGCGCAGGCTTGGGCCAGCGACTGAGCAGGTGGCAGTCATGACAGCTGACCAGGCCGAGCTGTTTCGCCGAGGCAAAAATCTTCTCGTTTTTCACCAATCCCCCCCAAGTCGCTGCCATACCAGGTGTGTATCGATTGACGATATCGCACAGGTAAGGACGATGACTAACAGGCCGAAAGCTCCCACCGCCAGACCGGGCACTATTGTGGCCATCTTCGCCAGCTTGACCATCGCCACCAGGATGCCGAGCAGGTAAATCTCCATCATGCTCCAGGGTCGGAAATGTTGGAACAGGCGGAAAGAGGGGATGGCATAAACGGCGCGAATGTTCAGTTTCAACGGCAGGAAGATGTAGAGCAGAATCAGCATCTGCAGCAAGGGGATCAGCACACAGGTCAACAGCACCAGCGTTGCCAGGACAATTTCTCCCTGGAGAAACAGCTGTTGCACTCCGCTGAGAAGGGCGGTCTGCTGCATAATCGCGCCGCTCTTCATAGCTAGAAAGGGAAAGGAAACGGCAAGACCATACAACACCAGGCCGGCAATGGTCCAGGCCAGGGTTCGATCGATACTCCGAGCCTTGGTACTGAACAGAATCGAACCGCAACGCACACAGCGTGCCGAGGTGCCCACTGCCATTTTCGGGACAGTGTGCACCAGGTCACATTCATGGCAGGCAACTCGCTGCATATTTATTAAAGCACCTCAAGATACAGGTAAAGTTGAGCTCTCAGGAACAGAGTGCTACAGGACCGGCAGCAGGCTTTTTTGTTAAGGACGAAAAACAGGGTAAGTTCAATAGCACTTTTTTTCTATTTGGCACATCCTAGTCTATAGCAGTTATTGAGGCAATTTATTTTTACCGAGGGCATTTTTAGCTGGAGCTGGAAGCTCGATGATCGACCAGGTACTGCAGATAGCTATCGTCGGTACCGCAGCAGCCGCCGAGTATCTTCATGCCGAACTCGCTGTTCAACCGCAGCATGTTCTCACCCCAGTGCTGCAGATCATCGCGGTGCAGCACCTCGGCACCATCAAGCTGGCTATGGTCGAGTGACGAGCTGTTGGCCTGGATGCCGATGAGGCGCTCAAAGAGTGCCGGCGGCTGTCTTTCGGCACAGACAAAGGTCGGATAAACGCAGTTGACCATATAGCCCAGCGGCGGGGTGGCGAGATCGTTGTCAATGGCGGTGATGGCCTCGACAAGAGGGGTGCCGTCCAGCACCCGCGCCTGCCGGTCGATGACAAAACTATGATTGCCGGGATGCCCGCATGGGACAGGGCACGCGCCAAGCCTAAGCCTTCGGAGACGGCGGGAATGGTCTGGGCGACGATGCAGTCAACCCCGGCCTCGGCAAGTCGCGAGATCTGCCACTGATGAAAATCAGAGGCGGCATCAATGCTTAGTGCCTGCTCCGGTCGATAACAGTCGTTTTTCGGACCGATGAGGCCGCCAATGAATATTTCCGAATCCGGGGCCTGCCATTTTTGCTGCAGATCGCGCATAAAGGCGACCGCATCAGCGAGCAGCGACTGGTCAAATCCAGCCTCGGCCAGCCGCTCCCTGTCGACCCTCCAGGTCGGGGCGCAGAGCAGGATCGGCAGCGCCGCCCGGGCGGCTATCTCCCGGTATTGCCGATAGATGGCCGCCAGTTTCTCTCGTCCTTGTGCATGGTAAATCAGCGGAGTATTAAAGAGCGTCGGATGCAGCTCGACCTCGCCCGCGCGGCGAAGCCGTTCAGAGATGGCGCATTCGGTCAGCACCAGCGAAAAGGTATTGAGGGTCGATGATAAGCTCATGATCGCATATGTTCCTCTTGCATATATTCCGATTAGACGCCTGGCCAGCAACAGAGACGCAGTATTACTGAACGCCTCCTGCGGGGCAAGCTATTTTTTTCCACTCCCCTTCAGACAATTGCGGCAAATGCCTTCAACGCGAATCTCGATCCGCTCAACCTCTCCGGAAAAGGTTTTTCGCAGGTTTGCCATATCGACACTGAGGCACTCGGGGCTGAGGCAGTCAACGGCCGCGCATTTGCTGCAGATGAAATGAGGGTGCGGGGCGTGGTGCTCATTAGGCGCCATGCCGTAATGTGCCGCCCGGCCGCCGATGGAGATCCGTTCAAGGAGATTTTGTTCAACGAGTAATTCAAGAATCCTGTAGACCGTCACCTGGTTGATCGGCTGGGTTCTGCCTATGGTGTGAAATATCTCCGCCGCGGTCAAAGGACAGTTATTGCCGCCGATCACCTCCATGACATGCAGTCGATTGGCCGTGGCTTCCAGGCCAACATCTTTCAGCAGCTGTGTGTAGTTGCATTGTTCACACATGGTTAGATCGCTATATTGTTACAGTGCATGGGCCCGCCGCCAGTGTATTTTCCGCTTGAGTGAGAGCAGCTTGTCAAGCAGCAGAGAGAGCATAAAGCCGCAGCCGGAAAAAAGGATAATTGTCGCTCCCGAGGTGAGGTCGTAGGTATACGAACACCATAATCCTCCGGTGATAAACAGCATGCCGAGCAGGGAGGACACAAGCATCATCTGCAGCAGGGAACGGGTATATTTTTCAGCGATGTACGGCGGAACAGTAAGAAGGGCGATAACCAGGATCAGCCCGACGATCTGGACAACGATGACCACCGTCACCGCGACCATGCCGATGAGCAGGAAGTACAGCCCGCGGACCGGGACGCCGCGGACCTGGGCAAATTCCGCATCGTAGGACATGGCCAGCAGGTCGCGATAGTAGTATGCGGTCAGCAGCAGGATGCCCAGGCCGAGAAAAGTCATGAACAGCAGCTCGGAGCCTGGGACACTGAGGATGCTGCCGAACAGGTAGCTCATCAGATCGACATTGTAACCCGGCGTCAGGTCAAGGAGGATGATACCCGTGGCCATGCCGACTGACCACATGACGCCGATGAGGGTGTCGGAGCGTTCCTTCGCCTTGATGGAAATGGCCGCCATGAGCATCGCCGAGGCAAAGGCGAACAGTGTCGCGCCGAGCATGTAGGGCCAGCCGAGAAAGGAGGCCAGGCCGATGCCGCCATAGGCGCTGTGGGCAATGCCGCCGGAGAGGAAGACGAGACGATTGACGACGATCAGGGTGCCGATCACGCCGCAGATAATGCTGGCAAGAAGACCGGCAAACAGGGCGTTGCGCATGAATTCGAACTGCAGGGCGTCAAGCATTTTTTGCTCCGCTGGTTGGTATGGCCAGGTGGCTGTGGGCAACGACGCCGACCGGACAGATCTCCTGGACCGAACAGGAGTAGAATGCCTCAAGCAGGTCGCCGGAGGATTTGAAGGATTGGTGGTAATGCATTTTCTTGTTCAGACAGACGATTGATTTGGCATAGTTGGAGACGATCAGCAGATCATGGCTGACCATGACGATGGTCAGATCCTTGTTCAATTCCTTGAGCAGCTCGTAAAATTCAGATTGGCCCTTGGTATCTATGGAGGCGGTCGGCTCATCGAGAACCAGCAGCTGCGGTGAAGAGACCAGGGCGCGGGCAATCAGCACCCGCTGCCGTTGTCCGCCGGACAGAGCGACAATTTTCCGCTCGGCGACATCCCCGACCCCAAGCTTGTCGAGGATCGCCAGCGCCGCCTGTTTTTTTCCCGGAGGCAGGCGAAACTGAAACCTGTTTTCCGGGCTATAGGCCCCCATGAGGACAACATCGAGAGCCGTCGCCGGGAAACTGAGGTTGTGATTAACGTGCTGCGGTACATACCCAACCGTTGCAAAATGATGGTCCGGGGATTTCTGGTTGATGAGGATCTGTCCTTTCGATGGCTTGATCAGACCAAGAATCAACTTCAACAGGGTTGTTTTTCCGCCGCCGTTGGGGCCGATGATGGAGACGAAGTCACCGGCATAAACGGTCAGGTTGATATCGTGCAGGATGTCCTGCCCGTCCTTGGTATAGCACAGATCGGTTATTTCAATGATCGGGGCCGGGTTACTGGTGACACTGGTAATATTTGCACTATTGGTCATGGACGCGGTCATATTTTATTGTTTACCTGAGGGCGTTTTTGAGGCTTGCAGTAACCTGTTTCATGTTGTTCAGCCAGTCTTCAGCCAGCGGGTCGATAAAGATAACCTCCCCACCGATTTCCCGGGCGATAAGTTTGGCACTTTTGGTCGAAAACTGCGGTTGGGCAAAGACCACCGTAACCGCATTTTCCCTGGCCTGCTCAATTAATGCCCGTAACTGGGCGGGCTTTGGGTCTTTACCTTCTATTTCGATGGCGATCTGTTCCAAGCCGTATTCCTTGGCAAAATATCCCCAGGATGGATGGAAGACCATGAATTTCATGCCCTTCTTTTCCGCCAGGGTGCGGTGCAGTTCGTCGTTGAGGCGGTCGATATCCGCCAGGAAAGCTGCCAGATTCTGCTGAAACAAGGCTGCCTGTTCCGGGTACTCCCTTGCCAGGGCGGCGGCAATGGTCGCCGCTTGCTTTTTGACCAGCGGCGGTGACAGCCAGATATGCGGATCCAGGCCGCTGTCATGGATTCCTTCAGTTTTATTCTCGAGCTCGCCGGCTGGGTGCTGATCGGCCTGCTGGTCGTCATGATGTTCTTCCCCTTCATGATGGTGTTCGACCATGGCCAGCCTGTTGATCCCTTCTTCCGTGCGAATTATTTTCATCTTTGCATTAACCCCGGCAATCCTGTCAAGCCAGGCATTTTCAAAGGGAACACCAATGGAAAAATAGAGTGAACTGGAGGCTAATCCAGCCATTTGTGATGGTTTCGGCTCATAGGTCGCCGGGCTGGCACCTGGCTGGACCATGACCGCAACGTCGACAAAGTCCTTGCTAATTTGTTGCACAAAGAATTTTTGTGGTAATACAGAGACAAAAGCGGTTGGTTGGTCTTTGGCAGAGGTAGAGGCTGCACCTTGAAACAAGAATGCTACTATAAGTAGAACTGTTATGCGTTTTATCATGATGCCCTCTCCTTTCGAAGTTTGATGCAAAATATTCATGCAAATTAATTGCATCGGAAGGACAATTATATGGTATCGAATATTTTTTACAAGAGCTGTTTAAAAAGATTATAGTCGAGCGATACCAGCGCTGAAAATCACCTTACTTTTTTTCATAACAGTTCTGACGGGAGTCATCGGCTGTTTTTTCCCTTATGTCTGGTTGCGTAAAGGTGGTTCGGTCTGGCTGCTGAAAGAACGACAAGGGTGCCATGGCGGCGCATGCCGATCTAAAGGACATTCGCTGGCCGTCGTTTCACGGGCCCTTGCCGGTCCCGTGGCGGCAAAAAGGCAGATTGCCGAGGCCAACTTCAGAATCGGCCTGGCGTCAGGTACCCGGCGGACACTGTCTATGGAATCTTGGCGGTATCCGTTGTGTATGAAGTCTGCGAGCTGAATTTAAAAAAGGAACACAAATTAAAACGGCTGCCAGCCAAAGGAAACGGAAATGTTACTTAGCGGATATACCATGGAAATTTTTCGATCGAAATGCAATGCCGGAGCCCAGACCCTGCACTGTTTCGCCCATCTGCACGATGATGTCGCGGCGGTTCTGCCGTATCTGAACACGGTGCTCGGCGGTTTCAGCTACATACAGCAGCCACCTTCTCTGACTTTGAAGAACTCCGGTAAACTGATCACCATTCACCCGCGTAAAATCGCCGTCAATGCCCTGCAGGACGAGGAACAGGCGGAAAAGATTGTCAACTGGCTGCAGCGGGAGATCAACAGCGCCTGGGAAAACCGGGAAGACATCGAACCAAGTGTGGAAGGGCAGAAGCAACCGGCCTTGCTCGATGTCCTGAAGCTGCTGCCCAAAACCAACTGTAAAGAATGCGGTGAACCGACCTGCATGGTCTTTGCCGTGCGGGTTATCGAAGGGGCAAAGGACCACACCAACTGCCCGTCTCTACAGGGGGAGAAGAAGGAGGCCCTGGCAAACTACCTCGCTCAGTTTCACTTCGATTAATCTGGTCAATGGCAAGTACGCTACCTACGCCTCCAGCCACTCCAGACGGCAAGACCGCTTTCATCCCGGAGCAGCAGTACCTCATCGCCTTTTTTTACTTCCTTGACAATTTGAAGTGCGGCGTCAAAAAATCCATCTATCACTCACTGTTTTCTCGCCTGTTAAGAGAGTCCGGCAGGGTTTCGACGAAGGCGCGGATTTCATCGCGCACCTGACGATAGCAGTTACGTTGCTCTTCAAGGCTGGCTCCTTTTGCCGCCAGCTCCTTTGCCATCGCAGGTGGATCGGTGAAGCCGACATGCAGCTTTTTTTGTCCCCCCGGCCAAAAGGGGCATGTCTCACGGGCGTTATCGCAAACGGTGATCACCGCATCAAAGGTCATATCTTTAAGAGTATCGATATGCTTCGAGGTGTGTCTGGATATATCAATCCCGACCTCGGCCATAACCTCGACCGCCGTTTGATTCAGGCCATGCGTTTCGATACCCGCGGAATATGGTTCGCTAGAATCGCCTTTAAGTGTTCGGGTCCAACCTTCCGCCATCTGACTGCGGCAGGAATTGCCGGTACAGAGATAGAGGATTTTGAGTTTGGGTGCCATGTTCCTCACCTTTTCCTTGAGTTTGCCGGCTGTTTAGCCATGCACTGATTTTTTCCTTTAGCTGATCCCTGACCTGTATGCGCTGGATATCAGGCTGGGAAAAATGGCTGGACGATGAAATAGATGCCGAGCAGACCGATCATCGTGCCCGCCAGACGCCTGAATACCCGGCCGCCCTGCTGCCAGCTGCTGCTTATGAGGAGACGCTTGACCATGGCTGTCGAACTGCCGGCAACCACTATGGGAAGACAATGGCCGACAGCAAACAGGAGTATAAATGTCACGCCGGTGAAGACCTTGTCCTGCACGGAGACGATGGCAAGGATCGGGGCGATGAAACCAAAGGTGCAGGAGCCGGACAGCACCCCATAGGCCAGACCGAGAACAAAGGCCCCGGAGAGACCTTTCAGGGTTAACCTGGCCATGAGGCCACCGGACATCGAGCATTTTGCCACCCCGAGCATATCAAGGGCCACCCAGAGCAGCAGCAGGCCGATGACTATGGTCCAATACGGCCCGACATCACCGAGCATGCGGCCGAGCAGCGAGCAGACGACGCCGATAACGGCAATGGTGATAAACAGCCCGGTGGTAAAAACGACAGCATAGAGGGTTGCCTTGCGTCCTTCGACCAGATGATTCTGGCCGCCGACATAGCCGATAATAAGTGGAATGGAGGCCAGATGGCAGGGGCTGAACAGCACACTGACCATACCCCAGAGAAAACAGCCGAGGGCTCCCAGCAGGAGGCCCTGGCCCATCCATGCATTGATAGTGAGAAAGACCTGATCCATGAAGTTATTTGACTCCCAATTTTTCAAGTTCGGCAATTATCGACGCTTTGTCCATGAACCCTTTGTGCCTGGCCATTTCTTTACCCTCGGCAGTGGAGAAAATCTGGATAGGAATAGCCCGGATATCGTATTTTCGGGCGGCTTGTGGATTACCCAGACATCAATAAAGACAATGGCTGCCCAATCCTGGTACTCCTTCTCCAGTTCTTCCATTATCGGCGCCATCATTTTGCAGGGTTTGCAACTTTTATATATTTTTGCTTTATCAGCTTCTTAATGGATGCTGTTACTTTTTCGAAACATCGACCATATGGCAAAGTGTTGTAATGGTGTATAACACAGGTATCACCGCGTGTGGATTAATAGTTGCAAGATGATTGTCCTATTCCGCAGCTGTGTCAAAACCATGAGGTCAAAATGAACTGCTTCAAGCCCATTGTACTGTTTCTGCTTCTGCTTGCTTGCCCATCCATCGCCATGGCGGAAAACCCAAAGACATCGCTGCGCGCCGGGGTCGCGAGCATGATTACGCCGGTTAGTGCTGTCAAATATTATTACCAGGCTGTTGATTATATAGGGAAAAAACTGGGAGTCCCGGCGGAGATGGTGCACCGGACCACCTATGATGAAATTGACGTCATGCTGGAAAACAGGGAGGTGGATTTCGCCTTCATCTGTTCTTCTCCCTATGTTTTAGATAACGAAAAATTCGGCGTGGAACTGTTGGTGGCGCCACAGGTCAACGGCAAGGTTCACTACAATTCGAATATTATCGTCCACAAGGATAGTGAAATTCATGAGGTTGAACAGCTTCAGGATCGTACCTTTGTTTTTGTCGATCCAAAATCCAACAGCGGCAAGCTCTATCCCACCTACCTGCTGGCTAAACGGGACCACACCCCGGAGAGTTTTTTCCGGTCGCAGCTCTATAGTTACAGCCACAACAAATCGGTTGAATTGGTTGCCAAAAAACGGGCGGAGGGAGCGGCTGTCGATTCGATAGTCTATGATTTTATGGTGGCAACCGGCTCCCCTTATGCCGAGCAGACCAGGGTTATTCACCGCTCACCACCATTCGGCATCCCGCCGGTGGTTGTTCCCCTAGATCTGCCATTGTATCTGAAACAGTCGCTGCGTACCGTCTTTCTCGAGATGCATACGGACCCTGAAGGTAAACAGATACTTGAACAGATGCGAATCGAAAAATTCGTCGAAGTACCTGATGCCAACTATGATTCCATCAGGGCTATGCGTGCATTTATTGCTAATAATGTCGCCGATCATGTTGCCGATCTCGAATTTGTTGCCAACCTTCCCGGCCAAAACGAGTCACCAGGGGATGTCATTTATTTTGGCGTTCTGCCAAGAGACAACCCGATTCTCGCCTATGAACGTTATCAGCCGTTGATGGATTATCTTACCGATACAACGGGAATTAAAACGGAGCTGCACCTCGAGAAAAGTTACCAGGAGGTGGTCAACAGTCTTGGCCAGGGCAAGACATCTTTTGCTCTGCTCGGGCCGCTGACCTATCTCGATGCATATAAACGGTTTGCCGTAGTACCCATCGCCAGGGGCAAAACAGCCAAGGGAGAAACTTCTTATCGCAGTGCTCTCGTCACTGCCGGCGACAGCGGCATTGATGATCTGTCGCAGCTGAGGGCGAAACGTTTTGCCTTTGCGGCACTCTGGTCGACCTCGGGCAACCTCATTCCCCGATACATGCTGGCTCAGTCAGGGATTCATTTAAACCACCTCGGTGCCTACCACCATTACAGCTATCATGACACGGTGGCTAAAAAAGTCATCAGCGGGGAATTCGACGCCGGCGCCTTGCGGCTGTCAACCGCCGAGCGCTACAATGTGCACGGGCTGAAGATAATAGCTACCTCCGACCCGATCCCAACCGGGCCTGTTGTCGTTTCACCGAAAACACCGTACCTGGTAATGCGAAAGGTGCAGAGGGCCCTGCTCGGTATGAGCAGCGATGAAAGAGGCAAAAGCATACTGCAAAAACTTGATCCTGATCTGCAGGGCGGCTTTGTCGTCGCTTCTGATGCCGATTATTTTGCCATCCGTAACATGATTAACGATGTGCCGAAAACCTGCGGCATTGACTGTCATCCGAACATTTCTTTTTAATCGAGAAGCGTCATGCGATTTTCCCTGCAGACAAAATTCATCCTGGTCACCTTTCTCGCTGTGTTCGGTATTACCTCGGTCATCAGCCTGGTGACTGCCGCTAAAACCCGCTCGGCGTTATATTATGCCACCGAAAAACAGGGTCGTATACTTGCCCAGACGGTCAGCGCGCTGATCATCAACGAACTCATTTATGAAAAACTTGGCCTGGTCGAAGAGGGCGGCCTGATAGACAACTACATGCGTGATCTGCACCAGCGAAGCGATATCGCCCTGCACTTTGTCGCCGTGCTGGATAATGGTCTACGGGTCATTTCGCACAGTGATTTCAAAGAGTTCGGCAAAACCTACGATAGCAGTTTTATCCGCGATGCCCAAAAGGTCGATGCTGTCCGGGTAAGAACAACCGCCGGCGATGGACAAGCCCCGGCCTCCCTGGAGTTTGTCTCGCCGTTGTCGATTGAAGGCAAACGCTGGGGCTTGCTGACCTTTTCCCTCTCGCTTGAGGAAATGGAGCAGGAAATGCAGGCGATGATTGTGCAAATTATCGCCCTTTCCGCCCTGGCGCTTATCATTCTTTTTGCTCTCATCTATCTGCTCAGCAGGCGGTTTATCAAACCTATCATCGATCTCTCCGCGGCGATGGGTGAGGTCGAAGTGGAAATGGGTGAAAAGACCGTTCCGGTTTCCGGCAACGATGAACTGGCCCGTCTTGGGGAAAGCTACAATGAGATGGTTCGGCGGATTCGCAGGGCCAATGAGGAAATGAAGCTGGCCCATGAAAAACTGCTGCAATCCGAGAAGCTGGCGACGCTTGGGGTGCTGTCGTCGAGTATCGCCCATCGTATCAACAACCCCCTCGGCGGCCTGTTCAACTGTGTCAGCATGCTGCGCCGGCAGGGCGATGATGCCGACTTTAGGAAAGATTATCTCGCCCTGATTGACGAGGGACTGCAGAGTATCAAAGAGACCGTCGGCCAGTTATTGTACACGGTCGGCACACGTCAGGGGGAAGAAAAAAAATCGGACGTGGCCGCCGTTCTCGCCAGTGTCCTGAAGTTTCTTGATCACCGTCTGAAGAAACAGAATATTTCTTTTCGGGAAAACATTGAAGCAGGGCTTGTTGCCCCCATTGCCCCGCATGACCTGGAAGAACTGTTTCTCAATACCATGCTTAACGCCATTCAGGCCATGGATGGCGGCGGCGAATTGCAGGTTACCGCCACTCGGATAAGGCAGCAGATCGCCATAGACGTCAGCGATACCGGGGTCGGCATCCCCGAAGATCAGGTCGCCCATGTCTTCGACCTCTTTTACTCGACCAAAGAGGCCGGGGAGGGGACCGGTCTCGGTATGTGGATGACCTATGAACTGGTAAAAAAATATCAGGGAAATATCTCGGTGAGCAGCCGGGAAAACATCGGCACGACAATATCCTTACTGATTCCGGAGGGGATATGAAACATTCCATTCTTCTTGTCGAAGACGAAAAAATAGTCAGGGTTTCCCTGGCAGATGCACTCAGGGCGGAGGGGTACACGGTTCTCCCCGTCGAGGATGGCGGCAAGGCGATGAGCGCCCTGGCAGAGGCCGAATTCTCACTGGTTATCACCGATATCCGTTTACCCGAGGTCAGCGGCATCGAAATACTGCGCAAATGTCTTTTTGAGGCGCCGACCACCCCGGTCATCATGATGACCGCCTTCGGCACCATTAAAGACGCGGTCGAAGCGATGCGCCTTGGCGCCTTCGATTACATGACCAAGCCCTTTGATCTCGATGAGATGCTTCTCACGGTCGACAAGGCTCTCGAGTTACAGTCGCTCACCAGTGAAAATATCCGCCTGAAAAAGGAATTGAGCAGGTACTGGGGCGCCCCCAATATAATCGGCGAGAGCAAGGCGATGCAGACCATTTTCGGTCTGCTCGATAAGATCAGCAGGACCGACTCAACGGTGCTCATTCTCGGAGAATCCGGTACCGGCAAGGAGTTGATCGCCTCGACCATACATTACCAGAGCAGCAGGCAGAAAAAACCCATTATCCGGGTGAATTGTGCAGCACTTCCCGGGGAGCTTATCGAGAGCGAACTGTTCGGCTATGAGAAAGGCGCCTTCACCGGGGCGGTAGCTCGAAAACCAGGGCGTTTTGATCTCGCCGACGGCGGC
The DNA here is from genome assembly GCF_054657295.1 of Desulfocastanea catecholica. Lineage (NCBI taxonomy): Bacteria > Pseudomonadati > Thermodesulfobacteriota > Desulfobulbia > Desulfobulbales > Desulfobulbaceae > Desulfocastanea > Desulfocastanea catecholica. Next base: position 110,630 of record NZ_BAAHYZ010000011.1, read on the forward strand.
ACGATCTTTCTCGATGAGATAGGGGATTTGCCCCTGCTCACCCAGACCAAAATCCTCCGTGTGCTGGAAGAGCGCACCTTTGAACGTCTCGGTGCGACGCAATCCTCTGCGGTGGATGTGCGTATTATCGCCGCGACCAACAAGGATCTGGAAAAAGAAATCGAAAAAGGCCTGTTTCGCGAAGATCTTTACTACCGGTTAAATGTCATTCCCATGGTCATGCCGCCTCTGCGGAAAAGAATAGATGACATTCCCCTGCTTATCCATGCCTTTGCCAGAAAATTCAACGATCAGCTGGGCACCGATATCTCCTTTGACCCTGAAGCGATCCAGTTTCTGATGCAGTACACCTTCCCCGGCAATGTCCGGGAATTGATGAACGTCATTGAGCGCTGTATTGCCCTGGCAAACGAAACGATTATTAGACGCACCGATCTGCCCGGCCATATTGCCGGCAGCCGCAACCAAAAGACACCGCTGGCGACACTCCAGGAGGTTACCACCGAGGCCGAAAAGAATCATATCGCCCAGATTCTCAGACTGACTGACGGCAACCGATCAAAGGCCTCGGCTATCCTGGGGATCAGCCGAAAAACCCTTTGGGAAAAGATCAAAAATATCGGCTTGGTCGCTGACTGATCCCGGACATAATTTTAATCCTCTCAATGGATGTGTCTTGTTGTTTCGTTTGTGTAACGCTTTTCTCCTCAGCTATGGTAAAAAGTAAGATTAACAGTCTGTAATTATTTATAAATTACACTTTTTATCGTTGTTTTGTTCTGCCCGGTCCGTCTCGCGAAGTACCAATTGTCCGAAATTATTACTTATTCGACAGCGTCCGATAAAAAAACGTTTCGCTTTGGTAACAGATACCCAGCTCGTGGCTGTGGCATGAATAATGCTATGACCATGTGGTAACTAGTGTGCTGTCCAGAGACCAAACTCAACAAGATGTGCGGAGGTTGCTATGAAAATTAAAAGGAGGGACTTTCTTAAGCTGTCGGCAATAGCAGGAGCAACTGCAGCTTTAGGCGGGTGTGCGCAGTCTGATCCAGGAATGAACGCCTTTGCCGCCAGTTCGAAGAGCAATAAAAAAATAGGCGAAGGCCCCGGTGAGTGGAAGCCGACCACCTGCCAGGGGTGTACCACCTGGTGTCCGGTGGAAGTATTCGTGCAGGATGGCCGGGCAGTAAAAGTGCGGGGCAACAGGTACTCAAAGCAGAATGACGGAAAAGTCTGTCCACGGGGCCACCTGTCCCTGCAGCAGGTGTATGATCCCGATCGGCTCAAAGTGCCGATGAAGCGTACCAATCCGAAGAAAGGTCGCGGGGTTGATCCGAAGTTCGTGCCGATCAGCTGGGACGAGGCGTTGAATACCATCGCCGACAGGATGATCGAACTGCGCAAAAATGCCGAACCGGAGAAGTTCTGTCTGATGCGCGGCAGATATACCTATATGCGCGATATCATCTATGATGTGCTGCCGAAAATTTTCGGCACACCCAATAATATTTCGCACAGCTCCACCTGTGCCGAAGCGGAAAAATTCGGCTCTTACTATACGGAAGGACTCTGGGACTATCGGGATTATGATATCTCCAATTCAAAATATATCCTCATCTGGGGCTGCGACCCCGTGGCCAGTAATCGTATGGTTCCGGCCACTATCAAGAGACTGGGCGATGCTCTTGACCGGGCCACTGTGGCGGCCGTCGACCCGCGCCTGACCACCAGTGCCGCCAAGGCCAGCGAATGGCTGCCGCTTATTCCCGGTACCGATGGCGCCCTGGCCCTGGCTATGGCCCATGTCATTCTTACGGACGGCGCCTGGAACAGAGAGTTTGTCGGCGACTTTACCGATGGTATCAATCGTTTCAAGTCCGGCACGATGGTCAAGGAAGCGGACTTCGTCGAGAAGGAAACCCATGGATTGATCAAATGGTGGAATATTGCCGTTAAAGACATGACCGTCACCAAGGCCGCCAAGATCTGCGGCATACCGGCGGAGCAGATTCTTCGTGTTGCACGGGGCCTGGAGAAAGCGGCGCCGCATGTCGCCGTCTGGATGGGACCGGGTGCGGCAATGCAGGCCCGCGGCGGTTATTCGGCCATGGCCGTACATGCCCTGGCCGGACTTCTCGGCAGCGTGGACAACGTCGGTGGTTCATTGCAGGCCGCGAAAATCCCGGTCAATAAAATGGACGGCGATATTCTGAAAAAGCACCAGGATGACCTGGCCAAGAAACATTCCAAACTGGAAAAGATCGATCAGCGCGGCCGCCTCGAACTCCCGGCAATCAACAAAGGAAAATCCGGTGGAGGTGTTTCCACCAATAACGTACCCACGGGCATCTTGAACAAGGACCCCTATGAGCTCAAAGTAGTTGTCGGCTATATGAACAACTTCGTTTTTTCCTCTAATGGTACCAACCGCTGGGAAGAAGCCTTGTCATCCATTCCATTTACCGTTCATCTGACCACCAACGCCTCCGAATTTACCATGTTTGCCGATATCGTTCTGCCCTGTGCGATAAGTAAATATGAGCGTTACGGGTTTGTCAAAGCAAAGGCCAATCGCTACGCTACCTGTACTCTGCTGCAACCGGTTGTCGAACCCATCTGGGATGTGATCCAGGATGAATCGGAATTTCCGTTCCTGCTGGCTGAAAAATTCAAGGAACGCGGTTTCCCCAACCTGTATGACTGCCTGGTTGAGATGTACTCAGATCCGGAAACAGGAGCAAAAGCGAAGGATTCCAAGGAATTTACCGTCTTTGCCCTGAAGTATTACACCCAGCCGTTGTGGGATGGCAAGAAAGACACCCATGGCGATAAGATCAATGGCTGGAATGACATGCTGGAAAAAGGCATGTGGAACTCAGAACCCTATAAGTACAAAGCACACTGGGGCGGCAAGTTCGCTACCGAGACGAAAAAGTTTGAATTTTACAGCGAGACCCTGAAAAAAGCCCTCACCGCTCATGCCGAAAAACACAAGGTGGATGTGGACACGGTCATGGCCAAAATTAATTACACCGCCCGCGGCGAACTGGCTTTTGTACCACACCACGAGCCGCCGATGCGGCATGGCAGCGAGAAGGACTTCCCCCTGCTGTTTATCGATTATAAGTCCCGCCTGAACCGCGAGGGAAGAAGTCAGAACAGCCCATGGTATTACGAGTTCAAGCATGTCGATCCCGGTGATATCGGCGGGCAGGATACCGTGCGTATCCATCCTGCCGACGCAGCAAAATTCGGCATCAAGGACGGCGACAAGGTCAAACTCACCTCGATGGGCGGCAGCGGCGAATGCTTCGTCCGGGTCTGGGAGGGAGTGCGGCCCGGCACGGTGAGTAAGTCCTACGGCCAGGGACATTGGGCATACGGTCGCACGGCGACCGGTGATTTTGCCGGGAGTGCCACCAGAGGCGTCAACAACAACACTATCATTCCATGGGAACTGGAACGGCTGTCCGGCTCAAATGCTCGAAACGGCGGCCATGCTGCGGTTCGTATAGAGAAGATCTAGGGAGGAGGACTGAATAATGAAACAATATGGAATGATAATCGATCTGAGAAAATGTGTCGGCTGCGGCGCCTGTGCGCTCGCCTGCAAAACCGAAAACAATACGGCCCTGAGAAAAGATGGCCAGACCTATAACTGGGCTGATTTTATCCACGAGACCAGCGGCACCTTTCCCAATACCAAGTTCAGGACCATCCCGGTGCTGTGCAACCACTGCAGTAACGCCCCCTGTGTCGAGGCCTGCCCGGTCGAGCCCAAGGCGATGTTCAAGACGCCCGACGGCATGACCATGCACAATGATGAACGGTGCATCGGTTGCCGTGCCTGCCAGGAGGCCTGTCCATACAGCATGGATGAGGTGATGAAGGATGGTGCTTTTGGGCAATACAGCGTCATCAGTTACAATGCGGAGGGAGAACCGACGCAGCCGTTTTTTACCGATGCGACCGAACTCATCAAGGGATGCTCGGCCTCAGGGGCGGAGCTGGCTGCCCTGACCAAGTCGACGCCTCCCCATGCAACAAACTACTCTCACCCGGATTATGACAATGTGCGGCGGGACAATATCGTCGAAAAATGTATTTTCTGCGATCACCGGGTAAAGAACGGTCTCCTGCCGGCCTGTGTCGAGGCCTGCCCATCGGCAGCCCGGGTTTTCGGCGATCTCAACGATCCTGCAAGCGAACCAGCAAAACTGCTGCAAAAACATGCGAGTGTCGTGCTGAAAGAGGAAGAGGGCACACAGCCCAATGTGCGCTATATTCGGGAGTATTCGGCGAGATAAGAGCTGGTTTTACCTGCGGCACCACCGTCCTGTCGGGGGTGCCGCGTCATTGTTTACTGTATGGATTATGACCTTATGAACAACCCGGAAGAAGTTCTCCATCGCGGCAACTGCTTCAAGTTACTGGCCGCCTGTTTCTACGAGCCGGATAAGGAGATGTTTCTGGAAGAACAGCTCTGCGACAATCTGGCGCTGCTGCTGCAATCCCTCTCGCCTGCTGCTGCTGCCGAAGCCGAGGCCATGCAGGTTTGGCTGCAGAATACGGCGCAGGAGCAGCTCCGCCTGGATCATGCCGCACTCTTTGTCGGTCCCTTTGAACTGATCGCCGTACCCTACGGTTCGGTCTATCTGGATAATAATAGACGGGTAATGGGCGATTCAACTCTCAGCACCCAGCGCTTTTACCAGGATGCCGGACTCCTGGTGGAGATGAAGGAGCCGCCCGACCATATCTCCATTGAGCTGGAATTCATGTACTTCCTTTGTGCCAAAGAGGCCGAGGCGCTCGCACAGGGTGCGCTGGATGAAGCAATGCGACTGCAGGGAATACAGGCGGAGTTTTTCCTGAAAATGATGGCCTGGCTGCCGCAATTCTGTGAGCTGGTCCGTGCTGGTGCCGACACCGAATTTTACCGGGCGGTGGCCGGCTGTCTGGATAATTTTTACGCATCGTGCCGACGCGTCTATACCGGCAACGACACAATAAATTAGTGCATGACGATATTTTCGCTGCTGACCAAAACAGCTGGAACGACACCGGTTGCCGAGATCGTTGCCGGCCGATGTTTACGCGGGCGATTGAGCAGTTTTGACTGCACCCGGTGTCTTGACAGCTGTGCGGCAAAAGCCCTGTCTCTGCAAAACGGCAAGATACACATAGACAATACAAGGTGTACCGGCTGTGGCAGGTGTACAGCGGTTTGTCCGGCGGAGGCACTGGTCTTTGCCGGTTTCGATCTCTGCCGCATGCTGGACGAATACGATTCCTTTGCCGATTATGTATTCAACTGCCCCCGGCAAAAACAGGCTTTCCCGAAGGAGTTACCGCTGCCCTGCATCGGCGTTTTGTCCATTGAGGCACTGCTGTCTATTGCCTTGAAAGGCAATGGCCCGGTCTATTTCAACCTTCTTGCCTGTCCGGACTGCCCTCAATTTGAGGGAGTTGCGGCGTTTGTCGAGACTCTCGACCGTCTACAAAAAACACTTGCCCCTCATCTTGGCACTGACCTTCGGGCGATACGTGCAGCCGCCCAACTGCCCGGTGTCCTGCCAGGAGACAGAAGGTCTTTTCTGCTCGGCCTTGGCAGCAACGTTGTCTCGCTGGTGCAAAGCCACTACGCCGCGAAGTCACCCCTGTCAAAAAAACAATCAACCAGGGCAACCAGTCGCCGGCTGCCTGAAAAAACCGCCTTACTGGAAAAGGTCCTCATGGCGCAAGACAGTGCCCTTGTCCCGACACTTCTGGCGCAGTGCACCCCGACACTCTCCCTGAACGATTCCTGCACTCTCTGTCCGCGCTGTACGGGGATGTGTCCGACTGGAGCAATCAAGCTGGTGCGGCAGGAGGACAACAGTAAGCAGCTCTCTTTTGCCGGCGGCAGATGTACCGGGTGCGGCCTCTGCGTCGCCTTTTGCAAGATGCGGGCGATTACCATTAACCCAGGTTTGATGGCGTCGAAAAGCGTTGGGTAGTAATCAACGGATTCGAGAGATTGTCCGCTTGGCTGCTTATCCTTTAGCGATCCTTTGAGCTCATCTGCCAGTCGCAGTTTAGGGCCGAATGAATTGATCACTGCCCGCTCAAGGACGTTTGCCAGTTCCCGAATGTTTCCAGGCCAGTGATATTTCTGCAGGACATCCATCACGCCGGCTGAAATGGTCTCGATGTTCTTGCCCATCCGTTTGGCAATATTTTTCACATAAAAATCGACAAGAAGGGGTATGTCCTCCAGGCGATTGCGCAGCGGTGGCATGGTAATCGGAAACTAATCGGAAAGATATTCAGGCGGTACCAGAGGTCCTCACGAAAACGACCCAGGCGAACTTCCTCCTCAAGATTGCGGTTTGTCGCAGCAATAATCCGGGTATCGACCTTAATGGTATGGGAACTGCCGAGCCGTTCAAATTCGCCATCCTGGATAACCCTGAGCAGTTTTGCCTGCAATTCAAGCGGCAGTTCTCCGATTTCGTCGAGAAACAGGGTCGCGCCGTCGGCGACCTCAAATCGTCCAATGTGCCTGGACTGAGACCCGGTGAAAGATCCCTTCTCATGACCGAACAATTCGCTTTCGATGAGGTTTGCCGGCAGAGTGGCGCAATTCACTTTGATCAGGGCTCGATTCTTACGCAGGCTCATGCCGTGAACAGCTCGAGCCAGCATTTCCTTGCCGGTTCCCGTCTCGCCCAGAACCAGGACCGTGGTGTTGCTGCTGGCAATCTGTCCGACTTTGTGGAGCACGTATTTGAGCGCTTCACTTTGCCCGATTATTTTTTCATGATTGTTTTCCAGTTTAATCTCTGCCTGCAGATAGGCCCTTTCCGCCTCAAGGAGATCTTTTAACTTTTGTATCTCGATAAGTGAAGCCTCCGCCTTTTCTCGTTTCTTTTCAGCCTCTTGTCGGGCGATGACAAGTTCGACTGTTCTCGTTTCAACGAGTTCTTCGAGAACTCTTTTTTGATCTTCCCGGTCCGTTACATCTTCAATGGCCAGCAGTATGAAGCAAAAACCTCAATAAAGGTTTGTATCTTTTCGGCATTTTTTTGCAGTTTTCATACAAATATTCGGTTTTCCAATGAAACATTATTGCCTTACCCCACTCAAGGGGGTATTGGAAAGAACACCCCTCAAGGGGTATACGTACCTTGAAACAGGGGCCGGCCTTTGCACAAGCTGGGGTCACATTTGACCAGTGGTGAAATGTGACCATCGGTTGCATATGACCTTATTTGAACTGCTATCGACAGTTTGATTCTTTCAGGGCCTCGTTGATTTTCTCATTGAAAACAAATGGATAAGCTACGGCAGGATAAAGTAACTGATTTGGCATAGAGGTTGCTTTACTCTCTTTGAAAGACAACAGCACCGACAAGTTACTCCAGGTGATCTGCCGAGTCTGCAACAAGTTTTAACGACCCGATGCTCAAAGTTTTGCAGATTAATGTCGAGTCCTACAAAGGAATTGTCCAGCTAAGCGGTTTTGTAGATTCCAGACAGGCCATTGAAAGGGCTGTACAAATCGCAGGAGAGGTGGACGGAGTTAAAGGTGTCGAGAATAGTCTGGTTGTTAAATAAGTTGGCCATAATGCGCAATCCTGCCGATTATCGGCGGATTGCGCATTATGGAATTGATACCTGACCATATTTTTACGAGATCCGCAATGGACAAAAGCCTTATGCCCAGCACACCTGCACCGGAACAAAAACAGCATTCGATTTTCCTCTACATTATTGTTGGGGCGGCTCTTTTGGTCTTTATCAAAACATTCCAGCTCCTGTCTCCCATTTTGTTGTCTCTTCTCCTGGTACTATTGATTTCTCTCGCAATCAATCCAATAGTATGGTGGATGAAAGTGAAAACCGGCGGGAGAAAAGTTCCTACCGGTCTGCTGGCTCTAGCAATGATCGCGGCAATCTGTTTGATAGGATGGGCTCTCTTTGGGCCAATGAAAACCTCGATTCTTAACATCTCGAAAACCTTACCCGGATATTGGGAACGTCTGCAGAAGCCACTCATCAAATTTGAACAGCAGTCGGTACTTTTTGAGGAGAAACTCCAGACGGAGGTCAGTAAGGAAATTGCTGAAGAAAAAACTTCAGCGGGAAATTCAGCACCTGTGCCGCACATCAAAGACCAAAAACCGCAGGCAAATAAAGAGCCAGGGTCTCTTCGTGCGGGATTGGGTAAGATGGTCAGGCAGGTACTCGGCAGCTTCACTGCAGTAGCTTTCAATAGTGCTCAAATAGCAGTGGTTCTGGTAACCGTCTTTTTTGGTGTGGCTTTTATGCTCATGAATCCTCGTCCGGTTTTTGCTGCAATACTGGCTCTTTTCCCTGCGCACCACCACAAGCAGGCTGTCATTGTCTTGCAGCGCATTGGCACATTCGTCCCCATGTGGGCCGGAGCAACGTTGCTTGGGATGGTGACAATAGGCTGTCTGGTTTTCCTGTGTATGTGGCCGATCTTTGGTTTCATGGACGCGCTGGTTTTAGGACTGGTCGCCTTTACGCTGGAAGCGATTCCCTTTATCGGGCCTATTCTCAGTGCTGTACCGGCCCTTTTGCTTGCATTTGGTGAAGGAGGGCTGACCCCGGTGTGGGTTGTACTCGTTTATATCACTGTTCAAGCCTTCGAGAACAATGTGATCATCCCTTTCCTTATGGCGAGTCGTATGAAACTACACCCATTGGCAGTGATATTTTCCATGCTTCTCAGTGTCGCCGCTTTCGGGGTACTGGGTGTATTAGTTGCAGCGCCACTCGTTGCGGTTGTAACTATCCTGCATGAAGAGCTTTACAGAAAGCACTTTCTGCCAACAGTCACGGATGCTGACCTGAACCATATGGCAGGAATTGTTTTGCATGAAAAATACCAAACGAACGTAACAGAAACACCACCAGATCAGAAAATGAACAACCTCTATTGAATGCTCAGCGTGTTGCCGACCATTCTAAAGGTGTATTCCTGCAAGGGTGTATGCCTCGTTTTTCCATGCAAAAAGGAGAATTACCATGCTTCAAACAATTGCCATCATTCTCGTTATCCTCTGGCTCCTTGGTTTTGTCTCGTCGTACACCATGGGTGGATTCATTCATATCCTGCTGGTGATCGCGGTTGTGATAATTCTCGTCCGACTCATTCAGGGCCGTCGACTCTAACAGGTGTCGACTCTCTGACTGGTATTGGTAAAGCCTCCGACCCTGGTCAACCTTTCAGCAGCTGACGAACTTTGAAGGCCAGCTCTTGGTAGGAAAAAGGTCTCTGGATAAATGATATGCCGTTCTATGACTTTGGTCTGCAGTCCGGCGTTGACCTATAGCCGAGTTCCTCGTTGATTGACCGCAGCTGCTCCTTGGAGGTTTCCAGTTCTTCGTTGGTCGACTGCAGCTTTTCGTTGGCGGACTGGAGGTATTCTTCCTTAACGGAAAGTTCCTCTTTGAGCGCTTCTATGTCCGCCTCTCCTCTGAAACCTGATGAGGCTTCCACGCCGCATTGTATTCCGTCGACATTGGTAGCATTACTCTCATCTGTTCGTTTTGAACTGAAATCTGCTGTTTCCTCAAAGACAACCAGATACAGAGGTACCTCATGCGGTCGAGCAGGGCATGTCTTTTCGCCAGGTTCCGGGCGAGGGCATACCGGTCGGATAGTCAGATTGAACGTCGTGCAATCGGCGTTTGTTTTGATCTTTAGGCCCAGACAGCGAACGATCTCTTTTGTCTGTACTGCCCTGCTGAGGGTAATGGTCAGTTTACGCCGGAAACCCTTGCGGGCCATCTGCAGGATGTTGTTGACACCGGTCTCGCCGGCAGTCGGTTCCAGGTACATCCCGGTGCGGCCGTGCAGATAGAGGATATCTCCCCGGCCATTGACAAGTGCGCCGGTCGGGGCAATCTGCAGCAGGAGTGCCTGTTCCGTCAGTTTACACAGAGAGAGTTTCCCGGCAATGGCTGTCCTGCCGCTACTCTGCGGGAGATCAGTATTCCCTGCCGAGGTGAATGGAAAATAGAGACTGGGAGGCGAATACGGCGCATCAGGCATATTTTCCCTGCGCTGATACAGCTTCAACCTGCGGTCGACCATGGAAAATAGATCAGCCGAATCGGCCACGGTTTCCGAGGTGCCGAGAAAAAGAAAACCGCCAGGATTCAAGGCGTAGTGAAAAAGAGGGATGAGTTTTTTCTGCAGGTTTCGACTCATATACATCAAGAGATTGCGACAGCTGATAAGATCGAGCTTGGAAAATGGCGGATCTTTAATGACGTTGTGTTCGGAGAAAATCAGTAAATCTCTAATATTTTTATGGATACGGTAGGATCCGTCGGGCTCTGCCGTAAAAAATCGTGTCAGCCGCTCCGGTGAGATGTCGTTGGCGATAGCGGCCGGATAGCGGCCGAATCGGGCCTGGGTAATAGCCTGGCTGTCAATGTCGGTGGCGAAGATCTGTATCTTGTAGCTCAGTTCCAGTGCCTCCAGGCGTTCCTGCAGGAGGATGGCGATAGAATAGGCCTCCTCGCCGATGGCGCATCCAGGCGACCAGACCCTGACAACGCTTCCTGCGGGTTTGTCGACGAAGAGCCTGGGGACGACCTGTTCTTCAAGTACCGTGAAGGCTGCCGGGTCGCGGAAAAAGCTGGTCGCACCAAGCAGCAGGTTTTTGGAAAAATCGGCATGGGGCTTCCGGCCGGTTAGCTGCTCTGCAACCGTATCACCGGCGGCTTTCTGTGTCTCAAGCGTTGCATTATCGGCAACTGCTTCCGGGACATCTGCGCCGTTTTTTTTTCGGGCTGTCATTTTGGCCTCCAATGCCAAAAACGGAATATTATCATCGGCAGTTTCCTGAGCGGTTTCGACACTGGTGCCATCAAAGAACATGTCATTGCCCACTCTTATTATAAGAGCAAGCTCTGTGCCATGCCTCAAACACCACAGTCAGAATGATCTAAAATATTGATTTTCTATTATTAATGCTTGGAGAAGCTTGTCTAAACAGCTAGAGACAAACACAGAAACCAGGTCATATCTGACCACTGGTTGAATATGACCTGTTTCCTGTATCTTTATCGAATTGGGGGGTGCATGCTCAATCGAAACCTGGAAATCCTCGATGCTGTGAAGTGTCGAGGCGATCTGCGATGTTTCACTTAAAACCAGAACTCGGGGTATTTCCGGTTCTTTGGGATATTGTTGATGATGAGGGCAACAAGGAGCATGACGATTGCGCCCAGGGCGGTGGGGATGACGACATAGAGGTAGCCGAGCTGGTGCACGCTTTCACCGCCGATCACCGCAATAAGAGCCGTCGCACCACCCGGTGGATGCAGGGTCATGGTCAGGTGCATCACCGCGATCGAGATGGAAACGGCTGCGGCGGCGGCCAGCCAGGGTTGGCCACCCAGCCATTGGCAGGCGGTCACCCCGATAATGGCGGAAAGGATATGCCCGCCGAGGAGGTTTCTTGGCTGGGCCAGAGGGCTGCGAATGGCGCCGTAGATGAGTACCGCCGAAGCCCCGAAGGAGCCGATGATCAGCATCAGACCCATCTCATCGAGTATTTTGTAATGGATAAGGGCAACCGCGGCAAGACCTGAAAAACTGCCTATCCAGGACCAGAAGACTTCCGCCAAGCCGACCTTTGGGGGACTTTGCCCGCCACCTTTCATCTTGTGCAGGTAGTTCATGGTTTCGACCTCTCTGCCAAGACGTTGAGCGAGTGCGCCAGATCGCTACGCGTGACGATCCCGACCGGCCGGCCATCAGCCTCGACAATCGGCAGGCGGTTGATCCGCCGCTGCGCAAAAAGAGCGGATATGGCCCCTATGCTCATCTCCGGGTCACCGGTTATCGGCGGCCTGATCATTATGTCGCCGATGGTTTTGTTATGTAATCTGCAGATCATACAGCTTTTATTGCTCAGGCAATGGCTGGCTATCTGCATAAATGAGGGCGTCGCGCCGAACCCCATCTCTTTGAGAAAGTCCTTTTCGGAAACGACGCCGACAAGTTTTCCTTCACTGTCGGCAACGGGGGCTCCCGATATCTTTTTTTCCGCAAGCAGGGCGGCAGCCTGGACAAGCGTCATATCCGGTTCAAGCACAAAGAGCGGACTGGTCATGATATGCCCGGCTTTCAGGGTGCTGACGAGCCGTTTTATCGCCAGGGCATAGGCTGCCTGATAGATTTCCTTGAAATCCCCGGGCGTGATATCGATATAGCCCGTAATACTTTTCATCGCCTCGACGACATCCGTCTCGGAAATATCTAATGGGCTCCATTCTTCCGTGCGCGGTTCCTGCATTATTTGCCCCTCCTTGTCTTGGACTGACATGGTCAGCCGCGGTGTTAAACTGTGGCGTGCAGTTAAAACAATATTGTACACCAGGTAATTGACTTAGATCATATTGCGGCTGATTATTACCTGAATTATGCAATCGATCCAAATACGGCAAAAGCTCATATTTTCAGGATAGTGTCTTTTTCATGTTTTTTCCTGCAAACCAGCCGGCAGCTGCACCAATACCCAGAAAAATTACAACGGTTGATACACCCATTGTGTCTCCTTTATTCTTGAAAAAATGAAGTTGCTTGTCGTTAAAATAAAATACCTTGTCGTGGATCTTGCCGTAGAACAGTCACAGCATTATATTACCATAACATAAAGATGAGGGATTGTGTGTTTTGGTCGTCAAGTTGCTCTGATGGAAGTGAGTATTTTTTGATTTTTTTTCATCGTCAGTTGGTCTTATACTTATGAAGCTCTCTATCTTGATCCATCTGGAATGATGGTCACATATGGCCACCGGTCAGATTTGACCTCATCTTACGCGGATGGCTACCGCTGGTTCTTTTTTATTGACATGAAACTATAGGCAGTTAGCTGAGCGTGTCGATTGGCATATATCTTGCTAAGTTATCAAAGTACCAGAGTAGCAAAACCAAATCAGGGGTATTTTGAACAGGCTTAAGACCGGATATCTACTTACAACACTACAAAGGAGTTTTAACTATGCAGAAAAAAATCATACCTACACTGTTGCTCGTAACATCACTCAGTCTGGCAGTCCTCACTTTCGGCTGTGACTCGCAAGGACCGGCAGAAAAAGCCGGGGAAGAGGTTGACCAATCAATAGAGAATACCAAGGATGCTCTGGAAGAAGCCTCCGATAAGATCACAGGGGAAGGACCAGCAGAAAAAGCGGGTGAAAAGATAGATGAGGCAACCGAGCCGAAGAATTAATTCTATGCCACATTTTCAAGTAGCAAATTTTGCACATTGAGAGCCGTAATTTGATCTTCTCTCAAGGAGAAAATGTAATTCATTTCATCATTTTTCAACTTATCCATCTACCCGGTCTATCACTATAGGTAACCCTGTTATACGACAGTTCCGTCAATGAGCCCCCAAAAATGCTCATCGGAACTGTCGCTTCTATTTTTCTGCGGATGAACACTCCACCAACACTTTATTAACCGGCCGAAGCACCTCTATAAATTATGCGGATTTAGCCATTATTCCTGTAATATATTTTCGTTTTATTCGATACGTTCTTTGGCGGTTTGCAGTGCGATGTTTTTATCCTTCGTGAACAGCCGCCACTTCATGTCGGACGAATGAATACCTGCTTTTTTGTCCTGACCTCTGCTGCAATACCAGTGGCCAAAACGTTCGACCGTGGCGAAGGGATGGTTTTCTGTACAGAACAAACCACACGGTTTTATTTCTTTGAAATAAATAGTTTCATCCGGGTCATTATCATACTCCATGTTCCTGGGCAATACGATTTCAGATAGATCCACGTTCTCTGCTTCCTTCTCATCGAGCCAGTCTGAAATATTCATCTTATTTTTTCCTTGTTAAGAGATATACCTTGGGAGTCCTTAAGGATTGCCACTTCTTGAACAACTCCGAAAGGTTGTTATTTTGCTTGTGGTGTGCCAAGAATTCCCAGCAATCCATGCGCCGTTATGTCATATGAAGTGCCGGCCGACTCCTTCAACGACAACAGGCGAGCAATTGGCTGATCGGGAAGCAGATAGATTGTGACATAGTTTCTCCCGTCCCTTGAGGCTGGAAAATATTCATGCAGCATCCCTTCCCATTGATCGGCCCAGTCTGTTCCGAAGGGAAGGAGGGACTCGCGTGAATCACGAACGTAGGGGACGGTGGTTGCAATTCGTCGAAAACCGGCCACAAGTCCTTGGCGTATGTCACTCGTTGCCTGTTGGAATTCTTTAATCTGCTGCACCACATAGTTGCCACTCGCCATAATATGAGCCGGAAAAGCAAGTTTAAGCAGTGGAACAACGCTGCCGTTACCGGTTGATTCATATCTCCTGATAATCTGCCCAGCACTGGCGCGTGTTGAGGCTAACCAGACTTTTACCGGCGGGACAGGGTGGTTTTGCAGGAGACGAAGCCAGGCTTCGAACCGTTTTTCAGTACTCCCCGATGGGGTTTTTCCCAAATTTTCCTTGATGTCTGCCAACTCCTTTAAAAGGTCTTCCACGTTGGAGTCGTCTGTTGCCTGAGAACCTAATGTGGCTAATTCATTTTCATCAAAATAAGAAAGTTCTTCACGCAGGTCTTCTTCATTGCTATCGAGTCTCTCTGCTATGGCGAGTACCAGCCTGGCTTGCCATAATTTCAGATTTGTCTCTGTATTCGCATGTTCGATGCCAAATTCTTCGAGCAGGGACGAAACAACCTTATTTCCGGGGTCATTTTTGCTGTCTGCCGAAGCATGCCTTGCATCGATGGACAATTTGCCGAGTTGGGCGACATAATGCTCTTCTCGGATTCTGATATCACGGAGCAGTCGTAAAAAATATTCACGGTTGTCACCGAGTGGTGCAGGGACATGTTCTTGACATAAGCCACTTCGCAAAAAAAGTTCGGCTTCATGATTGGTTTCTGAATTGACCCCCGATTCCACCAATTGCAAAAAATGTAATGGGCTAAAAAATAACAGAAGCGGATAACGTTTTTCGGTGAAAATATCAGTATCCGGGAAGATTAACGTATCAAATGAATTCATAATTGAATACCTCCAAGAAAAATTTAATGTGACTTTGTGGAAAAGGTATCATTTTGGTTAACGCTATCATTCGATGCTTCTTATATAAGATTTTTAACCATGTTCAATAGGACTGTCGATACCCGTATCGGTCAATGTCATGGAATTAATCCAGAAAGATACGATGACTGTTTTTCGTACGATTGTGGCTAAGAACGCCATGGATGCGGAAAATGAGTGTCAGCAGATCATTAAGAACGCTAATGAGAATATAATACATCCTGATGGACCGAAGAGTAAAGGCACAGAATAGCGAGATTGCCATCGGAACAAATGAACAAACGAAAAAGAGGGGGGGCTATGCCGAAGACGATGCTCCAGGTCGAGGACATTCCCGACTTCCTGAATGTGGCAGCGCAAGATCCTTCCATGGAAAACCGCTTGATTGCCATGGAAATATTGACCTTTCTCCCCCTCTCTCCTCAAGCCTGGTGTGAACTGGCCTATAACGCGGAGCAGTTGTTGCAGGATTTGTCCCCTAGTGATCCCCACTACGCAACCGGGGTGCGGGTTGTTTCCCGCATCCCGGTGCGCTCCATCCGCTCCCTTCTGGCCCACGTTGCTACCAACAGTGAACATCCCGGTTCCCTGGTCTGTGCCACCGAATTAGCCCGCCATCGGGATGCTGCAGGGGTGCAACGACTCATGGCCGATGGGTCCGGCCAGTCCCTGCAGCTTCTGGCCTGCCTGCCGCTTGAAACGCTGCAAGTCCCTGGCGATTTCTTCGCCAGGGACTTGGCTGATCCAGATCCGATGATCCAGTTCTGGTCAACACTGGCCTTGGCTCGTCTCGGCGACCTGAAACCCCTGGAGCACCTCTGGACTGTCCTGCTCAAGGAAAACTTTGCAGGACCGCCCATCTTCGGAGGTGACCCCTGGTCTCCCTACAACGCACTGGCAGCCGCCAGGCCTTTGCCTGGGGAACTCCAGAGCTGGCTAATCGGTCATTACCAGGCTGAGCTCTTCAAAAGGGGGAAGAGTGCAGGGAAGGCAGCCAGGTTGCCAAGAAATGCCACCCTGCTGATTGGCGAGTTGACCGGTTATGTCGATGTCGATGGTGAGCTCCTGTCGGGCCCAATGGAAAAACCCGAAGTACAGCCAATGGTCGTCGACCCGGCAGAGGCTGAAGCCCTCGCCCAGCGGTTGATAGCCTCCCCGTTGCGGGACAGCCTTGAACTCAACCTGGAATGGCCTGAGCTGAGCCAACTTAGCAGCCTGACACCTGAACGGGCCGGGGAGGTGATGGGGGCGGTGCTACAGTCCATGGATCGAGCAGCGAGGACCCGAATCAGAAAAGGGATTGCTGTCGAGGAAATTCATACGCTTCTCGGCAATGCCATGGTTGAATTGGCTTCGCACTTTTCCGGGAAGATTGTGCTTCCCCTCGGAAAATTCGTCGATACCTACCGGCGCGGCAAGCCCTATCTGCCAACCAAGGCACTCTATTGGGTCCTGGCACGTTGCGGAGCCGCAGCTCTGGTAAAGGAACTCGGCCCGCGGCTGGGCGCGACCTCGGGTGCAGAACGTGGTGAACTCCTTGAATGGACTCTCGAAATTGCACGCTGTCTGAAATCGTCCCCACCAAGCTATGGAGCAGGACCCGGTGCCGAAGAGTCGTCCATGGACGAACCGGTCATCGAAAACCTGCAGAAAGCTGCACGTCCCAGTCAACACGAGGAATTGCTACAATCCGCCGGCGAAGCGGATGCAGGGCAGGGTAAAGCAAAGAGTCGCGGCCTAACGAAATCAAAGAGGGAATCGACGGGCGAGTCGTCCAAAAAAATTCGCAAAAAGCAGCTGTCGGCCTCACCCACCCGAACCGCCTGGCCGCACCTGTTGTGCAAGGAGCGGGTGGCGGTAGGTGTACCGTTTCCCCTGGAGGTTGGTCTGGGCCAAGTGCGCGACGCCAAGCTGGAGGGCACCGGAGAGATGACCTTACCGGCTGGGGATTTCAGCCTCGAGGTTGAATTGCTTATCGACAGCGCCGGCGTGCTGATCATCAGCGAAGACCCCCATATCCCCTGGGAACTGTCCGTCATCGAGCCGCCATTGCTCGCCGAAGCTGAATGCCCTTCGCCTTTTTTGGGCGCCCAGGTGGCTCTGGGGCGCTGGGTGCTATCCCCGGATCGACCTTCGCCACGGCCGCCTCGCCAGGTCATTGTTCGGGAACAGGCGGTTGTCAGTGGTAAATACGAAGGGGTTCCCGGCTGGAAGCGGTTGCTGAACGCCGAAGAGGAAGCCAAGGAGCTGATCCTGGCCTGGCCACCGGCGCAGGCGGTGGATGCCTTCTATCCTGCAGTACGCAAGTGCCTGCAGGGAAAAACCCCCGTCGACGCCCTGCACTTCGCCTTGCATGGGCAATTCGATGCCAGCGGTTTGCAGAATGGGCTGGTGCTCCTCGCCCAGCGTCCCGACCATCCAGAGGTCTTTATCCCGCAGTTTCCGGAACCTTGCTCGCCTATCAGTTCTTAGGTCACCCTCGCCTGCTGTTGCAGCGGGCTAATCTCTAAGGAGGTAACGTCATGGCTGAACAACTCCTACCCGATGGCAGTCAGGTCACTATCGCCGGTATCGAGATTTTCGCCCAGGGTTTGTCCTGACAGGTTGAGGTGCATTTGCCAGGTAGTGGCACCATGCGGGGTGCTGAAGATACACGGGATGTTTTACTGGATGGTTTTGGTCAAGTAGTACTGGCCTGCGATGAGGATGGGGTGCTGACCTGGCACTTCCCCGAGGATGTGTTCCCCACCGAGGTGGTTTCGCGGGCGGCCGACCGGCGGACTTATCGCTTGCGTACTCACATGGTTGGAGCCCCAATCCCCGGCAATCGCGGTCTGATGGGAGCGTTGGGAAAGAAACTGTTGAAGGTTCTCGCGTTCAAGGTGGTCGATAAAGCCCTTGGTGCTGTTGGTGATTTTTTCGTCTCCCGCTGGGAAAAAGAACATCGCCCCCACCGTCTACGCAGCTTTACCCCTGGGGATTATCGACGATTGGGCGGCGCCACTCTTGGTGCGACGGAACTGGCCAACCTTGCCGGCGGTCCAGCGCTGATGTTCATTCACGGCACCGCCAGTCAGGGACACCAGGCCTTCCGAGCCATCCCGGAAACGGCGCTGGCAAAACTGGATACCCGTTATCAGGGACGGGTCTTTGCCTTTGAACACCCGACCCTTTCCGTGTCCCCGACCGACAATGTCCGTTGGCTGTCCAAAGAACTGTCCCGGCTGTTGGGTTCCGGCAGTGGGCTCACCCTCGATCTCGTGGCCCACTCCCGCGGTGGCCTCGTTGGCCGGATCCTGTGCGAGCAACCGGTGGCTGCCGGCCTCGACCCGCAACATCTGCGGGTGCGGCAACTGCTGATGGTGGCCACGCCCAATGCCGGCACCCCCCTGGGGGACCGCGCCCATTTGAACACCTTTATCGACACCATGACCAACCTGCTTGAATTCATCCCGGACAACCCGGCAACCGACACCCTGGAGGTGTTGCTGACGCTGCTCAAGCAGCTCGCCGTCACCACTGCCTACCGCGCCCTGGCCGCCAACTTCGAACCTTCGCCCGGAACCCCCTTAGGGCGTTACGCTCGTGACCACCTGACTGATCAGGTTTTTATGCTGGAGCCCAACGATCTCGTCGTCCCCACCAAGGGTGTCTATACCGCCAACGGCGCAACGGGATTCCCCATCGAGGAGATCGTTACCTTCTTCGCTCCGGCCGACGCCGTCGATCACAGTGGTTTCTGGACCAAACCGGCGATACTGGAGGCCTTTGACCGCTGGTTGACGGGATGAGACATGGCCGGTGCTTGCGGTTGCGGGTAAGATTGATTCATCGGGTGTAGCGCTGGGAGGTGTGCTGCATGACGTGCGAGAGGAAAGCCGTTCACGCACCTTTCCTCCAACCCAAAAGCAGCGACTTTCAGCCGTTTCTTTATCGGATTTATTTTTCTCGCTGAGATTGGAGAGTAGGCTATAGAGTCAATAAACGCCACCACAGAACAGCCATAACGATAGCGAGGAAAACAAGAACTACACAATGCTTCCTGATGCCGTACCAGATGGCCGAGCCGATAATAACATATAATAAAACGTTCACAGCTATCGATATCAACAGCGTTACAGGCAACAAACTCTCATCTCTACCGGTAGGTAATGCCATCAATGAGCTAGGCCAGAGAAGCAGCATTAATTTCTGAATACCATTTTGTAAATCTAGGTTGTTCGTCTGATATCTGTAAAGAGAAGCCGGTTGTTGTTTGCTGCATAGGTTACATTGTTGTTCTGATTGTTGCCGGCGGCATCGTAATTATAGCTGTCGCTGTTTGCCGAGATCAGTCTCCGGGCGGCATCATATGAATAAGCTGTTGCCGCGCCATCTTTTGTCTTTTCGGTGATAAGTCCGGTGTTGTCATGGCAACATAAGTGTAAGACAGAGATAATGCAGAAATAAAAACATGGTACCTTTTTCTTTCCTTCAGCTCCTTCCACCTTTCGGGGGATTGTGCGAGGAACCCCGCTGCCGGGCAAAGTCTGCGCCGGCGGCTCCGTATCGCATAATCAACTTATGTTAAGCGGCTTTGCTTGTGGTCTGGTTTGTTGGTGGGGGTAGTGCGGTGGTTGTTGCAGTGCTGACAGTATGGGCGAGGCCACTGCAACATAAGTCGCGATTATGAGACATTGCACCTTGCTATGCAGAAGGCCTGGGGTAGAGGTGAGTGCGACCCCTTTTCAACAATTAATCAACGTCCCCTTATCCACACGTCCTGCGTTTTTCTCATTTCTTGTAGTTTTTCCAATATATTTTAACTCGTTTAAGTTTTACATCAGTTTTGATTACTATAGCACTGAAGTCAACTCCGGTTGGGTCTTCATTCCCAGAAAGCACTAATCTTGCACTATCATTATTTACAAGAGTGCCACCTTGATATGTAAGCATAATCCTCTTTTTTCCTGCAATTAGTGCTGCCTCGATAGAGCCTTTGGAGAACATATCTGAAACAGTACGACGAGTCTCCAGTAAATTCATCTTTTGGCCATCTGTTAAAACCATTTCCGACACATCGATCTGAATAGCCGCTCCTGTTGTAATTGCGCTAATGGGCTCATTTAGTTTAAGTACATAGTTGTCACCTTTATTGATATCAATGAAACTTGGAGTTAACAAAAGCGTTTTAGAAAAAAATAAAATTATAATAAAGTTCCACATAATATTTCGCCCCCTAGTACATTTTTCTAGCCCGATCTAAAACGTCATCAGCCCATGTCTGACAATTACGAGCCCCAAACATATGCGGTGTAGTGATCGGATAGGCATATACGTTATATTTGGGTGTACCAATTTCATTAACAGCTTTTTTCACTGCCTCATCAAATTTTGGATCGTCTGATATTTCTTCACATTGGTCATTGCTTTTATTTTCATCGTTATCGATAAAACCATCACTCCACAACAAATTACCACCAGCTTGAAAACTAAATACTTCTCCGTCTGCTACTAAATAATCATGCCGCAGAGGGTTACCAGATGGTTTCACAGCATGTTTATTCTTATCTCCTAACCCTCTTGCGCAACGCAGAGTTCTCAGGCCTTGAGGATCCACCCAATTAACCGGATCATTTGCGACATACCCAAATAAATTACTATCCCCACCAGCAAACAATATCGGATCTTTAGCCGTCCATTTACCTATCTCCGGCAGATAATCCCGATAACCGAACCTTACCAGCCCAGTATCACGGTCATGCAGTCCACCGGCAAAGCCGAAGGGGATGGTGAAATTCTCGTTGCTGTCAGTCAGTATATTGCCAAAAGCATCATAGTCGATCCGTTTGACGATATTCCCGCTGCTGTCGGTAATAAGACGCAATGAGCCCACCTGGTCGTAGGCCAGGTAAAAATCGGCGCCTTCTGCCGTCATGGCAACAGGCATTCTGCTGTCGGCATAGAGAAAGCGCTGGAGGAGATTATTATAGCCGTCATAGACGGCCAGCAGGGTCGTCTGGCCCACCCACAGGTATTTCTCCACCGTGCTGCCGTTGATTTTCTTGGCGATTCTCCGGCCCAGCGGGTCATGGACATAGGCGATGACTGTGGTATCCGGCAGAGTGACGCTCAGCAGTTCGCCGGTGGTGGAGTAGACATACTCGGTAGTCTCACCTGCCTCGATCCGGGCCGACAGGGTGTCATCATAGTCGAACTTATAGATGACCGGCCCGGCGGTAAGGGTATGGTCCTCAAGGGAGTGGGCAAAGGTTCTGTCGGTAATATTCAGAGAAGAGTTCATCTGGTAGCTGCGGTTGCCGTTGTTGTCGTAGCGGTATTCCTCCACCAGATTGCCGTCTTTGCTGACGGTGCGCAGTCGGCCCAGGGGATCGTAGGTATAAGTAAAGAGGCTGTTTGTCCCGGCTACGGTTTCGCTCTTGGTCTTGATCCGGCCGGTGGTATCCCGGGTCAGGTCGTAGCTGTACACAGCACCCCCGATGTCGATTCCGACACCATCCACCTCGCCGTAATCGTTGAAGGTCCGGCTGAGGGTGAAGCTATTGTTGAAGACTGTCTCCGGCAGACCGTTATCACTCTTTCTGCCGATGGTAAAAGCACCGGAGCCGGTCAGAAGGCCATCCTTGTCATACCCCAGATCCTCAGTTTCCCCGGCATAGGTGAAGGAAGCAAGCTGGAAGTCGTTGTTATAGGAGAAACCAAGCGAGCCGGTCAGGGAGCCGTTCTGGGCGATTCCGGTCACCAGGTTGCCGTCATAGCTGTAGGTTGCTTTTTCCACCCCTCTGGTGATGCTGCCGACCAGGTCGCCGCAGTGATACTCGTAAATATTGGTCCATTCAGGGGTGACGGTCTTCGTCAATCTGCCCGAGGCGTAGCTGTTGAC
Organism: Desulfocastanea catecholica; assembly: GCF_054657295.1. Classification (NCBI taxonomy): domain Bacteria; kingdom Pseudomonadati; phylum Thermodesulfobacteriota; class Desulfobulbia; order Desulfobulbales; family Desulfobulbaceae; genus Desulfocastanea; species Desulfocastanea catecholica. The sequence goes on from NZ_BAAHYZ010000011.1 coordinate 132,615, forward strand.
TATTGCCTTGGTGGAAGGCAGGGTTACCCTGGCGAGCTGCCGCTCTTCGTTATAGCTGTAGCTGGTGGTGCTGCCCAGCGGGGTGGTGAAGGACGAGCGGTTGTTGACCCCGTTGTAGTCGAAGCTGTTATCCGCCGGATAGGCCGTTCGATAGAGTGTCATGTTGCCGTTTTCATCGTAATTGTATTGCAACACCGAGTTATCGGCCCTCTCCATCTTCTTTAACCGGCCAACCGGGTCGTATTCGGTGAATCTGGTTATCCGGCTCAGTGGGTCGGTGATGGTGGCGACGTTGCCGGAGAGATCGTAGGCGTAGCTGGTTGTCCGTGTGCCGCTGGTGATGGAGCGCAGCTTGCCGTCGGTTCGGTAACCGTATTCCGTTTTGAGCAGGCCGGGCACACTGGCGCTGAGGGTCTGCAGAGTGTCCGGATGATAGCTTGCAGTTATACTTCTGCCTTCCGGTGAGGTGACGGTATGGGTGGCATTGACAACATCATGCTTTACGGTGGTAATCTTGTTGTTCTGGGTCACCGTTTGGGTGATGGATTCAAGCAGACCGTCTTGGTTGATATCCACATAGCTTTTGTCGATGGAGGTTACCAGCCTTAACCCGGCCGGAGTCGTCATTGTGGTGGAGTTCACGTAGGTGTGATCGAACCAGTAGTCCAGATCGCTGGAACTTTCCACCTTCGGGCCACAACTCGACTGGCTGCTGAAGTCAAGACCGTCGGCCGAGGTGTTGCTGGTGATGACCTCGCCGGAAACAGTGGTGCTGGTCCTATTGCCGGCACCGGTTGATTTGGTGTATCTTTCGACGCTGGAGCTGGTATTCGGCGTGGTGGTAGTGCTGGTTTGCCAGCCTTCGGCAGTGGCCTCTCTGGTAAACTGCCAGATTCCCTGCTCCAGGTTGGTGGTTTTATAAACCCTGCCGGTAGCGTCGAAAAAGTGTTCGAAAATATTGCCATTGGGTTCGGTTTTGGCCGTGAGCAGCCCGTCGTTATCCTGGTAGGTAAAGGTAAACTCGTTGCCGTCGGGGTAGGCCAGCTGCGTCAGCTGGTTGTATTCATCGATGGTCAGTTCGGTGCGCAGGCCATCGGGGGAGATGATGGCCGTGGCGACACCCAGCACACGTTCGATGGTTACCACATTGCCGAACTGGTCGATTATGGTACTGAGACTGCCGGTTGTATCATAGCCGAACTCCAGCAGTGGCAGTCCGGTGTCGAGATCGTAGGTGAGGCTATGGTCGCCCTCGGCGGAAATGAGGTGCCCCAGGCCGTTTTCTTCGGTAAAATAGGTTTCCTGCTGGTTATAGCTGTTGACTGAGACCTTTCTGATAAGCCGGTTGCCCCGGTCAGGGATGATGAGAAAACCTCGGGCGTCGATGCTGAGGCGATGCGGCTGCATCAACAGGGCACGGGTCGCGGCGCCATCGTCCCCGTCCAAGCCCGGTTCGCCCTTGCCGGCGACCGTTGAGATATAACCGTCGCTACCCACCTTGCGGATGACATCGCCGTTGCCGTAGTACTGGGAGAAATAGAGATTGCCGCGGGTATCGAAGGCAATACCTTGTGCATGGGTGATCTGGGCGGTTGTTGCCAAATCGCCGTCACCCGAATATCCGGATGTGCCATTCCCTGCAACGGTAGTTATGGTACCACTGGGGTCGACCTTCCTGATTCGGTTGCCGTCGGCGATATAGACGTTGCCGTCACGGTCAACGCTGACCGAAGTGGGACCGCTCAGATGCGCCTTATCTGCCGGGCCGCCGTCGCCATTGTCGACATGTATACTTGGATCGAATTGCTCACCGGTACCGGCAATGGTCCGGACCATTCCATCGGTGGATATCTTCCTCACCCGATAGCTGCTCTCGACAATTTCACCACCGGTGCACTCTCCGCTGATCGGATCGACCTCGCCGCCTATGCAGGTTGTCGCCTCGGCAAAGTATATACTGCCGGCGTCATCGACAGCGATGCTGGACGGCATAATACCTGCGAGAAGAGCCGGACCGTCGTCGCCGCTCGACTCCTGAGTACCGTTGCCGGCTATGGTGGTGATTATGCCGTTGGTATCGATCTTTCGAATCTTGTTGATGCCCGCATCGGCAACATACAGATTGCCCCGCAAGTCGAAGGCAAGATCATTTGGCATAGAGATTCGGGCCTCGCTGGCATCGATGTTGTCCTCTTCGTTGCTGCCAAGGAATCCTCCTGCAACAACTTCGACCAGTCCCGCCGTATTGATTTTTAGAATGGCGGAATGCACCTGGTTCGCCACATAAATATTTCCTTCTGCATCGAGCGCTGTGCTGACCGGAGTGCTGAAGGGAGTTTCCCGGGCCATTGCACCATCAGCTGCCCAGCCCTCTTCCCCGGTACCGGCAATTGTGGCAATAAATGCAGTGTTGTTTCTGACTACCGAACCGTCGCCCTTGTGCAGGGTTGTCGGGTCAGTCGGATGCAGTTTGTGGTGAGCCGAGATCGACCATCCCTGGGCCAAACCATGTCCCTTTTCCGCCGGGTTGATCTGCAGCTCGCTACGCCGCCAATTGATGACCTCATCTCTGGCCGGCACCTCAGTTATGGTTGTACCGAACTGGCCAAAACCCGTTTTTACCCATCCGGAATTCATATAGAAAGAGTCGTAAACATAACCTATGTTCACATGGGCGGTTACATTATGCAACACCCTCTTGTTCAACAGATCACGGCCATCCCAAACGAACTCGGTTATCTGGTTGGGGAGCGGTTCAAGAGACTTCCTGAACTTGCGTCCTGCAATATCCATTTCCACGTCAATACGCTTGACCATGAAAGGATTAACTATTTCTCCGCTGACTGGAACAGATATGACCTGTTTATATCCTTCAGCGCGATCACTGGCATAAGCCAGACTTAAGGAAGTTCCTGGGATGTCAATATTTTCATAAAAAATTCGACTCTCATTACCGACGGATGAACCGGTAGAGGATTTTGGACAATCGGGACAGAGCTGTTCGAGCAATTCGGCAGCATCCACTCCGAGCATTTTTAGAAGGTAGTGATAATAAACAGGCCAGTTGAAATCCAACGGGGAGAAGTGATCCAACTCCATACGCCAAAAAGACGCACCAGGAGCATACAATTGCGAATCGCCGAGTCCGATTGCTTCATCCTGAAGATTGCCATTGCCGTTGAGGTCATCCGGCTGGCCGTCGCCATCCTTATCGATCCCATCGACTACTGCGTCGCCGTTGGTATCGAGGAGGGTTACGACGATGCCGTTGGGGATGGCAATCCAGATGCCTTTATCCCGGTCGTAATAGCCTGTCGGCACTGCTGTTCCGACCTCGAATCCCAGGAAATTATTCACCCAGGTGACAACCGGTTTGCTGAAACGAACGCGGTCAACCCCATCGATCTGCAATTCGGCACAGTAGGTGTAGGCCGAGGTTTTGGGCAACTTGGCCGGCATCGAAGCCGAGGTTTGATATTCGGTGGCACGGACCGTAAAGTTTGTCAGTTTCTGCACGGCGTTCCCTTGTTCATCGACGACAAAGGCCTGGTTATCGCCCTGGAAAACCATGGTCAGCGCCCGCAAGCCCGAGGTGTCGGTGACCGGAGAACTTCTATGGGTGATGACGGTGGCAGGGTTGCCGTCGAGTTGTATTGCAGTCTTCCGTGTATCCTGCTGCAGCAGTTGGACGGTCTCGGCAATGCCGATATCGTTCACCGGCACATGAACCTGACGCTGGGCCGGCAGATAACTGTCAAGGTTATATATCAGAGTAAGCGTGGTCCCGCCTTCAACGGGCATGACAAATTTGCCCTCGGCATCGGTGACAACCGTGCCATACTCAGGATGATCGAGAACGGTTACCGCAACGCCCGCGAGCAGGTTCCCCGGCAGATCCTTCACCTCGCCGGTGGCCAGACTGAACCTTTGCGGATCATAGCTTTCCACCGTGGCATCGGCCGGAATCCGGTTGTTATACAGGGCACCGAAGGAACCGGTCGGCTGAAGAGATGGATTGCCGGTAACGAATACCCTGACCTTGACACTTGCAACTCCTCCCTGGCTGGTTGCGGTAAGGGTATAGGTGGTTGAGTGTTCCGGGGCCAACAGTACAGAGCCGTTCAGAGCGACATCGCCTATGCCGTTGTCGATATGAACATGCTGGGCATCAAGCGTGGTCCAGGAAAGTGTAGTTGATTCCCCCCCGGCTATGGAGGCAGGAGATGCGGAGACGTCAATGGTGGGCTGCGCGGCAAAATCACTGACATACACCGTCGCAGTTGCCGTGGCGGTACCGCCTTTCCCCGTTGCCGTGATAGTGTAGGTGGTTGTTTGTCCAGGCGTAACGGCGACCGAGCCGTTTGCCGGAAGGTAACCGACACCATTATCAATTGCTGCGTACTCCGCCTCAGTGGTTTGCCAGATCAACCTGGTGGTTTGTCCCGGCTGTATCGCCTGATCGTCGCTGGCAAGCCGCACCGATGGAGGATTGCCTGCGAACATGGCTACCCGGAAGTCGTGCTTGCTGTTGGCCCCGGCCATGAGTATCTGCCGGCTCAATGTTCTGCCGTCGGGCAAGGTAACCTGGATGGTATGCTGGCCGTCGGCAAGGGACAGTGAGTATCCACCGGCCGATGCCGAATAGGCCATGGCGCCGCTGGTAAGATCACGGATCAGGGCATGGGCGACACCCTCACCGCTATCGTAAAACTGATCCGAGTCAACATCTTCATAAACAACTCCCAGGAGGACGTACTCTTCATCTTTGTTATCACCAAAATTACAGGTGACCACACCACCATGGGGAAAATCTGTCTGAATGCTTTCGTGGAGATAGCCGACCCCCACTTCCGTCCAGTTTTCTCCGAGTATGTTGATCCTGTGTCCGCGACCCGGGTAGTCAATATCAAGGAAGAGATCATCGTGCAGATCAAGAGAGGTTTGATGGGAGTCGATGGGAGTGCTTGCCATTGCGGCAGCGATGTTTTCTCCTGTCCCGCCGACATATCCTTCGGCGAGACATCGCTGTGCCGGACTGCTGCCGTCACTGCCCTCATGGGCGAAATAATGATTGTTCACCATATCCTGGCTATGACCGCGCGCAGCTTTGATCAATTTCTCATTGAACTTTAATGGGGCTAATGGCTTATCACTGATAAATGTATCGGGTGGACCTTCGTTCAGGTCAATATTCAACCTTGCCGCCTCCAGCGGAGGGTTAGCTCTTGCCCGGTTGATGGCCTCGAGATGAACCTGCTCTTCCGGAGTGGGGTCACCGTAGGGATCATCGACGACAATGACTACACCTGCCCTGGCTGTTTTTTCTTCGGCGCCTCTTACCCTGATGATATATTCTACTGTTCCGGTGGGGGATACCAGCGCTGTTCCACTGCAGGTAACCTCGTCCAGATCGGGTCCAATGGACGCCCCGGTGCAGTTTTCACTGGTCCAGGTGAGGGTCACGGTATCCCCAAAAAAGATTCGATGCTTGTCCGCGCTGATGGTTACCGTCGGTATGGCAAGGTATAAAACAATTGTCGTGGCCGATTTCTGCTGTCCGTAACTATCTTCAGCTTCAACAAGAACAGTATGCTCCCCCTCCGTTGCAAGGGCCACCTCTGCGGTAAAAATGTTGCCGGCAACTGTTGCCGCCGTACCATTAACGGTGACGGTGGCACCTTCTGTTACCTGACCGCTTACCGTGACTGTCGGGGTTGCTGTAACAGCCCCCGCCACAGGGGTGTCAATTTGCAGAACCAAATCCGGGATGACCATAACGACAACACTCTCTTCGGTAGTCCCTCCCTGCCCGGTTGCGCTAAGGGTATAGGTGGTGTTTTCGGTCGGCGTTACAGACGTTGTTCCGCTGGTGGCTACCGCTCCGATCGCCGGACTGATGGAGACAGTCTGTGCATTGGTTGTAGACCAGCTGAACAACGTTGGAGCACCCGCCATCACTGTCAATGGCGTGGCTGAGAAGGTTACTGTTGGCTTGGGATACGTAACCGTGACAATGACATTTCTTGATATCGTGCCGCCAGGTCCCGTCGCTGTTGCAATATAGGTTGTGGTCTGGCTGGGGTTGACGGACAGTGATCCCTGGAGACCCACCGTTCCGATGCCCTGGTTGAAGACCACCTTGTCGGCAAAACTACTCGACCAGGTGAGCTGTACGGATTCACCGTTCATGACCGTGGCTGGAGTTGCCTGCAGGGTCAGGGTAGGCGCCTGCTGCACAACCGTGATGGTCCGGCTGGCGGTTGTTGTTCCGCCAGGACCGGTAGCGGTAGCGGTGTAGGTCGTTGTGACCTCCGGGGTAACCGTGGTTGAACCGGAGGTCGCAACAGGACCGATTCCAGGGGCTATGGCCAAAGAATCGGCATAATTGCTGAGCCAGGTGAGTGTAGTCGAGTTACCTCGAATAATGATAGTTTCCTGGGCGGAAAGAGTGACCGCAGGTGGAGGATTAATCGGCAGTACTGTAATGGTAACGCTGTCCTTGACTACACCTCCAGGACCGCTTGAAGTCATGGTGTAGGTGGTGGTAACCGATGGCGTTACCGTAACCTCACCGCCAAGAGCAACCGCCCCTATGTTCTGATCTATGACGCAGCTGGTGGCGTTGGCAAACACCCAGGTCAGTTTAACGTCTTCCCCCTCTTTAATCGTTGTGGCAGTGGCTTTGAGATCTGCCACCGGAGCAACAAACGTTATCCCGACATAACGATAGACAGTTCCTCCCGTTCCAATCATTTTGAGAGTATACTTTGTTGGCTTGTCAGGGGTAACTGTTATTGACCCGGTGCAGTCGACCACACCCACATCAGGGGTAATGGTGCACTCGGTGGCACGAGTGCTCGTCCATGCAAGCGTTGAACTGTCGCCGACTTTCAATACGGTTGGGTCGGCGGATAAGGTACCGGTGGGCGCTGTCTGGTAGAGCGTAACGCTCCTTGTCACGGGGCTTCGTTCATTGGTCGCGGTGACGGTGTAGGTTATCGGCAGACTCTCCGGTGTAACGGTAATACTTCCTTGTGCGGCTATATCGCCGACACCCTGGTTCATCGTCACCGTATCGGCACATCCGGCATGCCAGGTAAGTTTTACACTATCACCCAGGTCGATGTAATGAGCTGAGGTATACAACGAGACAGTCGGGGAATTAGGAAAGGAGAGCGTACGTGTACGCACACCGCCATCGCCGGTGGCACGCAGGGTGTAGCTGCCGGCAGCCAAAGGATATACCTGCATTGAACCGGAAAGAGCAACCTCGCCAATATCGGGACTGATCGTGACGCTTGTTGCGTTACCTGTGGACCATGTAAGCGTGAGAGGTTCGCCAGGAGTCATGTTGCAGGTTGGGGAAATAGAAAAGTTACTTGTCGGTGCGGGCGGTGCGGGCGGTGCAGCAATATACACCGTCGCTCGGTAATTTCGGGATGTAAAGGCATTGCTCACACTCATGTTGTAAGAGGTTGTCTCTGTCGGAGTGATAACCAATGAGCCGGAAGACGTCACTGGACCTATGTCATGGTCAATAAGTGACTCGGTCGAGCAATACGGGGTCCAGTGCAATGTTGTGCTTTGCCCTTTGTAAATAGAGTTTGGCGAAAAATAGAATGATGCCGATGGATATGATGGGACAGTTCTTTTCGTTAATGCAGCGTCATTGAAGGCGGTAAGTGTATAGACTGTTGGTGTATCAGGTGAGGGAATGGTCAAAGTGCCGTTTTGGGGAACTACGCCGATATTCGGTTCGATCAGCACAGTAGCGGCAAGCGTTGTGCTCCAGGAGAGAGTTATGGTATCGCCCGGATTTGCACCGGAACATGGATCGACGGTAAACTGTGCGGTAGGTTGAGAATAAACATGCACGCTCAAGTTCTGGGTTGTTTCCCCGCAGCGGCCGTCTGTCACCTTAACGGTAGCCTGGTACCAGCCGCTCTGTATGCCCGACGGCTTCCACTGGACAAGGCCTGTCGAGGGGTCAATGGTCATTCCGGCTGGAGCCTTTTCCAGCTCGTAGAATAACGGATCGTTGTCCGGATCGGTTGCTTTTACCTGATAGGTATAGGGGGTATCCCAATAGGCATATGTGACGGGATTTGAGGTTATGACCGGGTAATCAATTTTACCCGGCTCAGGCTGATTGGACATGGAATGTACCGGAATAATTTCACCGGTTTCACCATTCAGATCAAAAACGTGCCATACGTTGCCGTAACTATTGGGAACGGTGAACACGATCGGCTCACGGTTTCCCGAATAAACCTTGACCTGTGCGCCTGAGAGTGCCAACCATCGGCTATTGGAATAACGATTTGTGAAGTCGTGAACGTAATACCGGTATGTTCCCGAGACCTTGTCGGTAATGGTTGTTGTTTCAGGGCCATACCCATTCCGGTCATCAAGATCGAGGTTGGCGGTAGGGATGGTTTTATTAAAATAATAACAATGATATCTGCAGCCTGTATCGTTTGGTTGCGTGAGATGTGCTTCAAGGTCGGCGGGGCTTTGATTCCAGGTGAGAACAATACGGATTTCATTATCGGCAAGAACCGGAGAGAGCACCAGGTCCTGATCGGTGAGATCAACATTTTCAGCGAGGGCTACTGCCTTACTGCTCTCGATATATCCCTGGAGTGCTGCAGACAAGTGATAGTTTCCTGCTGCAAGTTCGGTAAAGGAGAAGGTTCCATTCTCGTCCGATTGGGTCGTTGCCACCGCTGTGCTCGGAATCCCATTATTATCAAGGCGGAGAAATATCTGGACAGTACTGAGGGAGTCACCATTGACAGCGTCAATTACATTTCCGGTGATCGAGCTTTTCCCCAAGGGAATATCCTGGCAAAGAAACATGTCGGTTGAAACCAGATTGTTCAGCTCATCGACCTCTTCATGCGCACCAGCACCGGAGCCGTCATCGTCGATTCGTGCAAAAAATGAGATCTCTCCGGATGGAGGATTGCTCCAGCGATAGGTGACTGTTTCAGTCTCTGTCGGCAGAAGCATCCCCTGGGTATCACTCCTGCCAATAAATTGTCCGCCTTCTTCCGGATTACCATTGTAAAAAGCAACAGCCACACCTGCCGGAATTTCGGCCTCTCCCTGGTTGGTTGCCTGCGTGGTTAGGTCAATATAGACTGGACAATTGGAAGGGTCTGCTACCAGGCTTACCGCCACAAGATCTGTTAGAGGATCTTTAACGGCCTGGATGATTTCGATGGTGAGATAGGAACCGGGCTTGCTTTCAAGCTCAACCCGAAGTTCATTGTCGGCATCCAGGGAAAGAGGTGTTTCGAGAATATAGGTCTGATGTTTGAAATCTTTATGGGTAAAGAGAACAGAGCCGTTGAGGCTGACCACGCCGGATGTGACTCGGTTATCATTATTTGATTTCTGACCTTCAAGGCCATTGCGAATAATAAGCCAGGCCTCTCCTGGTTCTGCGAAAAAAGTATCCAGGTAAATATCAGGCGCTCCGGTAGTGCGGACATATTTTTTTGGCCCAAAAGCAGTTATTTCGTTGCCATTTGCTATGGATAAGACCAGAACAAAGCTTATAAACACAATAATAAGCGCACAAAGCCGAAAAAAAATATTCGTTCTTTTCACAATCTCCTCCATTGCAGTTAACTGTTTCAAAAAAATATGCCACTTCGATACTTACCCACAGCCTCCCACAATTTTCATACAATCCATAATATCCGTCGACAGCACCGGCCCCGTAAAATATGCCGAAAAGTATTATCTTCTTCTTGGCGAGTGATTATCGTACGGGTATACTTTGTAGCAACATGACCAGTATTCACCATTAAAAGAGAGGAAGTGACAATGTACGAAAATGCCAGACAGATACCATTAGCACAGGCCCGGCAGGAGGCCTCGACTGTTTTTCTTGCCAAGGTTTTCAACTGGATGGCCGTTGGCCTGGGAATCACCGGGATTGTGGCATATTTTACCGCCCATACCAGCCTGGCCATGGCCATTATCGGCAGTCCCCTGTTCTTCATTCTGATGATAGGCGAACTGGGACTCGTTTTTTACCTTTCCGCCCGGATTGAGAAAATCCAGGCGTCAACCGCTACCAGCCTGTTCGTCGGCTATTCCGTGCTCAACGGGCTTACTCTGTCGGTGGTCTTTCTCGCCTATACCAGCTCGTCCATCGCCGGGACCTTTTTTATAACCGCCGGCATGTTTGGCGCGATGGCCGTTTATGGTCTGGTGACGAAGCGCGATCTTTCCGGATGGGGATCCTTTCTTTTTATGGGACTTATCGGCATTATCATTGCTTCAATCGTCAATATCTTCCTGAAAAGTTCCGGGATGTACTGGGTGATATCCCTCATCGGCGTGTTCATCTTTACCGCTCTGACCGCTTACGATGTGCAGTCGATTAAAAAGATAGGTGAGGAAGGAATAATGGCCCAGGGCGAGGAGGCTATTCGCAAAGGTTCGATCATGGGGGCTTTGCGGCTTTATCTCGACTTTATCAATCTGTTTCTTATGCTGCTGCGATTTTTCGGCGGCAGCAGAGACTGATCGCCTAAAGAACGGTTGATGCACTCCTGCGGTTAAAAGGCACGCCCTTGCACCGGGCGTGCTTTTTTATTTCACCCATATACCGTCTTTACGTTTTGGCAAACAAAAAGAGGCGGAAAATCGTGTTGCCACGACTTTCCGCCTCTTCTTGTTTTTTAGTATTTACAATCGACTTCTATACGGCGCTGATCTGGATAGTTCGTGGTTTAGCCGCTTCCGTTTTTGGTAAATGAAGTTTAAGCACCCCTTCTTTCAGTTCCGCATTGACCTTGCCGACATCTATTGACTGGGGAACCGAAAAAATGCGCCGATACTCAACGTCGCCAAATTCCTGCCAGGTTGAGGTACCTTTTGTTTCTAACTTGCGCATTCCGGATATCTCCAGTTTGCCATTGTCGACGTTTATCGTCACTTGCTCCTTGGTGACCCCAGGCATGTCGGCCTGCAGTAATATTTCGTCCTCGTTTTCATAGATATCCACCACCGGGGCAACCCTTGGCATATCCTGCCGTCTTGCCACTATATTTTCCTTTCTTGGCGTCAGATCAGTCTTCTCATTCATAGTTCACCTCCGAAAAAGTAGGTATATTTCAGATAGAAAGTTATTTAATGCTGATTTGTTTTGGTTTTGCCGCTTCTGCCTTTGGTAATACCAGAGTCAGCAGACCATTTTGTAATACGGCTTCGATTTTATCGGCATTAACCTCGGCAGGCAGGGTGAAACTACGGGTGAATGACGTCATGTCCCGTTCAACACGATGGACCTTATAGCCTTCCGGGGCATCGGATTTGCGTTTACCGCTTAATTCCAGATAATTTCCTTGAATCCTGATATTCAGATCTTCCTTGGTTAGTCCGGCAACCTCGGCAATAATTTGAAATGAATCGCCGGCGTCATAAAGATTCGTTCGTGGAGAACCATTGAATACCTGCCACCCATAATCTTCGCCATAGGGCCCTTCGTACTCCGTGAATACTCTGTTCAATTTGGAACGAAGTAAGTCCATGGTATCGAACATCCGATCAATATCACTTAATCTTGTCCACATAGCTGTTCCTCCTGTTCATTGGTTTTGTTGGACGGTTGTCGTCACAGAAAATACCAGGTAAAAGGTTTCAAATTTTTTAAAAATCAACTACGACACATCAGCTACCAATCTTCTGAACTCACTTTCTCTGTTGAGAAGAATAAATACAGGCAAATTCCATGTCAATATCATAAAAAAATAAAAATGCTTTTTTAAACAATATTACTATTTAGACAGTAATTGACAAAATAATATAAATGATATAATTTCCCGGTAAGGAGAGTTGGAATGAATATGAAAAGGGATGAAACAGCTTTGAATAATAGGGAAATTTCTTTTGATGAGTTGCGCAAGAAACAGTCTGTGCGCGCGACATTCAAGCTTCCCCAAGAGATCATCGATCTTTTGGGAGTTATTGCCGGGCAGTTGGGGATCAAGCAGAAATCCTTACTCGATCAGCTCGTCGAAGATACCTCCCTCCTTGTCAAGCTGGCTCAGGAAAATGAACAGTCGCGTGAAGAGCAGACGACGCGGCGGCAAAAAACATTTGTCATCAGCAGAAGTTCCTTGCGGTCGATCAATGACATCGCCAAAAAACAAAACATCTCCAGGGATGCCCTGGTGGAAATTTCCATCAAAAGACTTCTGCCGATTATTGAAACCGAGTTGGAAAAACACAATATTCGAAAGACAATTCTCAAAGAGATGAAAAATTATTTAAGAATTGGCGAGAACCTTCTGGAAAAAACCCAAAATTTACTTGGAAAAGATGATGTCCTCTATGACATGCTGGAAAAGCAGGTGAGTCTCACGCAAAAAAACATTGTGACGGTTCATGCCATTATCGAAAAAGGCATGCCGATGGAGGAGTGGTAGGGCCGCCAAAGGTCTTGCGAGCACCGCTGCAGAAAGCTGTTTCCGCGTAGAGAACACGGATTATTCTGAAAATTCTTGGAAAAATTGGAATTACTTCAGGAGGATCTGAGATGCCCCAGGATTATTACGTTATTTTAGGAATTCCCGCCGATTCCACACAAACCGATATCAAGGCTGCTTATCGCCGGCTCGCAAAAGAATTTCATCCGGATTATTACGGACAAAACCATGAACCCTTTCAGGTTGTCCAGGAGGCGTATTCCGTCCTCAGCGACCCGGAAAGCCGCAGGATATATGACGAGTCCTTACAGGATACTCCTCGGAAATACCAGGCACGAAATGTGCAGCCGGTGCATCGATCTTACCACGAGACAATTGAACCTCTGGTGCCCGGCAGAGATGCTCATTTTAGTAACAGACACTTTCCGGACAGATCATTTTACCATCCCCACACCCCAATCAACAGCATCTTCGACCAGTTTTTCGGTACGTCAAGGAGCCGTCAGCAGCTGGAAACGAGCCGGGCTGAAGATATCACTGTTGAGGTCAGTTTGACCCCGGCACAGGCACAAAGCGGTGGCCGACTCCGTCTGCAGGTACCCATCCGCATGCCTTGTCCTGCGTGTCACGGAAAGGGCTATTCCAGATATGCGACTTGCCACCATTGCCATGGAGCGGGAGTCCTGTCGGGACAAAAAACCGTCGTGCTGCCTTATCCCGCCGGCATAAGGAAAGATCATTCTCTGCAGTTTGTGCTGCGACCATCTCCTGCAGGGGAGATCTCGCTCAATGTACTTTTTAGAATTAAGTGAAGGTGCGAGACATTATCAAACAGCTTGAAATTGGACGAATGGCGTTCTATCGTCATTTCCCTCCAGAGCGGATCAGTGAGCATAAGGTAGCTTCACATCAGCCAGTCATAATCACCGGCAAAAGAGGCAATGCTGTACTCGTATCTGAAGAAGACTGGAATGCAATATCTGAAACACTCTACCTTCTTCAGTGCCAGGAATGCAGGAATCTATCAAAGAGAGGATCGAGCAGGATCTGACGGAATGTTCAAAGGAGCTTGATTGGCGACGTGGGAAATTGTTTTCACAAAACAAGCTCAGAAAGATGCAAAAAAGCAGGCAACTGCTGGATTAAAGGCCAAAGCACAAAGACTTCTTGAAATAATCCGAAAAGACCCTTTTCAAAATCCACCACCTTGCGAAAGGTTGATCGGTGATCTTGCCGGGGTTTATTCACGCAGGATAAATACCCTATATCGGCTCATTTCAGATACGGTTGTCTACCGGTCGAAGATGAGCCATGGCGGCAACAAGCGGAATTTCGAGATGTTTGCACCCCTTGAATTCATTGCGGCAATTACCCAGCATATTCCTGAAAGGCTCGCCCAAATGGTCAGATATTACGGTTGGTATTCAAATAGAATGTGGGGCGACCGCCAAAGATCCGAGTTATTACAGGGGGGAGTCGGAGAAAACGGAATTGCAAAACAGCGAGGTAATTATCATAAGCAATTTCCGCACGAAGAAAATCCCGCCTCTGGTCTGGCGTGAGTGCATCAAAAAAGTCTGGGAGGTAGATCCGCTTCTTTGAAACCACTGCAGTGGATTGATGAAGATCGTGAGTTTCGTCTACGAACATCGGGTGATCAAGAAGATCCTGGCTCATCTTGGCTTATTGCGGGAAAGATCTTGGCGAGCTTGGGTCAATGACAGTCATTGGTTTCAGTGTAAAATTATTTGCTAAAAATGTCGGCAAAAGGTAGTTTTGATGGATTGGAGCGGATCGCTCTTCGTTGTAAAGGGCTTTTTTTAGGAAGCCCGAAGAAAGCAACTGCTTATCACCTCACCATCACCCACCCACCCTCACCTCACCATAACGGAGGTAATGCAGTGACAAAGGTTCTGATTCTAACATCGACGAAACGCGTGGAAAAATTTTCTGATTTATCAGGTATTCCAAAAGACTGGGAACTAATTTTCGGTGAAAATTTGAATACTGATGATGCGGTGTTGCAAACTGCTGGCGATGCTGATTTTATTTTTGCAGATGCCGTTCGGGAAGTCAGTAAAACTCTGATTGATAACATGCCCAATCTCAAACTCATCCACTCCGAAGGTGTAGGCTATAATAAAATTGATAGTCAGGCCGCTAAAGAAAAAAATATCTACGTCTGTAACAATACCGCCGCCAACTCCGGTGCGGTAGCGGAGCAAACCATTCTGCTTATGCTGGGCCTCCAACGACGGCTTCTCGAAGGCGATCAGATGGTACGCAGCGGTCACCAGATCCAAGCCAAAGGTTCATTTATCCTCGACGGCATTCCGGAGCTGGGTTACTGTCATGTGGGTCTAATCGGCATGGGTTCCATTGCCCTTGAAACTGCGAAGCGTTTGAAGCCATTTGGTTCAAAGCTCAGCTATTTCAACCGGTCCCGAAAAAACGAAGCTGAAAACGAACTGGGGCTAAGCTATCTGCCGTTGGAAGACCTCTGCAAACAATGTGACATCATCAGCCTGCATTTACCGGTAACCGCTGAAACCACTGGCCTGATCAATGCCGAACTGCTGTCGCTGATGAAACCATCTGCCCTGCTTATCAATACTGCCCGTGGGGAGCTGGTTGTCCAGGAAGATCTGGTCGCAGCATTATCAGCCGATCTGATCGCAGGAGCTGGTCTTGACACCCTGTATCCGGAACCGGTTATGTTGGACAATCCACTGCTTAATCTGCCGGAGAGTTGTCATGACAAACTGCTTTTCAGCCCCCATATTGGCGGAACCACCAAACCGGCTTTTGAAAAAATGCATAAAACAGTCTGGGCAAATATTCTGGCGGTAGCAAAAGGAGAATGCCCCATAAATATTGTCAATGGGTTATAATCGATCTAAAGAAATGAAAGGCCACCAACTACGCACTGGTGGCCTGTTCATTTCTAAATCATGGTGTCTTAAGCTGGTCAAAGATAGTGATGTGTTGTTCAAATTAGCTTAACAGAAAAACCACGATTTCTATCATGATCCCGGCGATAGCAAACAAAGCCGGATTAAAATAATACCGACGATCACCAAGGACTAGAAATTCTTCGGATCTGAAGAGACCCATCTACTCCTGAAAATCGGATAAAGCGCACAATTTAAGCCAAAAAAACAACCCCATAAGCACGGTTTAGTTGAAACCGTGCTTTTTTC